>NZ_JBUXKP010000005.1:0-504364 GCF_055502675.1 Pseudoduganella sp. jia 12
TACAAGTCATGCCTGATGACCATAGCAAGTCGGTCCCACCCCTTCCCATCCCGAACAGGACCGTGAAACGACTTTGCGCCGATGATAGTGCTGCAACCAGTGTGAAAGTAGGTTATCGTCAGGCTGTAATTCCGAGAGAAGCCCATTGCGTGATCGCAGTGGGCTTTTTTCATTTGTACTCATGCTTTGCAGTACGCGCAGACTTCGCTCCAGGCCCCGGGTTTTTGCTCGGCCGGGCACTGCCCGACCTCGCTCCGCGAACAGGACCGCGAAACGACTCTGCGCCGATGATAGTGCTGCAACCAGTGTGAAAGTTGGTTCAATCAGGCTGTTATATAGAAAAACCCCGCCAGCGTGTGCTGGCGGGGTTTTTTGCATTGGGAATGCCGTTTCAGCAGTAAAAACCGGTGACAGACACCGGTTTTTGGAAACAAAATTTCAGAAAACTGGTGTCTGTCACCGGTTTTTCGGCCAGGCACTGCCCAACGTCGCTTCCAAAACCAGTGGCAAGCACCGGTTTTGCCGGAACTTCATACTCCCCAGACGATGCTGTCGCCACCATCCCGGGCCGCACGCAGCATCTCCAGTAATGGAAATGCGCGTTGTGCGAAGCCGATATGGTTTTTATCGGCCATTTCCGCGGACTCATCCTCCTCGGGCAGGTGATGGGCGTGCGAATGATTGGCGTGCCCGGCATCCACTTCCGGGTGCAGCTTGCTCAGCGTGATTTCCTGCTCCAGCAGTTGTACGGCATGGGCTGCCTCGGCGGCCGTGATGACGCCGCGCGTGTGGTTCTTGTTCAGCACATCCAGGATCCGCTGAGCATGCTCCTGGTACATCGTGACATCGGAAAAAGATTGGGATTTGAATGTGATTAACATGGCGCTTCCTGATCTATTGTTGTAATGATCCAACGATATCACGGCTTGCCGCGAGACACCGGCACGCACGCCAGCGTTTCAGTTCAGCTTAAATGAGCGGATGAAAGTGTCAATATTCTCCGCGTCCACGGCGCGTTCCGGCCCGATCACGACAACCTGGTAGGCGCGCTTGCCATGGGACAAAAAACGGCCGTGCAGCTGCATCGGCCGCCCGTTGTTCGCACCATGGGCTTCCAGTTCCACGCCATCGGCGCGCGCAGTTTCCTTCGATACCTTGCCGGCGATATTGCGCACCATGGCCGCCTGCATCGACCGCGCGGCATGCTCGGCCTGGGCCGCATCCGCCAGTTCGGTCGTGCCGACGGCAAACATCGTTCCATCGACTTCTGCGGCCGTCATCGTCATGGCCGCCTGGCGGCCGCCGAGCGATACGGTACGCGTGTGCGTTGCCGGTTTTCCGGGGAACAGCACGGAATAAGGCGCATCGGCGGCGCGGTAATCGCGCCAGTTGAACTGCGGGCTGCAGGCGCCCAAGACCGTGACAACGGCCACGGCCAGCGAAATCGAAAGGTAAAGTCTCATGCCACCGATGGTAGCAGCGTCGAGAACCCGACGCCATCTGAGCAGGTGTCAGGATGCGCGCAATACGCGACGAAACTGGACCGCTTCGGCCACGTGCTTTGCCAGCACGTTTTCCGAACCGGTCAGGTCGGCAACGGTGCGCGCAACCCGCAGCACGCGATGATAGGCGCGGGCCGACCAGTGGAACTGCAGCATCGCCTTGTGCAGCGTGTCCTGCCCGGCACGGTCGGGCTTGCAATGCCGGTCGATCTCGCGCGGCGTAAGATAGCGGTTGCTCTTTTTCTGACGGTCCAGCTGCCGCTGGAAAGCCGCCTCCACGCGGGCGGCGATCACCTGCGAAGGCTCGCCATCCTCGGCAGTGGGCAGCATATCCGTCGGCACCGGGGCGACTTCGATCTGCATGTCGATGCGATCCAGCAGAGGACCGGAAATGCGATCCTGGTAACGCATGATCGTATCCTGCGAACACTTGCATTTGCCGCAGAGCTGGCCGTGATAGCCGCAAGGGCAGGGGTTCATGGCGGCGACAAGCTGGAACCGTGCAGGGAACTCGGCCTGCCGCGCCGCGCGTGAAATCGTCACTCGCCCGGATTCGAGCGGCTCGCGCAGCACTTCGAGCACGCGGCGGTCGAATTCGGGCAATTCATCCAGGAACAATACGCCGCAATGCGCCAGCGAGATCTCGCCCGGCCGGGGAACGCTGCCGCCGCCCACCAGTGCCACGCCCGACGACGTGTGGTGCGGCGCGCGGAACGGCCGTCGCTTCCATGCTGCTGGGGTGAAGGTTCCCGTCAGCGACTGCACGGCGGCCGCTTCCAGGGCCTCGTCATTCGTCATCGACGGCAGCAAGCCGGCGAAACGCGACGCCAGCATCGTCTTGCCGGCACCGGGAGGGCCCACCATGATGATGCTGTGTCCACCGGCAGCGGCCACTTCCAGCGCCCGCTTGGCATGCCATTGTCCTTTCACTTCCGCAAAATCGGCATGTTCGACAAGCTGGGGCTGGGGTGAGGGGCGATGCCGGGCGAGCCTGGCGGAATCGTCCGCCGCGCAGAAATGGTTGCACACTTCCAGCAGCGTGGCGGCCGGGTACACCGCCGCGCCGTCGACCAGCGCCGCCTCGTCCGCGTTGGCCAGCGGCAGGATGAAGGCAGCGCGCGCGCGTGCGCGCTGCATGGCGAACGTCATCGCCAGCGCGCCGCGGATCGGCCGCAGCTCGCCGGTCAGCGACAGTTCGCCGGCAAATTCGTAGCGGGACAGCGGCGGCGTGGGGATCTGGCCGGAAGCGGCCAGGATGCCGAGCGCGATCGGCAAGTCGAACCGGCCGGATTCCTTGGGCAGGTCGGCCGGCGCCAGGCTGACGGTGATGCGGTGGTTCGGCATGTCGAAGCCGGCGTTGACGATGGCGGCGCGCACACGGTCGCGCGCTTCCTTGACCTCGGTTTCGGCCAGCCCAACGATGTGAAATGCCGGCAAGCCATTGGCGAGATGGATCTCGACGCTGACTTCAGGGGCTTCGATGCCGTTCAGCGCACGGCTTTTCAGGACGGCCAGGCTCATGATTCCCCGCTGCAAGCTGTGGATGGACAAGACGATCTTGCATCGTAGGCTGTTGCAGCGGGCGCGGCCTTGCGCCGCGATAAGGCAGGAAAACCGTTACAGCGGTGCTTTCTCGGCGGCGATTTTCGCCTCGAGCTCGGCTAGGCGTGTCTCCAGCAATTCCAGGCGGGCGCGGGTCTTGGCCAGCACCTGTGCCTGGATGTCGAACTCTTCGCGCGTTACCAGATCCAGCTTGGAAAAGCCCTGGGTCATCATTGATTTCACATTGCGTTCAATGTCCTTGGCAGGCGAGTTCTCGATGACGTTGTTGATCTTGGATTGCAGGTCGGTAAAGAAGGCGTTCATGTCCACGATGGGCTCCAGGTGAGTTTTTTCGCACGAATGCACCACAATGGTGCCAGTACGAAGATTATTTGGTGCGAAGAGGCGTCGCGCTCCGGGCCTTGGCTATCGGCTCAGCAACTATTTGCTGGCACGCATTCTGCTTTAGCTAAAGGGACAACGAGTCAGACGAATTTTAAACCGCAATAAAAGTTCACTCAAAAGGAAATCGCCATGTCATACCCGAGCAAGCGCTCCGCCCTGTCCATCGCCGTCCTGTTCGCGTGCATCGCGGCAGGCCAGGCACAGGCACAGGAAGCCGCCGCGGCACCCGAGGCGAAACCGGACAATGAGATCAGCTTCAACGCGGCCGTTACCAGCGATTACCGTTACCGCGGCATTTCGCAGACACGCCTGAAACCCGCGCTGCAGGGCGGCGCCGACTGGGTCAACAACCCGACAGGTTTCTATGCCGGCACCTGGCTGTCCACCATCAAGTGGGTCAAGGACGGCGGCGGCGACGGCAGCGTCGAATGGGACGTGTACGCGGGCAAGCGCGGAGAGCTCGGCTCCGGCTTCACGTACGACGTCGGCGGCCTCGGCTATATCTACGCATCGAACTCGCTGCCCACCAGCGCCAACACGTTCGAATTGTACGGCCAGGTGGGCTTCGGTCCCGCCACGCTGAAATACTCCCATTCGCTGACGAACCTGTTCGGCTTTGCCGACAGCAAGAACAGCCAGTACCTGGATGCATCCGTCAACCAGGACCTGGGCGAAGGCTTCATCCTGAACCTGCACGTGGGTCACCAGAAAGTGAAGAATAACGGTTCCGCCGATTACACCGACTGGAAAGTGGGCGTGACCAAGGACTTCGGCATCGCCACCGTATCGCTGGCCTATGTCGATACCAATACCGAAGCCTACATCGCACCGAACGGCAAGAATCTGGGGAAATCCGGCGCCGTGCTGACCCTGTCCAAAACCTTCTGATATAAAACGAGGCCTGCCATGAAAATGATTACCGCCATCATCAAGCCGTTCAAGCTGGACGAGGTGCGCGAAGCCCTCTCCGCGATCAACGTGCAAGGCATCACCGTCACCGAGGTCAAGGGCTTCGGTCGCCAGAAAGGCCATACGGAGCTGTACCGCGGCGCCGAATACGTGGTCGACTTCCTGCCCAAGACCAAGATCGAGGCGGCGGTCGACGACGCGATCGTCGAGCAGGCCATCGAAGCCATCGAAACGGCTGCCCGCACGGGCAAGATCGGCGACGGCAAGATTTTCGTATATAACCTGGAGCAGGTCATCCGTATCCGTACCGGCGAAACCGGCAACGACGCTCTTTAAAGACAAAAAAAGGGGAATCAGATGAAGAAAATGATCACCAAATGGCTGGCCGGGGCAGCCATGCTGATGGCGTTCAGCGCTGCGCCGGCCTGGGCGCAGGATGCGGCCACGACCGATGCGCCGGCTGCCACCGCAACGGCTGCCGCACCCGCCGCGGCTGAAGCCGCGCCCGCCCTGGCACCGGCTGCCGCCGCACCGGCCGCCGCCGAAGCGGCACCAGCCGCTGCCCCCACGCCGCACAAGGGCGATACCGCCTGGATGTTCGTCGCCACGCTGCTGGTCATCATGATGTCGGTCCCCGGCCTGGCCCTGTTCTATGGCGGCCTGGTGCGCTCGAAGAACATGCTGTCCATCCTGATGCAGATCTTCACGATCTTCTCGCTGATCATCGTGCTGTGGTGCCTGTACGGCTATTCGATCGCGTTCACCGAAGGCAATGCGTTCTTCGGCGGATTCAGCCGCGCGCTGCTGAACGGCATTTATGACCCCGTCGCCGGCACGTTCGCGTATGCGGCCACGTTCAGCAAGGGTGTCGTCATTCCCGAATTCATCTTTGTCGCGTTCCAGGGCACGTTTGCCGCCATTACCTGCGGCCTGATCGTCGGTGCTTTCGCCGAGCGCGCGAAATTCGCCGCCGTGCTGGCCTTCATCGTGATCTGGTTCACCTTTGCCTACCTGCCGATGGCGCACATGGTCTGGTTCTGGAGCGGCCCGGATGCGATCACCGATGCGGCCTCGCTGGCCACCGTGACCGCCAAGGGCGGCTACCTGTGGGGCCATGGCGCGCTGGACTTTGCCGGCGGCACCGTGGTGCACATCAATGCCGCCGTCGCTGGCCTGGTGGGTGCCTACATGATGGGCAAGCGCGTCGGTTACGGCCGTGAATCGATGGCACCGCATTCGCTCGTGATGACGATGATCGGCGCCTCGCTGCTGTGGGTGGGCTGGTTCGGCTTCAACGCCGGCTCCGCGCTGGAAGCGGGCGACATCGCCGCGCTGGCCTTCGTGAACACGCTGTTGGCCACCGCTGCCGCCACCGTGTCCTGGCTGTTCGCAGAATGGATCTTCAAGGGCAAGCCGTCGATGTTGGGTGCCGTGTCCGGCGCCGTTGCCGGCCTGGTGGCCATCACCCCGGCCGCCGGCTTCGTCGGCCCGATGGGCGGCCTGGTCATCGGCCTGCTGGCCGGCGTAGTCTGCCTGTGGGGCGTGAATGGCCTGAAGCGCATGCTGGGTGCCGACGACTCGCTGGACGTGTTCGGCGTGCACGGCGTGGGCGGTATCCTGGGCGCGGTGCTGACGGGCGTGTTCGCCGCCCCGTCGCTGGGCGGGCAGGGCATCTGGGATTACGTGGCCAACAAGGCATCGGCCGACTACTCGATCGGCGGCCAGGTGATCACCCAGCTGATCGGCGTGGGCGTCACGATCCTGTGGTCGGGTATCGTGGCCTTCATCGCCTACAAGCTGGTGGACATCGTCATCGGCCTGCGCGTGCCGGAAGAGCAGGAGCGCGAAGGCCTGGACATCAACAGCCACGGCGAAACGGCGTATCACATCTGATTGCACGCGGTTTCTCGCTCAACAACCGCTCAACACCGCGGTTTTACCGCCAAAAGCGCCCTCCGGGGCGCTTTTTTGTTTTGTGCACCTTTAAAATGGCGTTTTTGCCCTGATTTGGTGAATCCGCCTTCAGATTTGCAAGGCGGGCACGCAGTTCGCCCATCACTACAAGGAAGTAAGCATGGTTCCCCACCTCGTCACGGCCCTGACCGGACCGCTGCTCGATCTCGAAGAAAAAATCCTGGCCGCCACCCCCGCCATCGAGCGCTGGTTCCGGTTGGAGTGGCAGGAACACACGCCGCCGTTCTATTGTTCGGTCGACCTGCGCAACGCCGGCTACAAGCTCGCCCCGGTGGACACGAACCTGTTCCCCGGCGGCTTCCACTACCTGGCCAGCGAAATGCTCCCGCTGTCGGTGCAGGCAGCGATGGCCGCGATCGACAAGTATTGCCCCGATGCCCGCAACCTGCTGGTGATCCCGGAAAGCTATAACCGCCATCCCACCTACCTGGAGAATGTGGCGCGCCTGGCGCAGATCTTCCGCCAGACGGGCCTGCACGTGCGGCTCGGCACCCTGGATCCGGCCATCACGCAGCCCACGCCGCTGGCGCTGCCGGATGGGAACATGCTGGTCGTCGAGCCGCTCGAGCGCTCGGCCAACGGCCGTCGCGTGGGGCTGAAGGACTTCG
The DNA here is from genome assembly GCF_055502675.1 of Pseudoduganella sp. jia 12. Classification (NCBI taxonomy): domain Bacteria; kingdom Pseudomonadati; phylum Pseudomonadota; class Betaproteobacteria; order Burkholderiales; family Oxalobacteraceae; genus Pseudoduganella; species Pseudoduganella sp. jia 12. Next base: position 6,941 of record NZ_JBUXKP010000005.1, read on the forward strand.
ACCCGTGCACGGTCCTGCTGAACAACGACCTGTCGATCGGCACGCCGGACATCCTGCAAAACATCCACGAGCAAAGCCTGCTGCCGCCGCTGCACGCCGGCTGGGGCATGCGCCGCAAGCACAACCATTTCACGGCGTACGACGAGGTGGCCAAGAAATTCGGCAAGCTGATCGGCGTCGACCCGTGGATGGTGAACCCGTTCCACGCCCGCTGCGGCGAAGTCGACCTGCAATCGGGCGAAGGCCAGGATTGCCTGGCAGGCAATGTCGACGCGGTGCTGGCCAAGATCCGCAAGAAATACAAGGAATACGGCATCAAGGAAAAGCCGTTCGTCATCATCAAGCCGGATGCGGGCACGTATGGCAAGGGCATCATCAGCATCCGCGACGCGGCCGAGCTGAAGGACCTGTCGCCGCAGCAGCGCGAGCGCATGTCGGTGGTCAAGGATGGCCAGGTCATCAGCGATCTGAACATCCAGGAAGGCGTGCCCACGTTCGAGAGCATCAAGGATGCGGTGGCCGAGCCGGTGGTCTACATGATCGACCGCTACGTGGTCGGCGGCTTCTACCGCGTGCACGCGGAGCGCGGCGTGGACCAGAACCTGAATGCGCCGGGCTCGGAGTTCGTGCCGCTGGCGTTCGCGCAGCAGCACGCCGTGCCCGACCTGAAGGCCAAGCCCGGCACCGCCGCGCCGAACCGGTTCTACGTGTACGGCGTGGTGGCCCGGCTGGCGCTGCTGGCCGCGTCGCTGGAAATGGAACGCACCGATCCGAACCCCGAAGTGTACTGAGGCGCCCGATGTTTCCCGAAAACCGGTGACAGACACCAGTTTTGAAAAAATGTTTCAAGGGAATGGGCGTCTGTCACCGGTTTGTGCCGGGCCACACGTTGGCGGGTGGTGGCCTGGACCGATGGCGCTTTGCAATCTCGGCTAGAATCAGCCATTACCCAGAATGGATGTGCCCATGAAAATCGCTTTTCTTGCCGACCCGTTGGCGAACTTCAAGATCTACAAGGACTCCACGTACGCGATGATGGCCGAGGCTGCAAAGCGCGGCCACGAGGTGTACGCGTTCCAGCAGCGCCACATGGCGCTCGAGAACGGCATCGTCCGCGCCTGGGTGTCGCGCATCACCATGACGGGGGGCGGGCAGGAAGACTGGTACGAGGCGGCGCCGTCGGAAGACGTGGCCCTTGGCGAATTCGACGTGATCCTGGAGCGCAAGGATCCGCCGTTCGACATGGAATACGTGTACGGCACCTACCTGCTGCAGCTCGCCGAAAAGCAGGGCGTGAAGGTGTTGAACAGTCCGCAGGCGATCCGCGACCACAACGAAAAGCTGTCGATCGCGCAATTCTCGCAGTTCACGTCGCCCACGATCGTCACGTCCGATGAAACGCGCCTGCGCGCCTTCCATGCCGAACACGGCGACGTGATCTTCAAGCCGCTGGACGGCATGGGCGGCACGGGCATCTTCCGGGTCAAGGCCGATGCGCTGAACCTCGGCTCGATCATCGAGACCCTGTCGCAAAACGGCCGCCAGACCATCATGGCGCAGCGCTACATCCCCGAGATCGTGAAGGGCGACAAGCGCATCCTCGTCATCGGCGGCAAGCCGGTGCCATTCTCGCTGGCCCGCATTCCGCAAGGCAGCGAGGTGCGCGGCAACCTGGCGGCGGGCGGCATCGGCGTGGCCCAGCCCCTCACCGAACGCGACCGTGAAATTGCCGAGGCGATCGGTCCGGTATTGGCCGAGCGCGGCTTATTGCTGGTAGGATTGGACGTGATCGGCGACTATCTGACGGAGGTCAACGTCACCAGCCCGACCTGTTTCCAGGAGATCACGGAGCAGACCGGCTTCCAGGTAGCCGCCATGTTCATCGACGCGGTCGAACAGGCGGCCTGACGGGGACGGATATGGTTGGCATTCTACTGATGACGCACGCGCCGCTGGGCGAGGCATTCCTGGCGGCCGTGGCCCACGTGTTCCGCAACAAGGTCGAGCACCTCGAAGCGATCGACGTGGTGGCGGACCAGGACCTGGGCGATGTGCAGGCGCTGGCCGCGGCGGCGATCAGGCGGCTGGACGACGGTTCCGGCGTGCTGGTGATCACCGACGTGAAGGGCGGCACGCCGGCCAATTGCTGCAACCGGCTGGCCGACGCGGGCCATGTGGAAGTCATCGCCGGCATCAGCCTGCCGATGCTGCTGCGGGCGATCACCTACCGCATGGATACGCTCGACGTGGTGGTGGAAATGGCATTGGCCGGCGCGCAGAGCGGGGCGGTGCGGGTGGATAACCGAATCCGGGTCAATTAAACAATCCGGGTCAATTGAACAATTCGGGTCAACGAGACAAACAAGAAAACATGATTCAGCAAGAACTCGAAATCGTCAACAAACTCGGTCTGCATGCGCGTGCTTCGGCCAAATTCACCCAGCTGGCCGCCAGGTTCAAGAGCGATGTCTGGCTGACCCGCAATGGCCGGCGCATCAATGCGAAATCGATCATGGGCGTCATGATGCTGGCCGCCGGCAAGGGGGCCAAGGTCACGCTGGAAGCGGACGGAGCCGACGAACAGGAGTGCATCACCGCGCTTGCCGGGCTGGTCAACGACAAGTTCGGCGAAGGCGAGTAAATGCCGTTTGACCGGGGAGCACCGATGGCATCGTTCACACTGCACGGCATTCCGGTTTCGCGCGGCATTGCCATCGGCCGCGCCCAGATCCTGGCGCCGGCCGCGCTGGACGTCAAGCATTACCTGATCGCCGAAGAGCACGTGGAAGCGGAAGTGGTGCGCCTGCAGACGGCGCTGGCCACCGTGCACCGCGAACTGCAAACGCTGTGGAACGAATTGCCGAAGGATGCGCCGACCGAGCTGGGCGCGTTCATCGACGTCCACGCGCTGATCCTTTCCGATCCGATGATCTCCGAGGCGCCGCTGGACATCATCCGCAGCCGCCACTACAACGCCGAGTGGGCCCTCGTCACGCAGATCGAGGAACTGTCGGCGCAGTTCGACGAGATCGAGGATCCTTACCTGCGCGAGCGCAAGGTCGACATCCAGCAGGTGGCCGAGCGGGTGCTGAAGGTGCTGCTGGGCAGCGAGCCGCTGCCCGTGCCGGTGGAGCCGGACGACGACGAATTCCAGGCGCAGATGGTGGTGGTGGCGCACGACATCTCGCCGGCGGACATGCTCAAGTTCCGCGATCGCTCGTTCATCGGCTTCGTCACGGACGTGGGCGGGCAGAACTCGCACACGGCCATCGTGGCGCGCAGCCTCGATATCCCGGCCGCCGTCGGCGTGGCGCAGGCTTCCAGCCTGATCGAGCAGGATGACTGGGTGATCATCGACGGCGATGCCGGCGTGGTCATCGTCAGCCCCAGCGCCCTGGTGCTGGAACAGTACCGCGAACGCCAGCTGGCCGCGCAGCGCGCCCGGAAAAAGCTGTCGAAGCTGAAGAAGACACCCGCCGTCACGAAGGATGGCACGGCGATCACGCTGCTGGCCAACATCGAGCTGCCGGACGATTGCGGCCCCGCGCTGGAAGCGGGCGCCAACGGCGTGGGCCTGTTCCGCTCCGAATTCCTGTTCATGGGCCGCGCCAGCGACATGCCTTCCGAAGACGAGCAGTTCGAGCAGTACCGGCGCGCCGTCGTGGCGATGAAAGGGCGGCCGGTCACGATCCGCACGCTCGACATCGGCGCCGACAAGCCGCTGGACACCACCGAGCACACCGCGCTGAATCCGGCGCTGGGCCTGCGCGCGATCCGCTATTGCCTGTCCGAGCCGCAGATCTTCCTCACGCAGCTACGCGCCATCCTGCGCGCTTCCGCATTCGGCAAGCTGCGCATCCTGATCCCGATGCTGGCGCATTCGCACGAGATCGACCAGTCGCTGGCCATGATCGAGCTGGCCAAGGCCGAACTGCGCGAAGCGAACATCAAGTACGACGCGGACGTGGACGTGGGCGCCATGATCGAAATCCCCGCCGCCGCGCTGGCGCTGCCGATGTTCGTGCGGAAGATGAAGTTCCTGTCGATCGGCACCAACGACCTCATTCAGTACACGCTGGCCATCGACCGGGTTGATTATGAGGTGGCGCACCTTTACAATCCCCTGCATCCCGCCGTACTGCAACTGATTTCGATGACCATAGCCGCCGGCCACAAGGCCGGTATCGATGTTGCCGTGTGCGGCGAGATGGCGGGCGACGTGAAGCTCACCCGCCTGCTGCTCGGCATGGGCCTGCGCGATTTCTCGATGCACCCGGCGCAGCTGCTGTCGGTGAAGCAGGAGATCCTCAATACCGACATGGCCCGGATCCTGCCGCATACGCGCAAGATACTTCGTTCCATGGACCCGGACGTCATCGCGGATGCCGTCCTGTCGCTGCAAACGATGTAGAAACCATAGCGGGTGCCCTCATTCGGGCCCCGCCATCATCACTGGCCCGTGGGGCCGCGCAGTACACAATCCAATAATTCGAAAACATGTCCTCGATAGGAATCGTTTCTCCGCAAACCATGGCGTTCGCGGAAGCCCTGCCCCTGCAAAGCGGTGCGTCGCTGCGCGACTACACGCTGATGTATGAAACCTACGGCACCCTGAATGCCGACAAATCGAACGCGGTGCTGATCTGCCACGCGCTCAACGCCTCGCACCACGTGGCCGGCTGGTATGCCGACGACCCGAAGAACGTGGGCTGGTGGGACAACATGATCGGTCCCGGCAAGCCGGTCGATACGAACGAATTCTTCGTCATCGGCGTGAACAACCTCGGTTCGTGCTTCGGCTCCACCGGCCCCATGCACGCCAATCCGGCCACCGGCAAGCCTTATGGCGCCGCCTTTCCCGTGGTAACGGTGGAAGACTGGGTATCTGCCCAGGCCCGCCTGGCGGACCGCCTGGGCATCGGCCAGTTCGCCGCCGTGATGGGCGGGTCGCTGGGCGGCATGCAGGCGCTCGCATGGAGCATCATGTACCCGGACCGGCTGCGCCACTGCGTGGTGATCGCTTCCACGCCCAAGCTGTCGGCGCAGAACATCGCCTTCAACGACGTGGCGCGGCAAGCCATCCTGTCGGACCCGGATTACCACGGCGGCGATTTCTACGAACACGGCGTGGTGCCGAAGAACGGCCTGAAGGTGGCTCGGATGGTGGGCCACATCACCTACCTGTCGGACGACGACATGGCCGAGAAATTCGGCCGCAAGCTGCGCAACATGGCGGAAAGCGGTGAAATGCGTAACAGCTACAAATTCGGTTTCGGTATCGACTTCGAGATCGAATCGTACCTGCGCTACCAGGGCGACAAGTTCGCCACGTACTTCGACGCCAACACGTATCTGCTGATTACAAAGGCGCTCGACTACTTCGACCCGGCGCGCGTGCACGATGGCGACCTGACGCGCACGCTGGCGAAAACGACGGCGAAGTTCTTCCTGGCGTCGTTTACCACCGACTGGCGCTTTTCGCCGGAGCGCTCGCGCGAGATCGTGCAGGCGCTGCTGGCCAACCGCCGCGAAGTTACCTACGCGGAAATCGATGCGCCGCACGGCCACGATGCCTTCCTGCTGGAGGATCAGCGCTACATGGGCATGGTGCGGGCGTATTTCACGCAGATTGCCGCCGAATCGAAAGGGGGTGCGGCATGACGTTCGACGACCTGAAACGCACGCGCCCCGACCTGGCCTTCATCGCCCACTGGATACAGCCCGGTGCGCACGTGCTGGACGTGGGCTGCGGCGACGGCTTCATGATGGACTACCTGCAGAGCGACAAGCGCTGCACTGGCTATGGCCTGGAACTGGCCGACGACAAGGTACTGGAAAGCACCCAGCGCGGCGTGCGCGTGATCCAGCAGGATTTCGAAAAGGGCGGCCTGGCGCTGTTCGGCGACAATTCGTTCGACACGGTGCTGTGCCTTTCCGCGCTGCAGATGATGCAGCACGTGGAGGCGCTGCTGCGCGACATCGTCCGCGTCGGCAACGAGGCGATCGTGTCGTTCCCGAACTTTGCCTACTGGCCGCACCGCGTGGCATTGCTGAAGGGGCGGATGCCCGTGTCGAAGACCCTGCCGTACCAGTGGTACGACACGCCTAACGTGCGCTGCGCAACGATCGAGGACTTCCGGGCGCTCGCCGCCGAGGTGGGTGTCGAAGTGCTGGAATACGTGGCGCTGGCCGAAGGGCGGATCGTCGACTTCCTGCCGAACCTGCGGGGAGAGCTGGCCGTGTTCCGCCTGCGCAAGAAGAACGGGCGCTGACGATCACAGGCGCGATGGCAGCGGGGCGGCAGCGGCGTGTGTTATCGTGTGGCAAACGACCGTGAAATTTGTCAGAATGTCCACGGTCGTACGGATATCCATCATGAAAACACTCAAACACAGCCTGGCATTCATCGCCCTGGCCGCTGCCATGCAAGTGGCACCGGCCCAGCAACCCGCACCTTCCGCCAACGCGGCGGACGGCATTCCGGTTACGCGCCTGTCGCGTTTGCGCGTGCTGTCCGACGAGCAGGCCGTCAACCAGCAGTCGAAGCTGCAATACGACGCACTGATCAAGGAAGCCGACCAGAAAAACGCGCTGGTCGACGACAGCCATCCGCAGGTGCAGCGCCTGCGCGCGATCGCGAAACGCATCATCCCGCACGTGGGCCGCTGGAATCCCGAAGCGGCGCAATGGAACTGGGAAGTCAACCTGCTCAACTCCGACCAGGTGAATGCCTTCTGCATGCCTGGCGGAAGGATCGCCTTCTTCACCGGCATCCTCACGAAGCTGAACATGACGGATGACGAAGTGGCCATGGTGATGGGCCACGAAATCGCCCACGCGCTGCGGGAACATGCGCGCAAGCGGCAGGGCGAATCGCAACTGGCGGCAATTGCCGGCAAGGTGGGCGGCATCGCCGCTTCGGCGCTGTTCGGCATCGACCCGAACCTCACCGATTTCGGCGGACGCATGGCGGCCCAGGCGGCCGTGCTGAAGTTCTCGCGCGGCGAGGAAACCGAAGCCGATCTCGTGGGCATCGACCTGGCCGCGCGCGCCGGCTTCGATCCGCGCGCCGGCATCGCGCTGTGGCAGAAGATGGGCGCCGTCAATGCGCGCGCGCCGATCGAATTCCTGTCCACCCACCCGAGCGGCGAAACCCGCATCGGGGAAATGAACAAGAGCATGCCGCTGGTGCTGCCGGTGTATGCGCGCACGAAGGGCACCACGGTGGCGAAGCTGCCGGCTTACCGCACCACGCCGCTGCCGAAGTCATAGAGCGCACTGCGCGCCTTACCGTTTCCTGCATGTCTTCCACCGTCAAGTTCCACGGCAAGGCGCCGTTGCCCATGCGCGATGGCGTCACGCCCAGCTACCTGTGGCTGCCCGAGGGCGACTGGCCCGACCTGATTACCTTCATGGTGGCCAACTATCCCGCCGTGACCGAGGCGCAATGGCGCGAACGGATGGCGCGTGGCGACGTGGTCGACGCGCAGGGCAGGGCGCTGGCGCCCGATTCGCCCTACAAGCGCAACCTGCGCATCTTCTACTACCGCGAGCTGGACGCCGAAGCGCCGATTCCGTTCGAGGAAGAAGTGCTGTACCGGGACGAGCACATCGTGGTGGCCGACAAGCCGCATTTCCTGCCGACGATTCCCAGCGGCCGCTTCCTGAAGGAGACGCTGCTGGTGCGCCTGCGCGCGAAGCTCGGCATCGAGGAACTCGTGCCGATCCACCGGCTCGACCGCGAAACGGCCGGCGTGGTCGTCTTTTCCTGCAACCTCGACAGCCGGGGCGCCTACCAGTCGCTGTTCCAGCAGCGTGTCGTGCAAAAGGAATACGAGGCGCTGGCCGGCCCGCTGCCGGGGCGCGAATTCCCGTTCAGCTACCGCAGCCGGATGGTGCAGGGCGATAAATTCTTCACGATGAAGGAAGCGCCGGGCGAGCCGAATTCGGAAACGATGATCGATATCGTGGAGCAGCGGGGCGAGCACGTGCTGTATCGCCTGTGGCCGCACACCGGGCGGCAGCACCAGCTGCGCGTGCACCTGGCCGCGCTGGGCATCCCGATCGTCAACGATGCGTTCTACCCGGTGGCGCTGCCGTGCAAGGGCGAGGATGTGTCCACGCCCTTGAAACTGCTGGCGCGGGCGATCGGCTTTCCCGATCCGCTGACCGGGGAATGGCGCTATTTTGAAAGCCGGCGCACCCTGTAGTACGCCGGTTGGCGGTCAGCGCTGGTACTCGATGATCAGCGGTGCGTGGTCGGAGAATTTCACGTCCTTGTAGACGGAAACGGCCTGCGCGCAGCCGGCGATGCCGGGGGTGGCCACATGATAGTCGATGCGCCAGCCGACGTTCTTCGCGTAGGCCTGGCCGCGGTTGCTCCACCACGTGTACTGGTCCGGGCGCGGGTCGAGGCCGCGGTGCACGTCCACGTAGCCGCACTCGTCGAAGATGCGCGTCAGCCATGCGCGCTCTTCCGGCAGGAAGCCGGAATTCTTCAGGTTGCCCTTCCAGTTCTTCAGGTCGATTTCCTTGTGGGCGATGTTCCAGTCGCCGCAGATGACGACTTCACGGCCTTCGGCGCGCAGTTCGACGAGGTGGGGCAGGAACAGGTCCATGAAGCGGAACTTGGCTTCCTGGCGTTCCGGCGACGACGAGCCGGACGGGCAGTACACGGAAATGACCGTCAGGTCGCCGAAATCGCAACGCACGTAGCGGCCCTCGGCATCGAATTCGGGGCTGCCGAAGCCGATCTTCACCGCATCGGGCTCGGTCTTGCTGTACACGCCCGTTCCGGAATACCCTTTTTTCTCGGCATAGTGGAAATGGCCGTGGTAGCCGTGCGGATTGCGGAACTCGTCCGTCATGTCGCTGGCAACGCACTTGAGCTCCTGCACGCAGATGAAATCGGCGGACTGGGTGCCCATCCAGTCGAAAAAGCCCTTCTTGGCGGCGGAGCGGATGCCATTCAGGTTGGCGGAGATGATCTTTGGCATGGATTAAAATACGGGCACTTTTAGAAACAGGACCAGCATATGAATGATTTGAGGCAACACGGGTTGAGGCAACAGTTTATCGCGTTTTCCGTCTCGGCGGGAGTGCTGAAATTCGGCGAATTCACCACCAAGGCGGGGCGCCAGTCGCCCTATTTCTTCAACGCGGGCCTGTTCCATGACGGTGCCACGCTGGCGAAAGTGGCCGACTTCTACGCCCAGACGCTGCTCGATTCCGGCGTGGAGTTCGACATGCTGTTCGGCCCCGCCTACAAGGGCATCACGCTGGCCTCGGCCACGGCGATGGCGCTGGCCGGCAAGGGCCGCAACACGTCGTTCGCCTACAACCGCAAGGAAGCCAAGGACCATGGCGAAGGCGGCACCCTCGTCGGCGCGAAACTCACCGGCAAGGTCGTCATCATCGACGACGTGATCTCGGCGGGCACCTCGGTGCGCGAATCGGTCGAGATGATCCGCAACGCCGGCGCCGAGCCGTGCGCCGTGCTGATCGCGCTGGACCGGATGGAGCGGGGTGGCAAGGATGGTGTCGTGTCGGAACTGTCCGCCGTGCAGGAAGTCAGCAGGAACTATGGCATTCCCGTGATCTCGATCGGCAGCCTGGCCGATTTGCTGGGCTACCTGGCGGCCGATCCGGCGCTGGCGCAACACAAGGATGCGGTGGCCGCCTACCGCGACCGGTACGGCGTTTCCTGAACGCTGCCTGAGCGTTCATTGAACGTTCATTGAACATTCCTGCCCCATTCGCATCCTCCTCCCGTTGTGCTTAAATAGAGGCAACCAAAGTAGCGACAACTTGAGGAGGCGGCGATGAACAAGGCATCCCTGAAGGTTTATGGCGACGAAGCATTCGTTGCCGACGTGCGCGACGGCTTGCCCAGCGAGCCCGAGCACAGCTGGCAGAAGGGCGACGTGCGCCCGGATGGCCGCGTGCGCATCGATGCCGGTTTTTACGTGGACCTGGGCCAGGACGCGAACCCGGTCGCCATGATGCGCCACTTGCGCGCCTGGCTGCACGAATGCGAGGCGCGCGGCATCACGTTCGACATGCCGCCGCTGGCCGCCGAACTGCGCATCGCGGTCACGAACGTGGGGCCGGACGACGCGCTCGATTTCTCGATCGCCGATCTGACCCTGTTCGTCAACATGGGGATCACGCTCAGTATCACGGGCTGATTCACAGACTGACTCCACAGACCGATTCCACAGACCGACCATCACGGGCCGATGCGCTTTTCCGAAGACCGGCTCGACACCTTCCCCGGCCGTGGCGGCGCCCCGCGCACCGTGCACATCTGGGAGCCGCCAGCCCCCGTGGCGCCCTCGGCCATCCTGCTCGCGCTGCACGGCGGCATGGCCCATGCGGGCGACTGGGTCACGCTGGCCCTGTACTTCCGCGACCGGCATATCGCCACCGCCGCTTTCGACCTGTGCGGCCATGGCGCGGGCAAGCGCGCCGATATTCCCGACTTCGACATCTTCGTCGAAGAGACCGGCCTGTTCCTCGACTGGATCCGCGCGCGCTGGCCGGGCATTCCCGTGTTCGTCATCGGGCATTCGATGGGGGGCCTGGTCGCCACGACGTTCGGGCTGCGGGGCGGCGACGGCGTTGCCGGCTTCATTCTTTCTTCTCCCTATTACGTGAACGCGGTGCCCGTGCCGGCCGTGCTGCAAAGGCTGTCCACCGTGCTGGCCAGGCTGGCACCGGCGATGAAAGTGCCGCTGGCACCGCTGACCAACGTGCTCACGCACGATGCGGCCATCACGGCCCGCCACCACCGCGACGAGGCGGACGGCATTCGCGCCAGCGAGATCACCGTGCGCTTCGGCCATGCGCTGCAGCGGGCGCAGCGCGGCCTGTCGCTGGCGGGATGGCGGCATCCGCTGTATGCCGTGCTGGCGGGGCAGGACCAGCTGGCCGACACGAACGCCACCGTGCAGCTGCTGCGCGCCGTGCCGCCGCACCTGCTGACCTGCCGCATCGAGGCGCACAACCGCCACGAGAATTTCAACGAGCTGAACCGGGATGACATCTTTGCCGGCATCGGCGCGTGGATCGCCCGCATGCTGGAAGTACGGGAAGGTTAAAAACCCCACATACCGCCGGTCAAAATGCGGCTAGCATCGAAATCTCCCACGAACTGGAGGATGTCATGGATTCGATCAATCGCAACCAGGCGGAACAGACCCACAAGGACCTGGCGGGGCACGACGCCGTCAAGCGCATCCGGCACATCGTCGACGACGCGGCCAGTTGCTTTTTCGTGAGCAGCGGCACCGATGCGCGGCCGATGTCCGTGCTCGATGTCGACGCGGCAGGCAGCCTGTGGTTCATGAGCGCCGCCGACAGCCACAAGAACGCGGAAGTCGCGGCGGACCCGAAAGTGCGCCTGTATTTTCAGGCGTCGAAACATGCCGGCTTCCTGTACCTGGACGGTATCGCGACGATCTCGACGGACCCGAACCGGATCCGCGAACTGTGGAGCCCGGAACTGGCCACGTGGTTCACGGGTGGGCTGGGCGACCCGCGCATCACGCTGATCCGCGTCGTGCCCACCGATGGCTACTACTGGGATAACAAGCACGGCAACCTCGTGGCCGGCCTGAAGATCATGGTGGGCGCCGCGATCGGCAAGACGATGGACGATTCGATCGAGGGGCGCGTTGCCCCCTGACGAGGAGCGCGTTGGTGGCGAGCACCGCAGCGGGCAGCACTTCAGCGCAGGCCGCGGGTAACCCTGGCCACCCAGGTCGGCAATTCCCATGCGCCGCCGGCGGCCACCAGCCGGCACATGCCCGTGGTGGCCGCCAGCGTCGGCGCGAAGCGGCGGCCGTCCCACGTCCACTCCTGCTTCGACCAGCAGTCGCCGAGCCCGCGGCCTTTCTGGCTGGCGCTGATGGTACCGGCCGCGTAGCCGCTGGCGGCCAGGGTCACCAGCACGGGCGCATAGGGGGCGGCCTTGTTCGCCACCCAGTAGGCCGAGCCTTCGTTGTAGGCGCCGGCCCAGCAAGGCATGTGGATGAGCAGCTTGTCCGGCGTCAGGCGCAGCGCCATCAGCTGTTCCGGCTGCAAGGCATCGCAGTCGTCGGCCCCGAGCGTGCCGCGCAGCTCGCGCAGCAGCGCCGTGCGTGCGGCCGGCGCCAGGTTCACTTCGGTCGAGCCGGCCGAGGCGGGCGATACTTCCGGCGCCGGTAGCGGCGCCGGCACAGCGTCCTCGCTTTTCGCGCCCTTGCGCACCAGGGCGCCAGCGGTGCCAAGCCGGCCCTGGAACTCGTCCATCTTCAGCAGCACGGCCGCGGCACCCTTGCCGGACAGTGTCCACGTCGTGGTGCCGTCCGTCCATTGCAGCTTGCTGTTCTTCGGCAGCGCGGCCAGCAGCGCGGCGGTTTGCGCCGCCGTGAGCCGGTAATTGCCGTCGTCCGCCAGGTCGGGCTCACCCAGCGGCTTGCCATCGATCCGCATCGTCGGCGCACGTTTCGGCTCCGGCGCGTTCTCGTCGTACGTGCCCGTTTGCAACATGGCCTTTACGGGCTGCCCCGGGCCCGCCTTGCGCTCGAGCAGCACCGAGATGGCGGGGCCTGCGGTTTCCTCCGACTGGTAGCCGGCGGCGCGGCAGGTACGGGTGTTGTCGCACGCGACTTCCCAGTCGTGATGGGTGAAATGGATGCCGGCGGGTTCGCCGGCCAGCGCGGGCAGGGCCAGGGTGGCCAGCAGCATGGTGATCGGGGTTCTCATGCCGAGAAGATAACAAAAAAGGCGCCGCAGCGCCTTTTTTTAAAACCGGTGACAGACACCAGTTATTTTGAAACATTGCTCGAAAACCGGTGTCTGTCACCGGTTTTGATTTTGAAACATTGCTCGAAAACCGGTGTCTGTCACCGGTTTCGGTCTCGGCTGGGGTGGGCTCAACCAGCCAGCTTTGCCTTCAGCAGCTCCGTCAGCTGGGCCGGGTTGGCCTTGCCTTTCGAGGCTTTCATTGCCTGGCCGATCAGCGCGTTGATCGCCGCTTCCTTGCCGGCGCGGTACTGTTCCACCGACTTGGCATTGTTGGCGAGGACTTCGTCGACGATCGCCACCAGGGCGCCCGCATCGGACACCTGGCCGAGGTCTTTGTCCTTGATGATGGCATCGACCAGCGCCGTGTCGTCCGAGTTGGCTTCCCACAGCGCCTGGAACACCTCCTTGGCCGCCTTGTTCGAGATCGTGCCGTCGGCGATCCGCTTCAGCATCAGCGCCAGTTGCGCCGGTTTCACGGGCGCGTCGGCGATGTCGACGTCGTTGCGGTTCAGCGTGGACGACACGTCGCCCATCAGCCAGTTCGCGGCCGCCTTGGCGTTCTCCTGGCCGGCTGCCGCCACCACGGCTTCGAAGTACGTGGCCATCGCCTTCGACGACGTCAGCACCAGCGAATCGTATTCCGGCAGCTTGTATTCATGGACGAAGCGCTCGCGCATCACGGCCGGCAGTTCCGGCATCGCCGCTTTCACGCGCTCGATCCATTCCTCGGAAATGGCCAGCGGCGGCAGGTCCGGGTCGGGGAAGTAGCGGTAATCCTGCGCGTCTTCCTTGCTGCGCATCTCGCGGGTTTCCTTGCGATCCGGGTCGTACAGGCGGGTGGCCTGCACGACCTTGCCGCCATCCTCGATCAGTTCGATCTGGCGACGCACTTCCACGTTGACCGCTTCCTCGATGAAACGGAACGAGTTCAGGTTCTTGATCTCGCAGCGCGTGCCGAACTCGGTCTGGCCTTTCGGACGGACGGACACGTTGACGTCGCAGCGGAACGAGCCTTCCTGCATGTTGCCGTCGCAAACGCCCAGCCACATCACCAGGCCGTGCAGCGCCTTGGCATAGGCCACCGCTTCCTGCGCCGAGCGGATCTCCGGCTCAGACACGATCTCCAGCAGCGGCGTACCGGCGCGGTTCAGGTCGATGCCGGACATGCCGTGGTAATCCTCGTGCAGCGACTTGCCGGCGTCTTCCTCGAGGTGGGCGCGCGTCAGGTTCACGGTCTTGGTGACGAACTTGCCATCCTTCTCGTAGCCGAACGTCAGCGAACCGCCCTGCACGACCGGGTCATCCATCTGGCTGATCTGGTAGCCCTTAGGCAGGTCGGGGTAGAAATAATTCTTGCGGGCGAAGATCGATTGCGGCGCGATCTTCGCACCCACGGCAAGGCCGAAGCGGATTGCGCGATCGACGGCCTGCTTGTTCATCACCGGCAGCACGCCCGGCAATGCCAGGTCCACCGGGCTGGCCTGCGTGTTCGGCTCGGCGCCGAACGCCGTCGGCGAGCCGCTGAAGATTTTCGAGTCGGTCGTGAGCTGCACGTGGTTCTCGAGACCGATGACGACTTCCCATTCCATAGCTGTTCTTCCTTGTGATCTTCAGATGCCCGCGGGCGCGCGCGTGTGCCAGTCGGTCGCTTGCTGGAACTGGTGCGCGATGTTCAGCAGCTTCGCCTCGGCAAAGTAATTGCCGATGAGTTGCAGGCCCACCGGCCGGTTCGCGTTCTTGTCGCCCTGGCCGAAGCCGCAAGGGATCGACATGCCGGGCAGGCCGGCCAGGCTGGTGGACAGCGTGAAGATGTCGGCCAGGTAGTTCGCCACCGGGTCGTCCGCCTTCGAGCCCAGGTCCCAGGCCACGGTCGGGGCAACCGGGCCCATGATGACGTCGCAGACAGCGTCCGGACCGGAGAGCACCCTGGCGAAATCGTCGGCGATCAGGCGGCGGATCTTCTGGGCCTTCACATAGTAGGCATCGTAGTAGCCATGGCACAGCACATAGGTGCCGACCATGATGCGGCGCTGCACCTCGGGACCGAAGCCCTGGGCGCGCGTCTTTTTATACATGTCCTGCAGATCCTTGTAGCCCTCGGCACGGAAGCCGTAGCGCACCCCGTCGAAGCGCGACAGGTTCGACGATGCCTCGGCCGGCGCGATCATGTAGTACGCTGGGATCGACAGCGCGGTGTTCGGCAGCGAGATGTCGACCAGGGTGGCGCCCAGCTTCACGAACTGTTCCAGCGCGGAGCGCACGGCCTGTTCCACGTCGGCGGAGAGGCCTTCGCCGAAGTATTCCTTCGGCACGCCGATGCGCAGGCCCGTCAACGGCTCGTTCAGGTTGCGCGTGAAGTCTTCGTGCACGCCGCCCTGTTCCGGTGCCAGGCTCGTCGAATCGCGCTCGTCGTAGCCGGCCATGGCCGACAGCAGCAAGGCGCAATCCTCGGCGGTCTGCGCCATCGGGCCGCCCTGGTCCAGCGACGACGCGAACGCGATCATGCCGAAGCGCGACACGCGGCCGTAGGTGGGCTTGATGCCGGTGATGCCGCAGAACGACGCCGGCTGGCGGATCGAGCCGCCCGTGTCGGTGCCGGTCACGGCCGGTGCCAGGCGCGCGGCCACGGCCGCGGCGGAGCCGCCGGAAGAACCACCGGGCACGGCATTCGCATCCCACGGGTTCTTCACGGCACCGAAGGCCGAATTCTCGTTCGACGAACCCATTGCGAATTCGTCGCAATTGAGTTTGCCCAGGTGAACCATGCCCACGCCATGCAGCTTCTCGACGACGGTGGCATCGAACGGACTCGTGTAATTGGCCAGCATCTTCGAGCCGGCGGTGGAGCGCCAGCCACGCGTCACGAAGATATCCTTGTGGGCGATCGGCACGCCGGTCAGCGCATGGGCATTGCCGGCCGCCAGGCGGGTATCGGCATCGGCGGCCTGAGCCAGCGTCAGCGCGCGGTCCACGTGCAGGAACGCGTTCAGCTCGCTGGCCTCGATACGGTCGAGGTAATGGGTCGCCAGCTCGGTGGCGGAGATCTCTTTCGACTGCAGCAGCGCGGACAGTTCTTTGAGGGTCTTGGTATGGATGATCATAGGGTCTGCAGCGAAATGTTAGTCGATCACCTTCGGCACCAGGTACAGGCCGTCCTCGGTCTTCGGCGCCACCTGCTGGTAATCGTCGCGGCGGTTCGGTTCCGTCGGCACGTCTTCCCGCAGGCGCAACGCGACCTGCATGTGCGCGGCCAGCGGGTGCGCCAGCGGCGGCACGCCGTCGGTATCCACGGCCTGCATCTGCTCGGCCAGCGCGAAAATGCCGTTCAGCTTGTCCAGCATCGCCGCGGAATGCTGCTCGTCCATTTCCAGTTGCGCCAGCTTGGCGATGCGGTTTACGTCGTTCGTTGTCAGGGACATGGTTCTCGGGCGCGAAGCGCAGGATTTAGAAACTGGGGATTTCAAAAGACTTTTGTAACATCGGTCATCTCGCCCTAAAACCCCGGCAAACCTGCATAAACACAGGCTTCGGGGTCCGCACATTTGAGTGGATTCAGGGCAAATAGCCCGTGAATTATAAGGTAGAATGCCGGGTTGATGCGTTGCCGGCATCCCGGTGGCCGCCATATAAGGCAGGACCCGGTTGCAAGCCCGGTTGCGGGCTCAGTTGCAAGCCGCTTGCAAGCCCGGCCACAGCACGACGCATTACAGGACAACGCAGTACTGGACGACGCAGTACTGGCTACTTTTAACTGCCCACGCGCGGGCAAGCGCTACAGGATACTCATGTTTGGTTTTTTACGCAGGTACATCTCGTCCGACCTGGCCATTGACCTCGGCACGGCAAATACCCTCATTTACGTGCGCGGCTCGGGCATCGTGCTCGACGAGCCTTCCGTGGTGGCGATCCGCCAGGAAGGCGGCCCGAATGGCAAGAAGACCATCCAGGCAGTGGGCAAGGAAGCCAAGCAGATGCTGGGCAAGGTGCCTGGCAACATCGAAGCGATCCGCCCGATGAAGGATGGCGTGATCGCCGACTTCACCGTGACCGAGCAGATGCTCAAGCAGTTCATCCGCATGGTGCACGATTCGAAGTTCTTCCGCCCGTCGCCGCGCATCATCATCTGCGTGCCGTGCGGTTCGACCCAGGTGGAGCGCCGCGCGATCCGCGAATCGGCACTCGGTGCCGGTGCTTCGCAGGTGTACCTGATCGAGGAACCGATGGCCGCCGCGATCGGCGCCGGCCTGCCGGTGTCCGATGCCACGGGTTCGATGGTGGTCGACATCGGCGGCGGCACCACCGAAGTGGGCATCATCTCGCTGGGCGGGATGGTCTATAAAGGGTCGGTGCGCGTGGGCGGCGACAAGTTCGATGAAGCGATCGTCAACTACATCCGCCGCAACTACGGCATGCTGATCGGCGAGCAGACGGCCGAGGCGATCAAGAAAGCGATCGGCTCCGCGTTCCCGGGTTCGGAAGTGAAGGAAATGGAAGTCAAGGGCCGCAACCTGTCCGAAGGCATCCCGCGTTCGTTCACGATCTCGTCGAACGAGATCCTCGAAGCGCTGACCGACCCGCTGAACAATATCGTGTCCGCCGTGAAGAACGCGCTGGAACAGACGCCGCCGGAACTCGGTGCCGACATCGCCGAAAAAGGCATGATGCTGACGGGCGGCGGCGCGCTGTTGCGCGACCTGGATCGCCTGCTGATGGAAGAGACGGGCCTGCCGGTGCTGGTGGCCGAAGACCCGCTGACCTGCGTGGTGCGCGGTTCGGGCATGGCGCTGGAACGCATGGACCAGCTGGGGTCGATCTTCTCCTACGAGTGATCGCTGCCACGATCGTGGTCGCGGTCCACTGTCGCAGGTGATCGCAACCAGGCGTTAGGATAGCGTTAGTCATAGCGTTAGCAATAGCGTTGGAAATACCAGGGCGGCCCGTGCATTGCGCACGGCCGCTCGCGTCCTTTCAGGATCTATGGAATACAGTCCGCCGCCACTCTTCAAGCAAGGGGCGTCCGCGCGCGCCAAGATGATGATCTGCGCGTGCATTTCGATCGCATTGCTGTTGTTCGATTCGCGCGTGGGCGCGCTGACCGTCGTGCGCCAGGTGGTCGGTACCGTGCTGTACCCGCTGCAGGTGGTGGCGATGCTGCCGCGCGATGCGCTGGTGGGCGTGGGCACCTATTTTTCCACGCTGTCCGGCCTGGAGCGGCAGGTGCGCGAACTGAAGACGCAGCAGATCGCCATGGCGCAGACCTTGCAGCAGGCGCAGCTCACGCAAGCCGAGAATGCGCAGCTGCGCAAGCTGCTCGAAGCCCGTGAAAAAGTGCCGGGCAAGACGATGCTGGCCGAAATCCTCTATGACGCGCGCGACGTGTTCACCCGCAAGGTGATCCTGAACCGCGGCACGCAGCAGGGTGTGCGGGCCGGGCTGCCGGTGATCGACAACCAGGGCGTGGTGGGGCAGGTCACCCGCGTGTTCCCGTTCACGTCCGAAGTCACGCTGCTGACCGACAAGGAGCAGGCGATTCCCGTGCAGGTGCTGCGCAACGGCTTGCGCAGCGTGGCCTACGGCCGCGGCCAGTCCGGCAACCTCGACCTGCGCTTCATGGCGCCCAATGCCGACGTGGTGGTGGGCGATATCCTGATCACGTCCGGCATCGATGGCGTGTATCCGGCGGGCCTGGCGGTGGCGCGTGTGACGCAGGTGGAAAACACCGCCAACGGCATGTTCGGCCGCGTGGTGTGCCAGCCGCTGGCCGGCATCGAGCGCAACACGCAGCTGCTGGTCCTGATGTCGCTGCCGGAGCTGCCGCCGCGGCCGCCGGAAGAAGACACGAGCAAGCCGGTGAAGAAGAAAAAGGCGGCCGATCCGGCCGCCACGGCCGCCGCCGGTACTGTCCCTGTCAATGCAGCGGCCAATGCCCCGGCCGCCAATGCACCTGCGGCACCCGCGGCCGGGCCCGGCCTGCGGCCCGCGGCGCCACCGCAGCCGCTGGCGCCGACGCCGGCCGCCACGCCAGTGCCGGCACCACGTGCAACCGCGCCCGCAACAGCACCCGCGCCCGTAGCGCCGAGGGAGACCCGATGAACCGTCCACAGTACATCCTGCTGCCCGTCAGTCCCATCTTCATCGCGATCAGCCTGATCGCCGCCTTCCTGCTGAACCTGATGCCGTGGGGCCAGTTCATCGCCGCGCCCGATTTCGTGGCGCTGGTGCTCGTGTTCTGGGGCGTGCACCAGCCGCGCCGGGTGGGGATCGGCACGGCGTTCTGCCTGGGCCTGCTGATGGACGTGCACGATGCCACGCTGCTCGGCGAGAACGCGCTGGCGTACACGCTGCTGTCCTACTGCGCGATCATGATGCACCGGCGCGTGCTGTGGTTCCGCATCAGCACCCAGGCGATGCATGTGCTGCCGCTGCTGCTGCTGGCACAGGCGGTGCAGTTGCTGGTGCGCTTCCTTGTCTCCGGCAAGTTCCCCGGCTGGTTCTATTTCGTTGAAAGCTTCGTGTCGGCACTGCTGTGGCCCCTGATCACGGTGCTGCTGCTGGCGCCGCAGCGGCGCGCGGTCGACAAGGACCACACCCGTCCGATCTGATGCACCGATAGCAAATCATGACAGAGCTGAAGAACAACGAGCGCGAACTGCACCTTTTCAGGGTGCGGCTGACGCTGCTCGGCTCCCTCGTCTTCATCTGCTTCGCGCTGCTGCTAGCCCGCCTGGTATGGCTGCAGGTGATCCGCCACAGCGACTACATGGCGCAGGCCGAGGACAACCGGATCGCCGTGGTACCGATCCAGCCGAACCGGGGGCTGATCCTCGACCGCAACGGTGTGGTCCTGGCGCGCAACTATTCCGCCTACACGCTCGAGATCACGCCGTCGAAGCTGCGCATCCCGCTCGAGGAAATGATCGATTCCCTGGCCCTGATCGTGGAAGTGACGCCGAAGGATCGCCGCCGCTTCAAGAAGCTGATGGACGAGTCGAAGAATTTCGCCAGCATTCCGTTGCGCACCCGGCTCTCCGACGAGGAAGTGGCGCGCTTCACGGCGAACCGTTTCCGCTACCCCGGCGTCGAGGTGCAGGCGCGCCTGTTCCGCAACTATCCGCTTGGCGAGACCGCCTCGCACGTGATCGGCTATATCGGCCGCATCAACCAGCGTGAAGCCAAGGCGATCGAGGAGCGCGATGACTCGGCCAACTACAACGGCACCGACTACATCGGCAAGGAAGGCCTGGAGAAGAGCTACGAAAAGCACCTGCACGGCATCACCGGCTACGAGGAAGTGGAAGTGTCCGCCGGCGGCCGCGCGATCCGCACGCTGTCGCGCAAGCCGCCCACGTCCGGCAGCAACCTGATCCTGTCGATCGACATCGAGCTGCAGAAGATCGCCGAGGAAGCCTTCGGCGAATGGCGCGGCGCGCTGGTGGCGATCGAACCGTCGACCGGCGACGTGCTGGCCTACGTGTCGCGGCCGGGCTATGACCCGAACCTGTTCGTGGACGGTATCGACACGCAGAGCTGGAACGAACTGAATACGTCGCTGGACCGGCCGATGGTGAACCGGCCGCTGTCCGGCACCTATGCGCCGGGTTCGACCTTCAAGCCGTTCATGGCGCTGGCTGCGCTGGAAACGGGCAAGCGCACGCCGTCGCAGGCGATCTTCGATCCGGGCTACATGTACCTCGGCACCCACAAATTTCGCGACGACGTGCCGGGCGGCCATGGCACGGTGGACTTGCGCAAGTCGATCGTGGTGTCGTGCAACACGTATTACTACCAGTTGGGCCGCGACATGGGGATCGACATGATCCACGACTTCATGAAGCCGTTCGGTTTCGGCCAGAAGACCGGTATCGACCTCGATAACGAAAAGACCGGCGTGCTGCCGTCGAAGCAATGGAAGCAGGCGCGCTACGCAAAGAATCCACGGGCGGGCAAGTGGGTGGGCGGCGACACGATTTCGGTCTCGAACGGCTCCGGCTACAACTCGTACACGCCGCTGCAGATCGCGCATGCCGTGGCGAACCTGGCCAACAACGGCATCGTGATGAAGCCGCACCTCGTCAAGATCGTCGAGGATGGCGGCACGCGTACCCGCACGCTGACGGTCCCAAAGGAAAGCTACCGCATTCCGCTGAAGCAGCAGAATATCGATCTCATCAAGGATGCGATGGTGGGCGTGGTGAGCGAGCAGGGCGGCACCGCTACCCGTGCTTTCGCCGGCGTGGGCTATACCGTGGGCGGCAAGACCGGTACCGCGCAGGTCGTGGGCATTCGCAAGAACGAGAAGTACAACGCCAAGACGCTAGCCGAGCGCCTGCGCGACAACGCGCTGTTCGTCGCATTCGCGCCGGCGGAGAAGCCGCGCATCGTGCTTGCCATGGTGGTGGAGAATGCCGGCTTCGGCGGTGCCGTGGCCGCGCCGATCGCCCGCAAGGTGCTCGATTACTACATGCTCGGCAAACGGCCGACCGAGAAGAACACGGACAAGGTGCCGAAGGAAGATGCCGAAGTGTTCGAGCCCATCGAAGGCCCGCTCGCCGAGGAAGAGGCGGCGCTGGCACGCGAGCAGCTGGCGGGCCAGGCTGGTGCACAGCCACCAGCGGGAACGCCGGCGCAACCGGTCGCCGGCGCGGCGCCGAATGCGGCTGGCCGGCCCGCCGCGACGCCGCCCGGGCCGGGGCTGATGCCGGTACGTCCGGCGACGACGGCTCCGCCTGCCGGCCGCGCGCCCTCACCGGCGCCATCGCAGCCCGCCGCGGGGGCGCCAGGCGCGGCACCGGCCATTCCGCCAAGGAACAGGGAATAATATGCGCATCAACGAACGACGCTCGCTGTGGCGGCGCGTGAAACCCTATGTGGCGGTGTTCGATCCGCCGCTGCTGCTCTTGCTCGTGCTGCTGCTGACGACCAGCCTGATCACGCTGTTCTCGGCCAGCCTGGGTATCGAAGGCAAGATCGAGGACCAGTTGCGCAATATCGCGATGTGCGTGCTCGTCATGTGGATCACATCGAATATCTCGCCGCAGAACCTGATGCGGATCGCAGTGCCCGCTTACACGGTGACCGTGCTGCTGCTGGTCGCGGTGGCGCTGTTCGGCACCATCAAGCTGGGTGCGCGGCGCTGGCTGCACATCGGCTTCATCGACATCCAGCCATCCGAACTGGCCAAGATCGCCGTGCCGCTGATGCTGGCCTGGTATTTCCAGAACCAGCAGGGGCATCTGCGCTGGCACTCCTACCTGGTGGGAGCCTTGCTGCTGATGGTGCCCGTGGGCCTGGTGATGCGACAGCCGGACCTCGGCACCTCGCTGCTGGTGGTGGCCGCCGGGTTCGCGGTGATCTACCTGGCTGGCCTGCCCTGGCGCGCAATGCTCGCGCTGGTAGTGGCGGGCGCGTGCTTCATGCCGGTGGCCTGGTCGATGATGCACGATTACCAGCGCGAACGCGTGATGACACTGATCGATCCCACCGCCGATCCGTTGGGCAAGGGGTTCCACATCATCCAGTCGACGATCGCGATCGGCTCGGGCGGCATCACGGGGAAAGGGTGGACGAAGGGCACGCAGACGCACCTGGAATTCATCCCCGAACGCACCACCGACTTCATCTTCTCCGTCTACTCGGAGGAGTTCGGCCTGGCGGGCAACCTGTTCCTGTTGCTGCTGTACCTGTTGCTGATCGGCCGTGGCATGATGATCGCTGCCAACGCACCCAATTTCTTCACACGCCTGCTGGCAGGAGCGATGACGATGATTTTCTTTACTTATGCCTTTGTGAACATGGGAATGGTGAGCGGCATCCTGCCCGTGGTGGGCGTGCCGCTGCCGTTCATGAGCTATGGCGGCACCGCCTTGCTGACACTGGGGATCGTGTCGGGGATCCTGATGAGCGTGCAGCGCCACCGCAAGCTGGTGCAGACCTGATGGCGCGCCGGTCCTTGTTCAATGCCGGCACGTGCACGCTGCTGGCGGCGCTGCTGGCGCTGGCCGGCTGCGGCGGTCCCGAGGTCGTCAGCCACTTGCCGGGAGCCCCCAAGGTCAAGCCGAAGCAGCGCGAAGCCGGCGTGCCGGTGCTGCCGCCGGCCGGTTCCGGCCGGGGCGGCTACTACAAGGACGACGGCCCGGGCGAGAACCCGCCGCCGAACCTGCTGCAGACCCCCGATGCCGAAGTGCGCAACGATCCGCTGCTGCCACGCTCGAACCGCCCCTATACCGTGTTCGGCACCACGTACGAGCCGATCCCGAACGACAAACCCTATACGGTGCGTGGCATGGGCACCTGGTATGGCAAGAAGTTCCACGGGCAGCGCACGTCGTCCGGCGAACTGTATGACATGTACAAGATGTCGGCCGCGCATCCGACCTTGCCGATTCCCTCGTATGCGCGGGTGACGAACCTGTCGACAGGCAAGTCGGTCGTGGTGCGGGTGAACGACCGCGGGCCGTTCAAGTCGTCGCGCGTGATCGACGTTTCCTACACGGCGGCGTTGAAACTGGGCCTGCTGGTCAATGGCAGCAGCGAGCTGGAAGTCACGCGCATCATGCCGGACGAGATCGATCGGATGGTGGCTGCACGCAAGGCCGGCGTCGTCATCGCGGCCGTCGAGGGCGTGCCTGTCAGCGCGCTGGAGCCGGGCGCGCCGCTGCTGGCAAACGCGGGGCCGGACGAGCTGGAAGGCTTCATCCTGTCGCGCGATACCGCGCCGGACACGTTGGCGCCTTCGTCCAGTGGCTACTACCTGCAGCTGGGCGCCTATGCCAGGGAAAACAGCGCCGCCCGGATGCGCGAACGGCTCGCCGGCGCCACCCGCGGCAGCGACTTCGCCGTGGTGCAGGCCGGCTCGCTGTACCGCGTGTACGGCGGCCCGTACGGCTCCCGCGAAGAAGCCGCCGCCGCCGCCGCCCGCCTGCCCACCGCACTGCAGCTCAAGCCACTGATCGTGCAGCGCGAAGTGAACTGACAATTTTTCATTGGCACTTGCGCAGCTGCTGTTCCTTGAAGCGCGCGACGATCTGCTCGAGCCGTGCGCGGGTGGTGGCGCCGATGTCGCGGAACTGGAAGACGAGCTGCTTCGACGGGGCATAGCGCGGGCTGATGCGGGCGCCGGTGACGCCCTGCTTGACCAGTGCCGCGAGTTGCGTTTGCGCGGCTGCTTCCTGCTTGAACACGCCCAGCGAGATGGCCAGCTTCATCGGCTGGCCGTCGGGGATGATGTAGAAGTTCTCGACGCCCTTCGCGCGCAGTTCGGCGGCCTTGCGGTTGGCCGCTTCCCGGTTGGCGAACGGCGGAATGTTGACCACGTAGCCCGACACATCCTGGCCCTGCACGTTGCGGCGCGACTGGCGGTCGCCCAGTTCCAGTGCTGCCAGCTCGGCCTCGAAGCGACGCGCGTCGGCCAGCACGAAGTTGCCGGCTTCGATGCAGGCCACGGCCACCGCTTCATCCTTCGGCGGCGGGCCGGGCGGGGCGGCCAGCGCGGCGGCGACGCTGGCCTGCGCGGGCGGAATTACTTTCAATGCCCTGGCATTGAGCTGTTTTTCCAGGCGAGCGGGTTCCCGTTCGCCTTCGGCCACGTCCCCCACCAGGCCCTGGCCGACGGCGAACAGCGCCACGTTCGCGGCCAGCAGTGCGAAAAAGCAGAACTTCAGCATGGCAAACTCAGCATGTTTCATCCATTTCGCCGGCCAGCAGCGCCGCGTGCAGGCCGAGCATCACGATATTGTCCACGTGGCGGACCGGCACGGTCAGCGCCGGGGCGATCAGGGGAGCGGCTCCCCCGGAGATGATACATGCGGCATCGCCGAGCGCCGCCACGGCACGCTCGATGGCACCGGCCTGGGCGGCCAGGCAGCCCGACAGGATCGCATCGTGCGTGTTGTCCGCGAACGTCGGCGGCAACGCCGTGCCCGCATCGATCTGGGGCAGTTGCGCCGTGTTGCGCGCCAGCGCGCCGGACATCAGCCGCAGCCCCGGCAGGATCATGCCGCCGATGAACCTGCCGTCCGCCGACACGGCATCTACGGTCGTCGCCGTGCCGCAATTGGCAATCACCACCGGGCGGCCAGGTACCAGCGCACGCACGCCGATCGCGGCGGCAAAGCGGTCGCAGCCCAGCTGCGCGGGGCTGGCATAGCCGTTGACGATGCCTGCGCGCGATGGCACGGCGGCGAACCATTCCACCGACGCTGCCGGCGCGCAAACGCGCAGCGCGCCTTCGATCGCGGCGCGCACGCCGCCACCGGCCACGTTGGCCGCCAGCACCCGTGCCGGCACGATGCCCGCCGCCTGCCACTCGGCGGTCAAAGTGTCGAGCAGGCCATGCGCCATCGCGCCCTGCACGCGCCACTGGCCCAGCGGCGCCCCGGCATCGGCCAGCGCCCACTTGACGCGGGTATTGCCGGCATCGACCAGCAGCCAGGTGCCGGCAGGTTGCGCGCCCATGTCCACTGTCGATGGCGCCATCATGCCAGCCTCAGCGACACGTCGCCGGACAGCACGGCCACGCGGCCGCCCGGCGTATCGAGCAGCAGCCGGCCGGCTTCGTCGACGCCGGCGGCGATCCCTTGCTGGATGACGTTGCCCTGGTCCAGGATATTGACGGGCTCGCCGCGCCATGCCTGCAGCGCATTCCACCGGTCGCGGAACGGCGCAAAACCCGTGTCGTCGAACTCCGCCAGCACGGCGGCCAGGCGCGACAGCAGCAGCGCCACCAGGGCATTGCGGTCCATCCGCGCCAGCCACGGCGCCGACGACACGGCGCGGCCGATGGCCGCCTCCATGTCGTCGGGCATGACGAGGTTCATGCCGCAGCCGATCACGGCCCACAGCGTGCCATCGGGCGCGGTACCCGTCTCGACGAGGATGCCGGCCAGCTTGGCGCCATCCTTCATCAGGTCGTTCGGCCATTTCAGCTGCACCGGCACGTCCAGCGATGCCACCGTTTCGGCCAGCGCCACGCCCACCGCCAGCGGCAGCCCGGCCAGCTGCTGCAGCGGTCCCTTGAACGGCCACGCCAGCGAAAACGTCAGCGATGCGCCGGGTGCCGACAGCCATGGGCGGCCGGCACGGCCACGGCCGGCCGTCTGCATGTCGGCGATCCGCAGCACGGGCGTGGAAAGTTCGCCGGCCGGCAGGCGGGCCAGCAGGTCGGCATTGGTGGAACCGGTTTCCGGCACCGCTTCGATGGCCACGCGGGATGCGCTGCTGGCGCAGCGTGCGCTGATCTTGTCGGCGTCCAGAGGGGAAGTGGAATGGATCATGGTGCGGATTTGCGCGCCTTGCGCGGCGCGCGGGCAAAGGCCAGATCATACAGCGCGTCCGGCAGCCAGCGCAGCAGCCTGGCCACCACGCCCATCTGCCACGGGATCACGCGGTAGCGCACGCCGCCGGCAATTGCCCGCACCGCGCTGGCGGCGAAGCGTTCCGGCGTCATCAGGAAAGGCATGTGGTACTTGTTCTGTTGCGTCATGGGCGTGTCGATGTAGCCCGGCGCGATCGTCACCACGCGGATGCCGTGCCGGCGCATCTCCAGCCGCAGCGCTTCGCAATACGTGACGACTGCCGCTTTCGAGGCGCTGTAGGCGCCGCCGCCCGGCAGGCCGCGCACGCCGGCCACACTGGCGATGCCGACAAGCGTGCCGTGGCCCTGTTCGCGCATCGTCTCGATGAACGGCGCGAACGTGGCCACCGTGGCGGTAACGTTGGTGGCGATGATCGCTTCGAACACCGGCAGGTCTTCCGGCACCTCGGTCAGCGTGCCGTGCGAAATGCCGGCACTGGCGATCACGATGTCGATGCCGCCGGCGTGCGCGATGAAGTCGCGTGCCGCGGCGGCGAGCGCCGCATGGTCGCAGACGTCGCCGGCATGGATGCTGTGCTTTTCGGGAAAGGGGAGGGATGCGGCCTGTTCGCGCAATACCGGCTCGCGGCGGGCGAACAGGCCGAGGGTGGCCCCTTGCGCCGCGTACCGGGCGGCGAGGGCGGCGCCGATGCCGCTGGAAGCGCCCGTGATGAACACGCGCAGGCCGGCCCTGGCCACTGCGCCGGCCATTACTTCTTCTCGGCCTTCGCCTTCGCGACGAGGAAGTCGAGCACCTGCGTGGTGGCCTGCTGCTGCGCGGCCTCGGTATCGAGGTTCTTGTTGGCTTCGCCCGTCAGGCTGGGCGATGCCTGCCAGCGGCCGTCGACGATGATCAGCGGCCAGTACTCGACCTTGTAGCTCTCCATCAGCGCGGCCGAGCGGCGCACCTTGCCGGCCACGCCGAACGAGCGGTAGGTGTCGATGAATTTCTGCCGGTCGACGCCATTCTTCGCCACCCAGTCGAAGACTTCCTCGTCGCGGGTGAAGTTCTGGCTGCCGCCGTGCAGCGCTGCCAGCACCTTCGGCTGCAGCGCGTCCGCCAGGCCGAGCGATTCGAGGGCGTAGTACAGCTTCTGTTGCGGCGCCAGGCGCTCGTTGTAAGGCACGTGCACGCGCTTGAAGACGATGTTGTCGCCCTGCTTCTTCACCCAGGCCGACAGGATCGGGTCGAACGTGTGGCAATGCGGGCACCAGTAGGCGAAGAACTCGATCACTTCGACCTTCTTGCCGCTGTCGGTCGGCTGCGGCGTCGACAGGGCCTTGTACTCGGCGCCTTCCTTCGGCGCGGCCGGCGAGGCAGCCACGCCGGCGGCGAAGAATGCGAGCGCGCCCGCGGACAGGATCTGCTTCAAGGTCTGCTTCAATAAGCGCATCGGGGCTCCATCATTTCTGGTTGCGGACGACGGCGACATCGACGCCGTTCTCGGACAGCTTGCTGCGCACCTTGTTCATCGTCTCGACCTGCGTGAACGGGCCGACACGCACGCGGTGCAGTACGCCTGAATCGGTGGTGCGGTCGGTAACGGACGCCTCGAAGCCCAGCAGCGCCAGCTTGGCGCGCACGGCTTCGGCATCGCTCGTTTCGCGGTAGGCGCCGGCCTGCAGGTAATACACCCACTTGTCCTCGCCTGCCGGGGAGGGTGCCGGGGCGGCTGATTGCGTCGGTGGCGCGGCCGTGTTGGGCGGCACCGGTGCGGCCGGCGTGCCGGCCTTCGGCTCGCCGCCGTTCTGGATCCGGTCGACCACGGCCTGCAGCGGATCGGCGGCCGGCGCCGGTGCGGGCGCCGCCTGCGGCTGTTTCTGCTCGCGTTCGAAGTCGCGGTTGGCGTTGCGCGCCGATTCGCGGTTGCCGTACATCGGCTTGTTCGGATCGGCGATCTGGCCGGACGATTCGGCCGGCTTGTTCGCGCGTGCCGTGCGTTCGGTGAACGGGGACTGCCCCTTGGTGATCATCAGCGCCACGATCACTGCGATGACGAGGCCGATGACCAGGCCGATGATGATACCGACCAGCGTGCTGCCCTGCTGGCGCGTGCGCAGCAGGGGGGAAGAGCGGAAACTCATTATGCGGGAAGTCCTTTCAGAACGATTACATTTTCTCCGGCGCGGAAACGCCGATCAGTGCAAGGCCGTTGCGCAGTACCTGGCGCGTGGCCACCGCCAGCGCCAGGCGGGCCAGCTTCAATGCCTCGTCGTCATCGAGCAGCCATTTATGGGCGAAGTAATAGCTGTGCAGCTCGCCGGCCAGGTCGCGCAGGTAGAACGCCACCTGGTGCGGGCCCAGTTCGGTCTGGGCGCGCTGCAGCATTTCCGGATACTCCGCCAGCTTGGCCAGCAGGCTCGCCTCGTGCGGCGCCGTGAGCAGCGACAGGTCGACGCCGGCCAGCTGCGCCTCGTCGCCGCCCCAGTTGGCCAGCGCGGAGCAGATGCGAGCGTGCGCGTACTGCACGTAATACACCGGGTTCTCGTCGGAAGTCTTCAGTGCCACGTCCACGTCGAACACGAATTCCGTATCGGCCTTGCGCGAGATGAGGAAGAAGCGCACCGCATCGCGGCCCTTGGCGATGTCGCCGCCGCCGGACCATTCGATCAGGTCGCGCACCGTGACATAGGAACCGGCGCGCTTGGAGATCTTCACCTCGGCGCCATCCTTCATCACGGTGACCATCTTGTGCAGCACGTAGTCGGGATAGCCCTGCGGGATGCCCATGCCCACCGCCTGCAGGCCGGCGCGCACGCGCGCGATGGTGCCGTGGTGGTCGGAACCCTGCACGTTGATCGCCTGCGTGAAGCCGCGCTGGAACTTGACGATGTGGTAGGCCACGTCCGGGACGAAGTAGGTGAAGGTGCCGTCGGTCTTGCGCATCACGCGGTCCTTGTCGTCGCCGTAGTCGGTGGTGCGCAGCCACAGCGCGCCGCCGTCCTCGTACGTGTGGCCGTTCGCCACCAGGGCGCCGACCGCCGCCTCCACCTTGCCGTCCTTGTACAGCGACGACTCCAGGTAGTAATTGTCGAACTTCACGCCGAATGCCTGCAGGTCGATATCCTGCTCGTTGCGCAGGTAGGTGACGGCAAACGCGCGGATCGATTCCAGGTCTTCCACGTCGCCGGAACCGGTGACCGGCGCGCCATCGCTGGCGGACACGGTTTTCTTCGCCAGAAAATCGGCGGCGATGTCGGCAATGTAGTCGCCGTTGTAGGCCGATTCGGGCCAGCCGGCGTCGCCCGGTTTCAGGCCGCGGGCACGCGCCTGCGTGGAGGTGGCCAGCGTGTGGATCTGCACGCCGGCGTCGTTGTAATAGAACTCGCGCGTCACGCCGAAGCCCTGCGCCTCGAACAGCGACGACAGGGCATCGCCCAGCGCCGCCTGGCGGCCGTGGCCCACGTGCAGCGGGCCGGTCGGGTTGGCCGACACGAATTCGATGATCACGCTCTTGCCGGCGCCTGCTTCGCCGCGGCCATAGGCGGCGCCTTGCGCCAGCACGGTCCTGACGACGGCCTGCTTGGCGGCGTCGGCCACGCGCAGGTTGATGAAGCCGGGGCCGGCGATGTCCGCCGAGGCGACCAGCTCCTTGCCATCGGGATTTTCCAGCAGCGCGGCAACGATCTTCGTGGCCAGTTCGCGCGGGTTCATTTTCAGCTGCTTCGCCAGCTGCATGGCGATGTTGCAGGCAACGTCGCCATGCGCCGGGTCGCGCGGGCGCTCGAGCACCACGTTGGCGGTCACGGAAGTGCCTTCCAGCAGGGGGGCGAGGGCGGCCTGGAACAGGGCGGCGATCTGTTGTTTTTGTTGGGCGAGCATGGGCGGATTCGGTCGGATCTGGACGGAAGTAAATCGGTGTAAAAAACGCGCAGAACGCGTCTCGAAGATCGGACATTATACCGGTTTGCGTTCCCCTTTGATAAATGACAAGTAGCGTCCCACAGTGCGCGGCACTGCTACAATCCTGCCCTTGACAGAGCACCACGAAAGAACGTTATGAACAAGCGCCCGACGCTGTCGCTGAAGAGCAAGCCAGCCCCGGCCACCAGGAAGCCGGCCGCCCGCAAACCGGCACCGGCCAACGCCGCCGCGACTGCGAAGCCGGCTGCAAAGCCGGCCGGAAAGCCCGTTGCAAAGCCGGCCGTGAAGCCGGCGCCAGCGCAAGCCGCAAAGCCCGCCGCACCCGCTGCGCCAGCCACGCCCGCGGCTCAGCAGCGCCCTGCATCGAGTCCCTGGGAAGGTACCCGCGCCAGGGGAGCGGAGCGCAAGGCGGCACCGCGTCCGGCCGAGTCGCCGCGGCCCCGGCCCGAAGCGCCGCCCGGCCCACGGGCCAGCCACCACCGCGACCTGAAACCCCGGCTGCAAACGGAATTCCAGGCCGAGCTGAAGTCCGATTCGCTGGCCTTCGCGCTGCTGGGCGCGGCCACCGCCGTGGTGCAGGTGCGCGGCGGCATGGCGCTGCCGCAGGCGCTGGCGGGCGTGTTCGCCAATCCGGCCACCACGCCGCAAGCGCGCGGTGCCATCCAGGACGTGGCCTACCGCGCGATGCGCCAGCTTGGCCGCAGCGATGCGCTGGTGGCCGCGATGGCGCCAAAGGCACCCGATCCGCTGGTGGGCGCGCTGCTGGCCGCCGCGCTGCCGCTGATGGGGGCGGGCGAAGACGGCCCGGCGCCCTACGAAGCCTTCACCGTCGTCGACCAGGCCGTGACCGCGGCCGGTTCGCACCCCGATACGGCGCGCGCGAAAGGCATGGTCAATGCGCTGCTGCGCCGCTTCCTGCGCGAACGTGAGGCGTTGCTGGCCGATGTGCTGCAGCAGCCGACGGCGCGCTGGAATTACCCGCAATGGTGGATCGATGCCGCCATCACCGCCTATCCGCAGGAATGGGAACAGGTGCTCGCGGCCGGCAACGCGGCGCCGCCGCTGACGCTGCGCGTGAATACCCGCAAGGGCACTGTCGATGCTTACCTGCAGTTACTGGAACAGGCCGGCATCGGTGCGCGCCGGCTCGGCGAACACGCGGTACGCCTCGACAAGCCGATGGGCGTGCACCTGATTCCCGGGTTCGATGCCGGCCTGGTATCGGTGCAGGATGCCGGTGCCCAGCTTGCCGCGCAACTGCTCGATGTTCAGGACGGCATGCGCGTGCTGGATGCATGCGCCGCGCCAGGCGGCAAGACCGGCCACATCCTGGAGCTGGCCGATGCCGACCTCACGGCGCTGGACGTCGACCCGCAGCGGCTGGCGCGCGTGCGCGAAAACCTCGACCGGCTGCAACTGTCGGCCACGCTGCAGGCGGCCGGGGCCCAGGCCCGCGACTGGTGGGATGGCCAGCCGTTCGACCGTATCCTTGCCGACGTGCCGTGCACGGCCTCGGGTATCGTGCGCCGCCATCCGGACATCCGCTGGCTGCGCCGCAAGGGCGATACGCTCCAACTTGCAACACTTTCAGCGCAAATTCTCGACAATCTTTGGCAGATGCTGCGGCCCAATGGTAAATTGCTGTTCGTGACATGTTCGTTGTGGCCGCAGGAATCCGAGGCGCAGGCGGCCGCTTTCGCGATGCGCAATCGCGCCACGCGACTCGATGCGCCCGGTCAGCTGCTGCCCGCGGGCGGGGCCGAACAGGATCACGATGGACTGTTTTACGCGTTGTTCCAGAAGGATGCATAGTTCGAAGAGGCATGGCTCGAAGGGGCTTGGTTCGAAGGGATGCATGGTTCCGGCGGCGCGTGGAATTTCCGGCCAGTCCAGGCTTTCCGGCCTGGCTCATTGGCCCCGGCATGGCTTCCGGCGTGGCTCCCGGCTTGTTAGCCCCTGTTTTCGGCCCTAACCAACTTAGTACCAACCCAAGCGCAAGTGATCCCCCGATTCGTTCGATTCCTCTGCTGGCAAATGCTGCTGATGCTGGCCTGCGCCCTGCCGCAGGCGGCGCGCGCTGCCGAAGGAACCGTCGAAATCACCCGTGCCTACATCGAAGCGGCGGAAGAGGGCTATCGCCTGTCCGCCGCGTACTCGTTCGACCTGAACCATGGCCTGGAAGACGCGCTGCAATACGGCGTTGCGCTGAACTTCGCCACGCAGATCACGTTTACGCGGCCGCGCTGGTACTGGTTCGACGAGAAGGCCGTGACCGCCAAGCGCACCCACAAGCTGTGGTACGACGTGCTGACGCGCCAGTACCACGTCCGCATCGAGGGCAGCGTGCGGCAGAATTTCGATTCCCTGGAAGATGCCCTGTTTTTCATCCGGCGCCCCACGCGCTGGGTAGTGGCCCCGCGCGGGGCGCTGAAGGTCGGCGAAATCTATAACGTTACCCTCAGCATGGGCATGGACCGCGACTACCTGCCCAAGCCGATCCAGCTCAATGCCTTCAACAATCGCGACTGGAACCTGGCTTCGCAAAAGAGAACCTTCCAGTACAGGGCGGAGTAAGTGAACCAGACCTTGCGGTATCTGTTTGTCGTTGCAGGCGCCGTGTGCAGCATCCTGCTGTTCCTGCTGGCGTCCGCTTCCGACAGTTCCGGATTCTTCGACCGCTATTATTCCTGGCTGCTGGGCCTGAATGCCGCGGTCGCCGTGGCGTTGCTGCTGCTGGTCGGCGTTTCCCTGTTCCGCCTCTATTCCCGTTACAAGAGCGGCAAATTCGGCTCGCGCCTGATGACGCGGCTGGTGATGCTGTTCGCCGCCATCGGCGTGCTGCCGGGGCTCGTGATCTTCCTCGTGTCCGTGCAGTTCGTGTCGCATTCGATCGAATCGTGGTTCAACGTGCGCGTCGAAGAAGCGCTGGAGGCCGGCCTGGACCTGGGCCGCTCGGCGCTCGACGCGTCGCTGGCGGAGCTCAAGGGGGAGGCGGACAAGACGGCCCAGGAACTTGCCTCGCTGCCGTTCTATGCCGCTCCCTCGGCGCTGGCGCGCTTCGTCAAGGAACATCCGCGCGTGCAGAGCGCGATCGTCGTCGATGCCGAGGGTGGCCTGATCGTGTCGGCCGTCGGCGAACGCCGTATCAACCTGGCTGGCGACCTGCCCACCGCCGCGATGATGGCCAAGGCGCAGGAAGAGCCGCCGTACGCGGTGCCCGAAGGCGGCAGCGAAGCGCGCGACGAGCGCGCGGCCGCTACCGCACCCGACCCCAACAACGTGCTGCGCCTGCGCGTGCTGATGCCGGTGCCGGACCCGGTGCAGCCTTCCGGTGGGCGGCTGGCGCCGCGCTACCTGCAGGTCATCCAGGCCGTTTCGCCGCAACTGGCCAACGACGGCGAGATGCTGCGCACCGCCTACAGCGAATACAAGGAGCGCTACGTCGCCCGCAACAGCCTGCGCCGGATGTACATCGAGACGCTGACCCTGACCCTGCTGCTGGCCGTGTTCGGCGCGATCGCCGCGGCGTTCCTGATCGCGAACGACCTGGCGCAACCGCTGCTGCTGCTGGCCGAAGGCACCCGCGCCGTTGCCGAGGGCGACCTGTCGCCGCGCCCCATCGTCGCCAGCTCCGACGAACTGGGCACGCTGACCCAGAGTTTCAACACGATGACGCGCCAGCTTTCCGAGGCGCGCAGCGCGGTCGAGCGCAACCGCATCGCGCTGCAGAATGCGAAAGCCCACCTGGAATCGGTGCTGGCCAACATGTCGGCCGGCGTGATGGTGCTGGACAGCGAATTCCGGCTCGTCACCTGCAACGATTCGGTCGAACGGATCCTGCAGAAGGCCGGCGTGACGCTGATCGGCAAGCCGCTGGCCGACGTGGACGGCATGCATGAATTCGCCGGTGCCGTGATCGCCGCGTTTTCCGCCCAGAGCGCCCAGTCGGCCGCCGGCCGCAATGTGCAGCGCCTGCACTGGCAGCGCCAGATCGAGATCCCGCGCTTGGCCAGCAACCCCGACGACAATGACCTGATCCTGCTGACGCGCGGGTCGCGCCTGCCGCTCGAAGGCGGTGGCGGCGGCTACATCGTGGTGTTCGACGACATCACCGACGTGATCTCGGCCCAGCGTTCGATCGCCTGGGGCGAGGTGGCGCGCCGGCTGGCCCACGAGATCAAGAACCCGCTGACGCCGATCCAGCTGTCGGCCGAACGGCTGCAGATGAAGCTCGAGAGCAAGCTGGCCCCGGCCGACGTGGAATTGCTGAACAAGAGCGCCGGCACGATCGTCAACCAGGTAGCGGCGATGAAGCGCATGGTCGACGACTTCCGCGACTATGCACGCACGCCACCGGCCCAGCTCACGCCGCTCGACCTGAACGAACTGGTGGAGGAGATCCTGCACCTGTACGTGGCAGGCGACGGCAACGACATCATCCGCTCGCACCTGGCGCCCTACCTGCCGATGGTCATGGGCGACCAGACGCAGTTGCGGCAGGTGATCCATAACCTGTTGCAGAACGCCCAGGATGCGCTGGCCGACCTGCCCGAAGGGGCGGCGGGGAAACGCGAACCGCGCGTGGACGTGACTACCGAAGCGATCCACTACCAGAGCGCGGACGGCGGCACGCGGATCGCGGTGCGCCTGTCGATCTCCGACAATGGGCCCGGCTTCGCGCCGAAAATCCTGGCCCGCGCGTTCGAGCCGTACGTGACGTCGAAAGCGCGCGGCACCGGCCTGGGGCTGGCCATGGTGAAAAAGATCATCGACGAGCACGGCGGGCGGATCGACATCCAGAACCATCCGGACGGTTGTGGCGCTTCGGTACTGATTTTGCTGTTAAAGTTGGCACCGGTGCAGTTGGCATAATATTGAAGGACACATAAAATCGTTGTCACGACCAGCACAACGCCGGACAACCGGCGAAAAAGAAAAGAAGGGCAGGGATAGATGGCAAACATTCTCGTAGTTGATGATGAAATGGGTATCCGGGAGCTGCTCTCGGAAATCCTCGGGGACGAAGGGCATGCGGTAACGCTGGCGGAAAACGCGCAGCAGGCGCGCCAGGCCCGCGCGGCCGGGGCGCCCGATCTGGTCCTGCTCGACATCTGGATGCCGGACACGGACGGCGTCACGCTGTTGAAGGAATGGCAGCGCGACGGCCTGCTCACGATGCCGGTGATTATGATGTCCGGCCACGCGACGATCGATACCGCGGTCGAGGCCACCCGTATCGGCGCGCTCAATTTCCTGGAGAAGCCGATTGCAATGCAGAAGTTGCTGAAGGCCGTGCAGGCGGGCCTGGCGCGCGGCCAGGAAGTGGTGCGCGCGCCCGTGATGGCGCAGCGGCCCGCGGCCCTGCCGCCCGTCGAGGAAGCGGCGCCGCCCAGCTTCGGCGTGCAGCCGGCGCCGCCCCAAGGGGCGCACGGCATCGCCGTGGCGCGTGGCGGCGGTGGCGAGGGGCACATGTTCAGCCTGTCGTTCGACCTGCCGCTGCGCGAAGCGCGCGATGCGTTCGAGCGCATGTACTTCGAACACCACCTCGGGCGCGAAGGCGGCAGCATGACGCGCGTGGCCGAGAAAACGGGCCTGGAACGCACCCACCTGTACCGCAAGCTGAAGCAGCTGGGCGTGGAGCCGGGCAAGCTCGCCAAGAAAAACCAGCAAGTCTGATTTGCGGTCCCCAGTCTTCACCACGCTGGTGACCGGCCAGCGCGCTGTCGATCGCGAAACCGCGATCGCGGCGCGCCTGTCCGCACCAGGCCTTGCAGCCGCTCCGGCTTCAGTTTCGACACCTGCGGTGGCCGCCATCATCGAGGGCCTGGCCGACCCGCATTCCCCGCTTGCCGATCATCCGCACGTGCAATTGCACCGCATCGCTCCCGGCTGCCTATGCTGCGCCGGTAACGTGGTGTTGCGTGTTACATTGAATCGTCTCTTGCGGCGCCCGCCGGCGCAGCTCTTTATCAGCCTGGCTGATGCCACCCATGTCGGACAGTTGCGCGCGATGTTGTCGGCGCCGCCCTACGATACGCTGCTGTCCCTCTGCGACGATGTCGCGGCACCCGCTCTCGCTTCCTGAGTTCGCCGGCTCGCCTCTTGAAATGGGCTGCCACAGCCCCACCTCGAAAGTGAAATGGAAAGCCCAACAATACGGAACCCGCCGGTTTCGTCCTTGAGAGAAGGAAGCGATATGAACCTCATCTACAACAGCGAGCAGTACAGCGTCGTCGAGTTCGGACCGGATCGCGATCTCGAATCCTTGCGCTTCGGTGGCTACGAAATCGTCGACAAGGGCGGCAAGCGTGAAATCTTCATTGCCGGCGTACTGGCGCAAAACTTCCGGCGCGACGTCAACCAGCTCATTGCCAATGAACCCACGATGGAGGAAATCGACGAATTCCTCGGCAATTACGATTCGCTGATGAGCCAGCCCGTACTGTTGCATTGATCCGGCACTGATCCACACACGATCCGCGCGCCCGGATCTTCCAGTGGCGCACCTTGTGGTAAGGTGACGGTCGGCAATACCTTACCACGTCATACCATGTGCCAACTCCTGGGAATGAACTGCAATGTGCCGACCGACATTGTGTTCAGCTTTACCGGTTTCGCCCTGCGCGGCGGCCGCACCGATGTCCACCACGATGGCTGGGGCATCGCATTCTTCGAAGGCGCCGGCGTGCGCCATTTCGTCGATCACCAGCCGGCCGTGGATTCGCCGGTGGCCACGCTGATCAAGACCTATCCGATCAAATCCCGCAACGTCATCGCCCACATCCGCAAGGCCACGCAGGGCGAGGTAGCGCTCGAAAACTGCCATCCGTTCATGCGCGAACTGTGGGGCCGCTACTGGGTATTCGCCCATAACGGCGACCTGAAGGACTTCAATCCCGCACTGGATGGCCCCTACCGGCCCGTGGGCACCACCGACAGCGAACGCGCGTTCTGCTGGCTGTTGCAGGAATTGCGCGGCCGGTTCGGCGACACACGCCCCGCGCTGGCCGATCTCGGCGCGGCGCTCGGCGAACTGGCGCCACGCATCGCCGCCCACGGCACCTTCAACATGATGCTCTCCGATGGTTCGGCACTGTTTTCCCATTGTTCCACCAACCTGTACTGGCTCGTGCGCCAGCACCCGTTCGAAACGGCGATCTTGTCCGACGAGGACGTGCGGGTGGACTTCTCGCAAGTGACCACGCCGCACGACCGCGTGGCGATCATCGTGACGCAGCCGTTGACGACGAACGAGCGCTGGACAGCGTGCGCGGCAGGTGAAATGCTGTGTTTTGTGGACGGATTACCTCAGAAAAACATATTTCCACCAAGAGCCGCGTCGGGAATGTCAGAATAATTAAAAATAGAGAGAACGTTTTCCCATGATCGACCTGTCCGGCTCCAACCTGTCCCGCTCCCTGCGCGTGCGCGAATTCTACCTCGGCCGCCAGCCCATCCTCGACCGCGCCGGCGCACTGTTCGGCTACGAACTGCTGTTCCGGAATGGCCCGGTCGGGCCGGCGCAAATCGACACGAGCGAACTGTCCGCCACCGCGGCCGTGATCGCCCATGCCTCCCAGCTGGGCGTGGAAAAGGTGATTGGCGACGGCCTGGGCTTCATCAACATCGACGAGCAGGCATTGAACAGCGACATCTTCGGTTTCCTGCCGCGGGAAAAAATCGTGCTGGAAATCGTCGAGACCCTGCAAGCCACGCCCGCCGTGCTGGCGCGGATGGCCGACCTGGCCAGCCATGGTTTCCAGTTCGCACTCGACGACGTGCGCAGCGACAGCGCCCAGCTGCAGGCCATGTTGCCGATGACGCAGTTCATCAAGCTCAGCATGCGTGGCACGAAAGACGAATCCCGGCCCGACCAGCTGGCGCCGCTGGCGCGCCGGCTGAAGGGCGACGGCAAGCAGCTCGTTGCCGAGAAGGTGGAAACGCGCGAGGAATTCGCGGCCTGCCTGAACCTGGGGTTCGACTACTTCCAGGGCTATTATTTCGCCAGGCCCGTCATCATGAGCGGCAAGAAACTGTCGCCGTCGCAGCTGGCCGTGATGGAACTGATGACGCTGGTGGTGTCGGATGCCGACAATATCGAGATCGAACGGGCGATCAAGCGCGACGCGTCGCTGGCGATGAACCTGCTGCGCCTCGTGAACACGCCGGCGGTGGGCGCGCGCCAGCGCATCGATTCGCTGAGCCAGGCCGTGACGATCCTCGGCCGCCGCCAGCTGCAGCGCTGGCTGCAGATCATGCTGTATGCGGAGCCGGGCAAGCGCGGCGGCACCCAGACCCCGCTGCTGATGCTGGCCACCACGCGCGGCCGGTTGCTGGAACTGCTGGCGCACAAGCTGCGGCCGGCGCACCGTCACGTGGCCGATATCGCCTTCACGGTCGGCATCATGTCGCTGATGGATACGCTGTTCTCGATCCCGATGGCCGAATTGCTGACGCAGATCGCGGTCAGCGACGAAGTGGCCGAGGCGCTGGTGTACCGCAGCGGCTTCTTTGGCGAACTGCTCAAGCTGGCCGAATGCATCGAGCGCATCGAAGACATGGAAGACGAGATCATGCCCGCGCTGCTCGACCTGGAAATGTCCACCGACGAACTGGTGGAACTGGAAATGTCGGCCTACGAGTGGAGCGACAACGTGGTGCGCTACGCGATCTGAATCGATGCGGGACGTATTGCTGGATGTGCGTGACCTGGCCAAGGCCTACGGCCGGCGGCGCGCGGTGGACGGCGTGTCGTTCCACGTGCGGCGCGGCCAGACGGTAGGCCTGCTGGGGCCGAACGGCGCGGGCAAATCGACGATCGTCGGCATCATCTCGGGCATCCTCGATGCCGACGCCGGCACGGTGCTGCTCGATGGCGAGGCCGTGGGCACGCGCCGCCATGGCACGCGGCGCCACATCGGGCTGGTGCCGCAAGACCTGGCGCTGTACGAGGACCTGCCGGCCATCGAGAACCTCAAGCTGTTCGGCGCGCTGTACGGCCTGAGGAACGCCGCGCTGGCGGGGCGCTGCGCGGCGGTGCTCGAACTCGTGGGCCTGGCCGACCGCGCGCGCGACAAGCCATCGACCTTTTCGGGCGGCATGAAGCGGCGCCTGAACATCGCCGCGGCGCTGCTGCACGAACCCGCGCTGCTGATCCTCGACGAGCCGACGGTCGGTGTCGACCCGCAAAGCCGCAACGCGATCTTCGACACGCTGGCGGCGCTGCAAGGCAGCGGCATGGCGCTCGTCTATACCAGCCACTACATGGAAGAAGTGGAGCGGCTGGCCGACCATATCGTGATCATCGACCACGGCAAGGTGCTGGCGGACGCGAGCCCGGCAACGTTGTACGCGCAGTTGCCGGCACGCGCCGCGCTGCATGTCGAACTCGCGGCGCCGCTGTCCGGCGAGCTTGCCGCCGGGCTCGCGCAGCTGCCGGGTATTGCCAACGTGCTCGGTGAAGGCGCGACATGGGACGTGCGGCTCGAAGACGGCACCCAAGCGATCGCCGTGCTCGACTGGCTGCGCGACCGGGGCCAGGTGCCGGTGCACTTCGCCACCGCGCGCGCCCGCCTCGAAGATGTGTTCCTCGACCTCACCGGCCGCTCGCTGCGCGACTGAAACGACGACCATGACCGCCATTTTCGCCCTGATCCGCAAGGACCTGCTCCTCTACATCAACGACCGGCGCGCGCTGGTGATCCACCTGCTGGTCCCGGTCATCGTGGCCGCGTTCTTCGGCTCGCTGTTCGGCGGTACGGGCAATGGGCAGGGGGGCAAGATCGACATCGCCGTCGTGCAGCAGGACCGGTCAGGCCTGGCCACGCAGGTGGCGGCCAGTTTGAAAGCCGACCCGAACCTGCGCGTGCAGGTGCTGCCGCTCGACGACGCGCGGGGCAGGGTGGCCGCCGGCAAGGTCACGGTGGCCATCGTGATTCCGCCGGGGTTCGGCGATGCGGCGGCCGGTGCGCTGACCGGGGCGGGGCGCGTGCCGGAGTTGCCGCTGCTGTACGATCCGTCGCATGCGACCGTGCTGGCGATGGTGAAAGGCCTGCTGATGCACCATGTGATGCAGCACCTGAATGCGCGGATGTTCGCGCAGGCGGCCGGCCCGGAAGCGGCCCTGCCGCCCGGCGCCGGCACGCCGTTCGCCATGCGCGACCAGGCCGTCAGCGCCGGCCCGGCCTACGATGCCTACGCCCATTCGTTTGCCGGCATGGGCGTGCAATTCATCCTGTTCATGGGCGTGGACTGGGGTATCGGCCTGCTGACGGCGCGCCGCACCGGCATCTGGAGCCGCCTGCTGGCCGCGCCCGTCACGCAAGGGCAGGTACTGCTGTCGCGGCTGCTGTCCGGCACGATCATCGCGGCGGCGCTGCTGGTGACGATCTTCCTGTGCGCGGTGGTGCTCTTCGGGGTCACGATCACGAACCCGGCCGGCTTCGTGCTCGTGACGCTGGGTTTCGCGCTGATGACGGCCACGTTCGGCATCCTCGTCGCCGCACTGGGGCGCACGCCGGAAGCGACGCGCGGCATCGCCACGTTCGCCACGCTGATGATCGTGATGCTGGGCGGCGCCTGGGTGCCGTCGTTCATCTTCCCCGAATGGCTGCAACAGGCTTCGCTGATGGTACCGGCGCGCTGGGCGATCGACGGCCTCGACGCGGTCACGTGGCGCGGCCTCGGCATGGAAGCGGCGTTGCGCTGCGCCGGCGTGCAGCTGGGCTTTGCCGTGCTGTTCGGCCTGGTGGCCGCGTGGCGGTTCAAGGCCCGCGCCAGCGAAGCCTGAAGGGCCGGCCGCCGCGGAGCGGTGCGGTCGCCTTGCAAGGTTCGCAGCCAGGCGACATGAGCGGACCTGTGGCGGGGGCGCTCCCGCCAAGCCGCGCGGGAGGCCGGAAGATCAGGCTTACAGGTTCGGCGCCAGCCAGCTTTCCAGCTGCGCCTTCGGCACGTTGCGGCGCTTCGCCATGTCGTCGAGCTGGTCTTCGTTGATCTTGCCGACCGTGAAGTACTTCGACCGGGGATGGGCGAAATAGAATCCGGCCACGGCGGCACCGGGGAACATGGCGAACGATTCGGTCAGCTCCATGCCGATCTCCTCGGCGCCCGTCACGCGGAACAGGTCGGCTTTCACCGTGTGCTCCGGACAGGCCGGGTAGCCCGGCGCCGGGCGGATGCCGAGGTATTCCTCGCGGATCATCTGTTCGTTGGTCAGGCGCTCGTCCGCCGCATAGCCCCACAGGTCCTTGCGCACGCGCTCGTGCAGGTATTCGGCGAACGCCTCGGCCAGCCGGTCGGCCAGCGACTTCAGCATGATCGACGAGTAATCGTCGTGCGCATCCTCGAAGCGCTTCTCGTACTTTTCGATGCCCAGCCCGGCCGTGACCGCGAACATGCCGATGTAGTCCTTCACGCCCGACGCCTTCGGCGCGATGAAGTCGGCCAGGCACTGGTTGGGGCGCTGCACGCCGTCGATCACCGGTTTCACGCCTTGCTGGCGCAGGCCGTAGTACGTGAACGCCACTTCGCTGCGCGTATCGTCCGTGTAGACCTCGATATCGTCGTCGTTGACGCTGTTGGCGGGCAGCAGCGCCACCGTGCCGTTGGCCGTGAGCCAGCGGCCCTCGATGATGCGCTTGAGCAGCGCCTGGCCTTCCTCGAAGACCTTGGTGGCCGCCTCGCCCACGACTTCGTCGGTGAGGATCGCCGGGAACGGGCCGGCCAGGTCCCAGGTCTGGAAGAACGGGCCCCAGTCGATGTATTGCGCGATCAGGGCCAGGTCGACGTTGCGGAACAGGCGGCGGCCGACGAACTTCGGCTTCACGGGCGCGAAATCGAGCTTCATCCGGTTCGCCCGGGCCGCGGCCAGCGTGACCGTGGGCAGCGCCTTCTTGTTGGCGTGCTGCTCGCGGATACGGGCGTAGTCGGTATCGAGTTCCTGCACATAGCGCTCGCGCGCCTCGGGCGTCAGCAGCGACTGCGCCACGGAGACGGACCGCGACGCGTCCGGCACATACACCACCGGACCGTCGTAGTTGTGGGCGATCTTCACGGCGGTATGCGCGCGGCTCGTGGTGGCGCCGCCGATCAGCAGCGGGATCTTCAGCATGCGGAAGTGTTCGTCGCGCTGCATTTCCTTGGCCACGTGCGCCATCTCTTCGAGCGAAGGCGTGATCAGGCCCGAAAGGCCGATGATGTCGGCATTCTCCACCTTGGCGCGCGCCAGGATCTCGGACGCGGGCACCATCACGCCCATGTTCACCACTTCGAAGTTATTGCATTGCAGGACGACCGAGACGATGTTCTTGCCGATGTCGTGCACGTCGCCCTTCACGGTGGCGATGACGATCTTGCCCTTTGGTTTGGCCACGATGCCGGTGCGTTTTTCCTCGGCGAGCTTTTCTTCCTCGATGTACGGAATCAGGTGGGCGACGGCCTGCTTCATCACGCGGGCCGATTTCACCACCTGCGGCAGGAACATCTTGCCCTGGCCGAACAGGTCGCCGACGATGTTCATGCCGTCCATCAGCGGGCCTTCGATCACGTTGATCGGGCGGCCGCCGCTGTCGAACACCTGCTGGCGCATCTCCTCGGTATCTTCGGTGATCCACTGCGTGATGCCGTGCACCAGCGCGTGCGCCAGGCGCTTTTCCACCGGTGCTTCGCGCCATTCCAGGTTCGCTTCCTGCTGCTTGCCGCCGGCCTTCAGCGTGCCGGCGATTTCGATCATGCGCTCCGTCGCGTCGGGGCGGCGGTTCAGCACCACGTCCTCGACGCGCTCCTTCAGTTCGGCCGGCAGGTCGTCGTATACGCCGACCATGCCCGCGTTGACGATGCCCATCGTCATGCCGGCCTTGATCGCGTGGTACAGGAACACGGTGTGGATCGCCTCGCGCGCCGGGTCGTTGCCGCGGAACGAGAACGACACGTTCGACACGCCGCCGGAAATCTTCGCGTGCGGCAGGTTGTCGCGGATCCAGCGCGTGGCATTGATGAAGTCGACCGCGTAGTTGTTGTGCTCATCGATGCCGGTTGCCACGGCGAAGATGTTCGGGTCGAAGATGATGTCCTCGGCCGGGAAGCCCACTTTTTCCGTCAGCACCTTGTAGGCGCGCTCGCAGATCTCGATCTTGCGCTCGAACGTGTCGGCCTGACCCGTTTCATCGAACGCCATCACGATCACGGCGGCGCCATAACGGCGGCACAGGCGCGCCTGGCGGATGAACTCGGCCTCGCCTTCCTTCATCGAGATCGAGTTGACGATCGACTTGCCCTGCACGCATTTCAGGCCGGCTTCGATGACCGACCATTTCGACGAGTCGATCATGATCGGCACGCGCGAGATGTCCGGTTCGGAAGCGATCAGGTTCAGGAAGCGCGTCATGGCTGCCTGCGAATCCAGCATCGCCTCGTCCATGTTGATGTCGATGACCTGGGCGCCGTTTTCCACCTGCTGGCGCGCGACGGACAGCGCTTCGTCGTATTGCTCGTTCAGGATCATTCGCGCAAACGCCTTCGAACCCGTGACGTTGGTCCGTTCGCCCACGTTGACGAACAGCGAATCGTCGTCGATCGTGAACGGCT
Organism: Pseudoduganella sp. jia 12; assembly: GCF_055502675.1. NCBI lineage: Bacteria > Pseudomonadati > Pseudomonadota > Betaproteobacteria > Burkholderiales > Oxalobacteraceae > Pseudoduganella > Pseudoduganella sp. jia 12. The sequence goes on from NZ_JBUXKP010000005.1 coordinate 50,530, forward strand.
CCAGGCCGGACAGGCGCTGCGCGACCGGGATGCGCGGCAGCGCGCGTGGCTTCATGTCCTTGAGCAGGTCGACGATGGCGGCAATGTGGTCCGGCGTGGTGCCGCAGCAGCCGCCGGCCATGTTGATGAAGCCGGCGCCGGCGAATTCCTGCAGCAGGGCCGACGTGTCGGCCGGCAGTTCGTCGAACCCGGTGTCGCTCATCGGGTTGGGCAGGCCGGCGTTCGGATAGATGCACACGAAGGTATCGGCGATCTGCGACAGCTCCTCGGCATAAGGGCGCATCAGCGCCGCGCCGAGTGCGCAGTTCAGGCCGATGGTCAGCGGCCTGGCGTGACGCACCGAGTTCCAGAAGGCCGGCACGGTCTGGCCGGACAGGATGCGGCCCGAAGCATCGGTAACGGTGCCGGAGATCATCAGCGGCAGCCGCTCCTGCGCCGGGTGGTCATCGAAATACTGGTCGATCGCGAACAGCGCCGCCTTGCAGTTCAGCGTGTCGAAGATGGTTTCCACCAGTACCACGTCGATGCCACCCTCGACCAGCGCACCGAGCTGCTCGTAATACGACGCGACCAGCTGGTCGAACGTGACGTTGCGGGCCGCCGGGTCGTTGACGTCCGGCGAGATCGACGCGGTCTTCGGCGTCGGGCCCAGCGCGCCGGCCACGAAGCGCGGCTTGTCCGGCGTGCTGTACTTGTCCACCGCCGCGCGGGCCAGCTTCGCTGCCTGCAGGTTCATCTCGCGCACGAGATGGGCCATGTGGTAGTCGTCCTGCGCGATGCCGGTGGCGCCGAAGGTGTTGGTTTCGATGAGGTCGGCACCGGCCGCCAGGTAGCGCTCGTGGATTTCCTGGATGATGTGCGGCTGCGTGATGTTCAGCAGCTCGTTGTTGCCTTTGACGAACAGCTCGCGCGCGCCACTGTCGGCGGGCGCCGCGAAACTCGCAAAGCGTTCGCCGCGGTATGCCGCTTCATCGAGCTTGTATTGCTGGATGATCGTGCCCATCGCGCCATCGAGGAACATGATGCGGCGCGACAGGATGTCCCGCAGTTGCGCTTCGGTCTGGGAGATGGGGCGGGGCAGGGACACGGGCTGGTTCATTGGCATCGATGGCGAACTGGAAGGGGGTACTGATTATACGGTAAAGTGCGCGGCAAAGCGGCATGGGCGCCCTGCGGCCCGCTCGGGGCACACATGCGAAAACCGCGCCGACCTTCCCACGCAAGGCGCGGGCCGGTCGGCGCGGCGGTATGAACGACGATCGACGAGGTCAGGCGCGCACGGGCATTGCCCCCTTGCGGCGGCGCGCGGTGCCCATCACGACCAGCAGGCCGGTGGCCAGCATGGCCCAGGTGCCTGGCTCGGGTACGGCCAGTACTTGCATTTCCAAGGCGGAATAGGCAGACCACGGGCGACCCTTGCCGATGGCGAACCTGGTCCGCTCATCCCAGAGGTAGGCGTTTTCCGTGTACGAATCCGGCGTGAAGTGATAGTCCAATTCGCGGTCGCCGGAGATGAAGTAATGGCCTTTGCTGACATACCCTTCCGGATCGGTGCTGCCGATGCCGGCAGCAAAATCGAGCGCGCCGCCGATTTTGTACAGGAATTTGTCCGTACCGCATTGGTAGAACTCATTGCTGTCACCAGCGCAGCCGATGTAATCCATTCCATTCAAGAAGAAGGACGTAATTTCGGTCTTGTCGAGATAACCATCATGATTACCATCTTTACCCGTAAAAGAGCCTTTCAGCTTATAGGAATTGGAGAAAATTCCAGTGCTTTGGTCAACGAAACCCGTGTACGAAAAATTCCATGTGGGGACTGCATTGGCGCCGCAGCTGACGGCCAGCAAGGTGGCAAGTACAACAGTTTTTATCATGATACTTCTCAACAAAAAGTGAAGAGGAGTAAACATATTAACTGGCCCGGCTTTGCGATGGAACAAATTCCCGCAGGCTTTGTACCGATACAACGTATTGATTATTCAAAAGATATTTAAATTATCGTGATCAATATATTGGACCAAATGAAGTGGCAACGCGGGGGGCGGGAGCGCGGCAGGCCCGGAAGCAAATGGAGAGCAGATGGCAAAACAGGCCGGCGCTTTCGCACCGGCCTGCATCGTTCACATGGCTGCGGCAGTCGTTATTCGAAACGCAGGCCTTCGAGGGCGAAACCCTTGATGAACTCGGCGGCGGGCAGGCGTTTGCCGCCCGGTTTCTGCAGTTCCGTCAGGCGCAATGCGCCGCTGCCGCAGGCGACCACGATGCCGTGCTGGGCATCGGCGGCGATGACCTGGCCGGCTGGCGCCGCGCTGTCCGCATCCAGCAATTCGGCGCCCCACAGCTTGATCACGGTGCCGTTCACCGTTGCGTGCGCGCCGGGGAAGGGATTGAACGCCCGGATCTTGCGGCCGACATCGCGCGCCGGCAGGGTGAAATCGAGTGCGGCTTCTTCCTTGGCGATCTTGGCGGCATACGTGACACCCGCTTCCGGTTGCGGCACGGCCTCGATCACATCGTGCTCCATCTTGCGCAGCACTTTCACCACCATGTCGGCACCCATGGACGCCAGCCGGTCGTGCAGCGTGGCTGTCGTGTCCTGCGGGCCGATCGGCGTGCGTTCGATCAGCAGCATCGGGCCCGTGTCGAGACCTTCTTCCATCTGCATGATGGTGACGCCCGTTTCATGGTCGCCCGCTTCGATGGCCCGGTGGATCGGCGCGGCGCCGCGCCAGCGCGGCAGCAGCGAACCGTGGATATTGATGCAGGGCTTGATGTCGAGCGTGCTACGCGGCAGGATCAGTCCATAGGCGGCCACCACCATTGCATCGTAGTCGGTGGCGCGCAGCAATGCGTGCGCCGCCTGCGCTTCCTGCGCGCGTTGCGGATCCTTCGCATCCATGCGCAGCGACAGCGGCTGCGCCACGGGAATGCCTTGCGCCACCGCGTATTGCTTGACGGCCGAAGGCTGCAGGTGCAGGCCACGGCCGGCCGGGCGGTCCGGCTGCGTCAGCACCAGGGGAATCTCGAAGCCCGCGGCGTGGATGGCCCGCAGCGCCACGGCTGCGAACTCGGGAGTGCCGGCAAAGACGACCTTCATCGGGCGCCCGGTCAGCGGCGGCCGACGGAGCGCAACTGGCGCTCGCGGTCCATGCCGCGCTCTTCCTTCTGCAGCTTCGTCTTGATGCGGTTGCGCTTGAGCGGCGACAGGTATTCGACGAACACCTTGCCCATCAGGTGATCCATTTCATGCTGGATGCACACGGCCAGCAGGCCATCGGCATCCACCTCGAAGAATTCGCCCTTTTCGTTCTGCGCGCGCACTTTTATCTTGGCCGGACGTTCCACATCGTCGTAGATACCGGGCACCGACAGGCACCCTTCGTCATAGACCTGCTTCTCGTCGCTGGCCCACAGCACCTCGGGATTGATGTAGACAGTCAGCTGGTCTTTCGTTTCGCTGATATCGATGACGATCACGCGCTCGTGCACATCCACCTGCGTGGCGGCCAGGCCGATGCCCGGCGCGTCGTACATTGTCTCGGCCATGTCGGCGACGAGGCGCGCGATGCGTTCGTCGAACTCGGTAACGGGCTTGGCGACCTTGTGCAGGCGCGGGTCGGGATAGCGGAGGATGTTCAGTTTCGACATGGATGATCTGTAAAAAAATGCGGATAACGTAAAACCTGCAGGCTGGCGGCGAAGGGTGCGTGATCGAAATGATCATGCCTCGCAAAAAAGCAACGCCCGAACAAGAGACCGGCACGCATTACGGCGTTGTTCGGCTTGTCCTACGGTTTAGGCTTGTCAATTCAGGGTAAAGTTGGGCAGAATGATTCCGATCGGCAACTTCTTTGTATGCTTGTTTCTTTCACCAACCTCGTGTGAAAAAAATACAAGAAAGTAATACAGGAAGCGTCGAAGAAACACGAACCGGGCGCTTTTCTGCCGAATCAACGGATATATTCAATGAAAAATTTTAGCACAGTCGGCACCCGCCTGTTGGTTGCACTGGCGATTTGCGGAGCGAGCGCGGTGCCAGCCGCGGCACAGGACAGCCGCTGCGAGTTCCGGCCGAACGCGCCCGACCAGCACATCGTTGCCAAGGGCGACACGTTGTGGGACATCGCCGGAGCGTTCCTGCAAAAGCCTTGGTGCTGGCCCCGCGTGTGGGGGATGAACCGGGACGGCATCGCCGATCCGCACTGGATCTATCCCGGGCAGGTCATCTGGTTCGACCGCGCCGCCGGGCGTCTGCGGCTGGGCAGCAGGCTGACTGCCGCCGAGCCGGGTACGGTGAAGCTGTCGCCACGGGAGCGCACCGAAGGCCTGGGCAAGGATGCCATTCCCGCCATTGCGCCCGGTGCGATCGAGCCGTTCCTGGCACAGCCGCTGATCGTCGAGTCGGACGAGTTGAAGGACGCACCGCGCATCGTGGCCACCGCCGGCAACCGGGTCTTCCTCGGCAAGGATGACAAGGCCTACGTGCGCGGCAACCTGAAGGGCGCCACGTCGTTCCAGGTCTTCCGCCCCGGCAAGCCGCTGCGGGACCCGGTCACGAAGGCCGTGGTGGGCCATGAGGCACATTATCTCGGCACGCTGGCTTTGCAGAAAGAAGCCGCACCCGGAGCGGACGTGCACACGTTCGTCGTCACCGGCGCAAGGGAGGAGATGGGCGTGGGCGACCAGCTGATGCGCAGCGAGCCCGTGCCGCTGCAGAACTACGTGCCGCATCCGCCGGCCGTGCCCGTCGATGCGCGCGTGCTGGCCATCTATGATGGCGTGGTGCATGCCGGCCAGCACCACGTGGTCTCGATCAATCGTGGAAAGCTTGACGGGCTCGACGTCGGTGCGACCCTCGAGTTGTACCATGTCGGGCAGACGGTCGCCGACAAGTCGGCCAGCAAAGGCTGGCACAATCTCGGCAATCCGCAGGTCAGGCTGCCGGACGAACAGGTCGGCAGCCTGTTCATCTTCCGCGTGTTCAAGCATGTTTCCTATGGCCTGATCATGCAGGCGACCGAACCGGTAGTGGTCGGCGACGTCGCGAGAACCCCGGAGTGATCCCGCCGTGCAAGCCACGGATTCCCTTTTCCCTGGAGGCGCCGCGCAGTGTGTGGATGCCCTGCTGCCCTGGCTGCGCCTGGCGATGATGCCGGGCCTGCCGCGCCACGCGGCCGCGCGGCTGGTACGCGCTCACGGCACGGCCCAGGCCGTGATCGACGCGGCACGCGAAAACCGCCTTGCCGACGTGGATGCCAGGTTGCCTGTGGCGGCCATCGCCGCGCCGTTCGCGGCGCGCGCCCGCACGGTGGCCGAAGCCACGCTGCACTGGGCCAGCCAGCCCGGCAACCATTTGCTGACGCTGAACGACGCGGCTTATCCGCCGCAACTGAAGGAGATTGCCGATCCGCCGGTGCTGCTGCATGCGCAAGGCGATCTCTCGCTATTGGGTGGATGTCATGCGGGAAGCAATGCAGGCAGGGCGATCGGCATTGTCGGTATCGTCGGCAGCCGCAGCGCCACGCTGCAGGGCAGGGCCAACGCCCGCAACTTCGCACGCGCGCTGTCGGAGGCGGGCTGCACGATCGTGTCGGGCCTTGCGCTCGGCATCGACGCCGCCGCGCACGAGGGCGGCCTGGCCGGTGCCGGATCGACGGTGGCGGTGATGGGTACCGGCATCGACGTGATCTATCCGGGCTCGAATGCGGCACTGGCCGCGCGCATTCGCGATGCCGGTTGCCTGCTCAGCGAATTTGCGCTGGGTACTTCCGCGCGCAAGCAATACTTCCCGATCCGCAACCGCATCATCAGCGGCTTGTCGCGCGGCGTGCTCGTGGTGGAAGCAGCGGAGAAATCCGGCTCGCTGATCACCGCGCGACTTGCCAATGAGCAGGGCCGCGACGTGTTCGCGATTCCCGGTTCGATCCATTCGGCGCTGTCGAAAGGCTGTCACAAGCTGATACGCGATGGCGCCAGACTGGTCGACACCGCGCACGATATCCTCGAAGCATTCGGTATCGGGAACGCAGTGGGCGAGGCGGCGATGCTGGAGGAATTGTCCGAGGCGGCCGACGTGTTGTTAACGGCATTGACGTACGATCCAGTACCCGCCGATGAACTCGCGGCAAGGCTGAAACTCGATCCGGCTGACACTCAGGCAAGTTTGCTTGCACTAGAGTTAGCAGGTGTTGTGGAACGGTTGCCGGGTGGTGTTTTTCAGCGACTGAAACGGTGAAAACCAGAAGTGCGGTCTTGTGCCGCGCCGATTTATGCTGATAGAGTAGCGCCATGTTCGACATCCTTGTTTATCTCTACGAGACTTATTATCGCCCCGATGCATGCCCCGAACCGGCTGCGTTGGCGAAGAAGCTATCCGCTGTCGGTTTCGACGATGTGGAGATTTCCGAGGCGCTGGTCTGGCTCAACGACCTGACCGAAATGGCCGATGAAATGGATGTCGAGCTGGCGTCCACGGGATCGACCGGCACGCGTTTCTATGTCGAACAGGAACAGGATGCCCTGGGCACGCAAGCCATCGGCTTCATCGCATTCCTGGAAAGTGCGCGCGTTCTGTCGCCGCTGCAACGTGAAATCGTCATCGAGCGCGCGCTGGCGCTCGAGGAATCGCCCGTCAACCTGGGCAAGCTGAAGATCATCGTGCTGATGCTGTTGTGGAGTCAGGGCAAGGAGCCGGATGCGCTGATGTTCGACGACCTGTTCGGCTCGGACGAAGAACAGGCCCCCCGTCTCCTGCACTGATTTTCTGCACCGGATTTGCTGTACCAATGCTGCATTGAACCGCGGTATTGAAAGCGGCGCGGGTCACCCGCAAGTTGCGGAGATTCCCGCGATCATTCCTGGAAGTACTTTCGCCGGCCGCCTTTGCGGCCGGATTGCATTGGTGCGCATGCTTGCGGTTTTGCCGCGTGCGCGCTTATGATTGGCCCCTTGACAAAAATGCCCGGGGCGAAAAATCCGGCACGATGCGTGATGCCCATGTATCATGCGCCTGCCGTACCCCGGCCAGGCCAGCCGACGCGCCGCGCGCGACGCAGGCCCCGCAGCAACTGAGCAAAGCAAACCGAGAACAACAATCATGAGCAAAACCCTCATCATCGCCGAGAAGCCTTCTGTCGCGAACGATATCGCGAAGTCGCTTGGCGGCTTCACCAAGCACGATGAGTATTTCGAATCCGAAGAATACGTGCTGTCGTCCGCCGTCGGCCACCTGCTGGAAATCGCCGTGCCCGAAGAGCACGACGTCAAGCGCGGCAAATGGAGCTTCACGCACCTGCCGATGATCCCGCCGTACTTCGCGCTGAATCCCATCGCCAAGACGGAAAGCCGCCTCAAGGTCTTGAACAAGCTGATCAAGCGGAAAGACGTGACCGCGCTGATCAACGCATGCGACGCGGGCCGCGAAGGTGAGCTGATCTTCCGCCTCATCGCGCAGAACGCGAAAGCCAAGCAGCCCGTGAAACGCCTGTGGCTGCAGTCGATGACGCCGAACGCGATCCGCGAAGGCTTTGCGCACTTGCGCAGCGATGAAGAGATGCTGCCGCTGGCCGACGCGGCGCGCTGCCGTTCCGAAGCCGACTGGCTGATCGGCATCAACGGCACCCGCGCGATGACGGCCTTCAATTCGAAAGAGGGCGGCTTCTACCTGACGACCGTGGGCCGCGTGCAGACGCCGACCTTGTCGATCGTTGTCGAGCGCGACGAGAAGATCAAGAAATTCGTGCCGCGCGACTACTGGGAAGTGCGCGCCGAATTCGTGTGTGCCGCCGGCGTCTACGAAGGCCGCTGGCTCGACACGGGTTTCAAGAAGGACGAGAACGATCCCGAGAAGCGCGCCGAGCGCCTGTGGAGCCGTGCCGCCGCCGATTCGATCGCGCTGGCCTGCAAGGGCAAGCCCGGCATCGTCACCGAGGAATCGAAGCCGACCACGTCGATGGCGCCCGCGCTGTTCGACCTGACGAGCCTGCAGCGTGAAGCCAACGGCCGCTTCGGCTTCTCGGCCAAGAACACGCTGGGCCTGGCGCAGGCGCTGTACGAGAAGCACAAGGTGCTCACGTATCCCCGTACCGATTCACGCCACCTGCCCGAAGATTACCTGCCCACCGTGACGTCCACGCTGGAAGTCGTGAAGCAGAATCCGAACTACCACCAGTTCGCCAAGCAGATCCTGGACAAGGGCTGGGTCAAGCCGAACAAGCGCATCTTCGACAACACGAAGATCTCGGATCACTTCGCCATCATCCCCACCGGTATCGCGCCGAAAGGCTTGTCGGAGCCGGAACAGAAGCTGTACGACCTCGTCACGCGCCGCTTCATGGCCGTGTTCTTCCCGGCCGCCGAATTCCAGGTGACCACGCGTTTCACCGAAGTCTCGGGCCACCAGTTCAAGACCGAAGGCAAGGTGATGACGAACCCTGGCTGGCTGGCGGTCTATGGCAAGGACACCACCGACGACAAGGAAGGCGGCGGCAACCTGGTGCCGGTGGCGAAGGGCGAGAAGGTCCACACGGAAAAGGTGAGTCCGAATGCACTCGTGACGAAGCCGCCCGCGCGCTACACGGAAGCAACGCTGCTCTCCGCGATGGAAGGCGCCGGCAAGCTGGTCGACTCGGATGAATTGCGCGATGCGATGGCCGGCAAGGGCCTCGGCACGCCGGCCACGCGCGCGGCGATCATCGAAGGCCTGCTGACGGAGAAATACCTGATCCGCGAAGGCCGCGAACTGATGTCCACCGCGAAGGCATCGCAGTTGATGACGCTGCTGCGCGGCCTGGGCGTGAGCGAACTGACCGCGCCCGAGCTCACCGGCGAGTGGGAACACAAGCTGTCGCAGATGGAAAAGGGCCGTATCTCGCGCGAAGAGTTCATGCGCGAAATCGCGCAGATGACACAGATTATCGTCAAGCGCGCCAAGGAATACAGCAACGACACGATCCCTGGCGAGTATGCGACGCTCGTCACGCCATGCCCGAACTGCAGTGGCGTGGTCAAGGAAAACTATCGCCGTTTCGCGTGCACGAAGTGCGAATTCTCGATGTCGAAAACGCCTGGCAGCCGGCAGTTCGAGATCGCCGAAGTGGAAGAGCTGCTGAAGAACCGCACCATCGGCCCGTTGCAGGGCTTCCGCTCGAAGATGGGCCGGCCGTTCGCCGCGATCCTGCGCATCGTGCGCGACGAGGACATCAACAACTTCAAGCTCGAATTCGACTTCGGCCAGAACGAGGAAGAGGGCGAGGATGGCGAAGGTGTCGACTTCACCGGCCAGACGGCGCTGGGGCCTTGCCCGAAGTGCAGTGGCGGTGTGTACGAGATGGGTCTGGCCTATGTTTGCGAGCACAGCGTGGCAAAGCCGAAGACGTGCGACTTCCGCAGCGGCCGCATCATCCTGCAGCAGGAAATCCTGCCGGAGCAGATGGCCAAGCTGCTGAACGAAGGCAAGACCGACCTGCTGCCGGGATTCGTCTCGCAGCGCACGCGCCGGCCGTTCAAGGCGTTCCTCGTGCGCGGCAAGGACGGCAAGATCAGCTTTGAATTCGAGCCGCGCAAGGAAAAGCCGGCCGCGAAGGGCAAGGCCGCCGTGGTAGCGGATGGCGCCGAAGCCCAGCCGGAAGAGGCGGCAGCGGCGAAGAAGCCGGTGGCGAAGAAGGCTGCTACCAAGACAGCCGCCACCAAGACGGCGGCGGCCAAGAAAGCGCCTGCAAAGAAGGCTGCGGCGAAGAAGGCGGTGGCGACCGAGTAAGCGGATCAGCCGATACGAAAAGGGGCCACATGTGGCCCCTTTTTGTTCGGTGCTCCGCACTGCGGGTCAGTTCCAACTTCCCGCACTGCGAATCAGTTCCAACGTCCCGCACTGCGAGTCAGTTCCAACGTCCCGCACTGCGAATCAGTTCCAACGTCCCGCACTGCGAATCAGTTCCAACGTCCCGCACTGCGAGTCAGTTCTAACGCCCCGCACTGCGGGACGTTAGTCCTTCAGGTCCGCGGGGACCTTGCCGCCGTTGGCGGCCAGCTTGTTCATCACCTGCCGGTGCAGCCAGACATTCATCTTGGCGGAATCGCCGGTATCGCCCGTGTAGTGCAGCTCCTGCGCGAGTTCCTTGCGCGATTGCAGGCTGCTGTCCAGGTCCAGCAGTTTCAGCAGGTCGACAATTGAGGTACGCCAGTTCAGCGTCTCGCCGGCCTGCTGCGCCTTGGCGTTCAGGATCGCTTCCACGTCCACTTCGGACAGGGCGGCCGGCTGTGCCGGCGCGGCTGGCGATTGCGCCGCGGTCGCGGTGGCCGGCGAAGCAGGCGCGGCCTGTGGCTTGGCTGCGGGGGCTGCCGCGGGTGCCGGCGCCGGTGCCTGTTTTTGCTGGGCCACGGCCGGGTGCGACGACGGGAAGATCTTGTGGAAGATATTGCTGAGGATACCCATGTGATGCCTCCTTTAACGGTTGGTCAATTACGGTGCGATTGCGCGATCTTGCCCAGCACGATCGCCAGCGCGGCGCCGCCCAGTGCCTGCACGAGTTGCGGGTGTTCGGCATAGAAGTCGCCGATACGGTCGACGATGCCGGGATTGTGCTGTTCGGCCGTGCTGGCGATTTCTTCGACCTGCTGTGGCGTGATCTTTTCAGCCTGCTCCGGCGTGACCTGCGGCTGGCCGTTCTGGCCGAACAGGTTGCCGATGCCGCCGGCCAGCGCCGTCAGCATGGCTGGGCTGACATTGGCCAGCAGCTGGTTCAGCATGCCGGCCCGCTGCTGCGGGTCGCTGCGGCCGAACAGCTGGCTCACCATCTGTGCGAATGGCGGGGTCTGGTCGGAGCGGAGTGCTTCGGTGACGCCTTGCGCCACCGCGCCGCGCGGCGCCTGTTGTGCCGCCTGCGGAAAATCCTGTTCCGCGCGGGCAGGGTCGATGGCCCCGCCGATGTATTGCTGTAACAGATTACCGAGATCGAATCCCATTGCCGGCTCCTGTGTGAAAGTCAGCTGCCAGCATAGCGCCGGCGCGGGCCCGGGTCTGTTCGCGGCTTAACTATAAAACATCGGTACAAGCGCCGGCGCTGCCGTCGCGGCCGGTGCCGTCATGGCGGAGTCATCTCGACGGCAATCATGTTGTCGCCCGGCTTGCGGTCGATCAGCTTGTTGTCCGGATCGATGCCGGCGCGGGCCGGACGGCCATTCACCACCAGCGTGACCGTGCTCTCGCGGCGGTCGACCAGGCGGCGTTCGCGCAGCAGCGGCTTGCCCTCCCTGTCGTCGATGCCGATGTCGATCAGGTCGGCCAGCGGTGCATCCTTCTCCACGCCGAGCCCGTCGGCACGCAGCTTGGCCGCATGCACCGTCAGGCGCACTTCGTAGCGGCCATCCTTGCGGCGCTGCGCCGTGGCCGCCAGCGCACGGTTGTCATACAGGACGATCGCATTGAACAGGTCGTCGATCAGGTAGGCCTGGGCGGGCGGCACCACGGCGCGCAGGCCGTCCACCAGCGCCGTCACGCTGGGGTATGGATCGCCCCGGTAGGCATATTGCTTCAGCAGGCCGCGCAGCACCCCGTTGACCCGGTCTTCGCCGACGATGTCCTGCAGCTGGTACATCGCCAGGCTGCCCTTGCGGTAATGGATGTAGTCCTGGTCCTCGTTGTCCGCCAGCGGCAGTTCCTTCTTGTTCTCCATCGCGCGGCCATGCAGGTACATGTCGAGGTCGTAGCGCAGGAAGCGGCGCATGCGGTCGGGGCCGAAGGTGCGCTGCATGACCATCAGCGCCGAGTATTCGGACAGCGTTTCGGACAGCACGGTGGCGCCGCGCGTATTGCCGCCCACCAACTGGTGGCCCCACCACTGGTGCGCCAGCTCGTGCGCGGTCACGTAGTAAGGGTAATCGATATCCTTCGGATCGCGGTCGTCCACCTCGGCGATGAAGCCCATGCCTTCCGAAAACGGGATCGTGTTCGGATACGACTGCGCATAGGAGCGGTAGCGGGGGAATTCCACGATGCGCACGATCTTGTGCTGGTAGGGGCCGAAGTTGCGCGTGTAGTAGTCGAGGGCATCCTTGGCACCCTTCGTCATCCGGTCCAGGTTGTATTCATGGCCCGGGTGGTAATAGATCTCGATGCCCACGTCCTGCCACCAGTCGTGCTTGACCACATAGCGCGCCGACTGGAACGAATAGAAGTTCAGGATCGGCTTGTCCATCCGGTAGTGGAACCAGCGGCGGCCATCCTTCGTCCATTCCTTTTCCAGCGTGCCCGGCGCGATCGCGGTCTGGTCGGCATCCGTGCCGATCACGGCATCGAACGTGACCCAGTCGGCATCGCTGCCTAGCATGTTGTCGGCCAGGCCCTTCGGGTCGTCGCGCGGCAGCGCCCGTTCCTGTGCCGGCAGGTCGTGGCGCTTGCGGTCGCGCGGATCGGCCAGTTCGCGGTCGCGCTGGTAGCCGATGTGCGGCAGGATCGTGTTGTTGAAGAAGGTGCCGTTGGCCACCACCGGCGTATCCTTGCCGAGGCCGAGGAAGCCGCCCGGTGCCCAGGCGATGTCGAATTCCAGCGGCAGCGTGGCGCCCGGCGCCAGCGGCTGTGCCAGCACATAGCGGTAGAAGCCCAGCTCGCGGTCGGCCAGCGTGACACGGCTGGCGGTGCCGAAGCGCAGCGCTGTCAGTTCCGCCTGCGGATCGGTGCTGACGTAGATCGTGGCGAGCGGCGTGCCGCCGCGGTTGGCCAGCAGGTAGCGTCCCTTGACCACCAGCCGGCGCTCCCCCGGCATGATTTCCACGCGCACCTTCACGTCCGTGATGCGCGGCTGGGCCGCGTCCGCCATTGCCTTGTACTTGCGCTCGTAATCGGCGCGGTCGGCATCGCGCCGGAATGCGGACTGGAAGTCGTTGGCCACGTTCAGGTTGTAGTAGATGATCGTGCCGGTGCCCGCCATCAGTGCCAGGCCGGCACCGAAGCCGGCCAGCACCGGCAACGTCAGCGCGCGGCGCGCCAGCCGCAGGCGGGTGCGCCATTCGTCGTTGGCGCCGCGCGGCCAGAACACGCGCGTGGCCACCGCCAGCATCAGCGCGGCGCCGGCCCAGTACAGCTGATACCAGTGTTCGCGCGCCAGGTAATGGCCAAACCCGTTCATGTCCGAATAGCGCATCATCGGGGTCGATGCATACAGCACCATCGGGTGATCGTAGCCCATCGTGGGCATCGCGATCGTGGCCGCGTAGTACAGGATCATCACGAAATAGGCCACGTACTTGTGGCCGATCAGCACCTGCATGGCGATCGCCAGCACGGCGAGCAGCGCATAGAACGGCAGCTGCACCGCATACAGGCTATGCAGGTACTGCATCGGCTCCAGATGGAAGTAGCCCCGGAATACCTGGATCGCCATGCCGCACGCCATCACCAGCAACAGCAGCAACGCCTGCAGCGCCACCAGCGCAGTGAGCTTGGAGGCCAGGGGCAGCCAGCCGGGTACCGGCAGCGCATCGAGCATCAGCGCCATCCGGTGCTCCCGCTCCCTCCATACCATCTCGCCCGCATAGAAGGTGGTCACGACCACCATGACCAGCGCGAATGCCTGCGACATCGTCTCGATCACCATGTAGGTAACCGGATAGGTGGTGGTACCCCACATCGAACCCAGTTCCAGTGCGCTGGCGAACATCAGCAGCACGCCGGCCAGCACCAGCACGAAGAAATACACGTTCCTGACCGTTTCGCGCAGGTTCATCCAGCTGAACTGGAACAGCAGCAGCACCAGGCTGCGCGCCTTGAAGTCGGGTGTCTCGGCGGTGCGGGTCGCGGTGGCGGTGATCCGCAGCGGCACGTCGCCTTCGCCGCGCGCCGTGCCGTGGCTGTCGACGGTGCTGGTGAAATGAAAGCGCCAGTAGCCGAGCAGCAGCGCCACCAGCGCGAACGAACACCAGATCGCGCGGTTCAGCAGGTACACGCCTTCGGGCAGCACGAGCCGCGTATTGCGCTCGGCGATCGGCCAGTATTCGGTGAGGCGGATCAGCGCGGCGGTGCCGAAGGGATCGATCAGCGCGGCCAGCGTCTTGTAGTCGAGGTCCCGTGCCAGGCCCGGTGCCACGATGTAGCCGACCAGCATGACGACACTGCCGATGTATACCGGCAGCATGCGTCGCGTCAGCGCCGCCATCACGTAGAAGATGGCGCCGAAGATGAACAGGTTCGGCAGCACGATCAGCGCAAAGGGCAGCAGGTAGGCCTGCGGCACGAAGGGGCCGATGCGCTCCGGGTCCACGCCGGGCAGCCACGTACCGAGCAGGTTGCCGAGCAGGATGCTGGAAAAGATCACCACCAGCACGAGCCAGGCGCCGAGGAAGCGGCCGAACATGTACTCCAACTTCCGGATCGGCGCCGAAAAGAAGAAGTGGTGCATGTCGTATTCGAAATCCTGCTGCACCGCGCGGCCCATCACGGCGGCCACCACGATCACCCCGAGGCAGCCCAGCGCGCTGGTGGTCAGCATGATCGAGCGCGGCGCGTTGATCAGCACCTTGCCGCCGAACGTGACGACCGCCTCCTTGAACACCCCGCCGGCGGCAGCCATCCACAGCATCGCCAGCGCCAGGAACATCAGGAAGTACACCCACGTCGACAGCAGCCGCAGCCGCTGCTTCGCTTCGAATAGCGCGATCTCCAGCATGGCGCCCCTTCAGTCGCACGCGTCGGCCACGTGGCGGCCGGCGATCGTGGCAAAGTACACGTCTTCCAGGTCGCCGATGGCTTCCTCGAAGCCGTCGCCCGGGTCGTCGTCGCTGTAGGCATGGATCAGCGTGCGGCCCGACAGCAGCCGCGTGGAAATGATCGTATGGCGCTGCTGGAAATAGGCCAGCTCGCGCTTGTCGATGAAGCGCGCCCAGATCTTGCAGCTGATGTCGTCGATCAGCTGCTGCGTGGCGCCGGTAAGCAGCAGCCGGCCCTTGTTGATGATCGCCATGTTCGAGCACAGGTCCGCCACGTCGCTCACGATGTGCGTGGAGAGGATCACGGTGCGGTCGTCGCCGATATCGGACAGCAGGTTGTGGAAGCGCACCCGCTCCTGTGGATCGAGGCCGGCGGTGGGCTCGTCGACGATGATCAGCCGTGGATCGCCGAGCAGCGCCTGCGCGATGCCGAAGCGCTGGCGCATGCCGCCGCTGAAGGTCCCCAGCTTCTGGTTGCGTAAGTCGAACAGGTTGGTTTGCTGCAGCAGGCCATCGACTACTTCGCGCCGGCGCGCGCGGTGCGACAAGCCCTTCAGCACGGCGAAGTGATCCAGCAATTCGTAGGCGGTCACTTTCGGGTACAGGCCGAAATCCTGCGGCAGGTAGCCGAGCAGGCGGCGCACTTCATCCTTTTCATCGAGCACGTCGAGATCGCCCAGGAACACGGAGCCGGTATCGCATTCCTGCAGCGTGGCGAGGATGCGCATCAGCGTCGATTTGCCGGCGCCGTTCGGACCCAGCAGGCCGAACATGCCGGTGGGGATGGCGAGCGTGACGTTGTCCAGCGCGACCACGCCGTTGGCATAGGTCTTCGACAGGCTGCGGATGCGTAGTTCCATGCTTACTCCTGGTGAATGTGGCGCGGCATGGGGCGTCGCTGCCATCCGTTCCTCTTGATGGCATTGTATTGAATCGTCGACATAAGGGTTGCTGCCTTGCGATATTCCGCGCATTCCGGGCGCCAGGGTGCGCAAACACGGGATCGGCGGAGGCCTTTACTGTCGATCCTTGGTGTAATCATGACTGTCGAGTCGAAAAATGGCCAAGGGTAGCAAGCGCAACCGTTGGTGACAAGGCGGAAAAAGGTCCAGCATTGCTATATAGTGGCGCCATGAGCCATGAGAACAGCAAACTCGACAGCGCGCTGCAGGAAAAGATCCTGACGGTTACGCGCTGTGGCCTGTCGGCCCGCGAATCCACGGATTTCTTCCGCCTGGCCCTCGGCCTGTGCTACCTGGCCACCCTGATGACAAAGGAAACGCTGGACTTCAAGAAGCTCGACAAGGCATTCAACCGCTTCATCTACCGCTCGATCGGCCCCGGCCACAGCATCACCAGCATCCTGCAATGGATGAGCGGGGAGGGCGTGGTCGAAACGCTCGATTCAGTGCGGTTCCTGCGTGCGTTCGGCGAGTACCTGCCGCACGTGCCGGTCGAATCGATCCCTTTCCTGCTGGGCCTGAACCTGGGCGTGGCCAAGGACTTTTCCGGACTCGACGTGCGCGGCCCCGTGGCCGACTGGATCGAGCGCCAGCGGATTTTGCGGGAAGGCGAATAACGCCGGCCCGGTGCCGCTGGGACGATTTGTCCGGCCCACCGTGCGGCGCGTCCCACGGGCAGGCCCTTATAATCGTGGTTGTCCGAACAAGATGGATCGACCGCCATGAGCTCCAAATTCCACTTCCATACCCCGCTCGACCGTTTCATCTGCAGCACCGACAAGGCCTTGCGCGTGCTGGCCGGCGTATCGTCCGCATCGCGCCCCACGCCGGCCGCGCATGTGGACGACGCCACGCTGACGGACGAGGAACGCAAGCACAGCGCCGGCCTGATCCGCGTCGACCACGTGGGCGAAGTGATGGCGCAGGCGCTGTACAACTCGCAGGCCCGCTTCGCCAAGAGCGATACGCTGCGCGAGAAATTCGAGGAAGCGAGCCGCGAGGAAGAAGATCACCTGGCCTGGACGGCGCAGCGCCTGAAGGAACTCAATTCGCAGACCAGCGTGCTGGCGCCGCTGTTCTACGCGGGTGCCTATGCGCTGGGCACCGTCGCCGCGAAGATGGGCGACCCGCACAGCCTCGGCTTCGTGGTCGAAACCGAGCGCCAGGTCGAGAAGCACCTGGAAAGCCACCTGGAAAGCCTGCCGGCCAGCGATGGCAAGTCGCGCGCGATCGTCGAACAGATGCGCCTCGACGAGATCGCCCACGGCAAGGCCGCGCAGGAAATGGGCGCCGCGCAAACGCCGCTGCCCGTGCGGATGGCGATGACGGCCATGTCGAAGCTGATGACGGGGACCACGTACCACATCTGATATTTGTTGCCGCAGGCTAACATGCGCTATGTCGCTCGCGTGCCGTCGTATAGTGATCAAAATGATCACAAGGAAATATCATGAAATGGGAAGGCAACCGGGAGAGCGATAACGTGGAGGACCGCCGCGGCGGCGGCGGCGGGGGTGGCGGTGGCTTCGGTTTCGGCGGCGGCTCGCTGTCGATCGGCGGCGTCGTCATCGCGCTCATCCTCTCCTTTGTATTCGGCATCAATCCGCTCACCCTGCTGGGGATGGGCGGGATGGACGGCGGCACGCCGCAGCAGGCTGCCGGGCCGCAGGCAACGGCCAACGATACGGAAACCCGCTTCATGAAGACGGTGCTGGCCGACACCGAGGATACATGGAGTGCGCTGTTCAGCGCCCAGGGGGCGCAGTACCAGCCGCCCAAGCTGGTGCTGTTCACGGGCCGCACGTCCACCGGCTGCGGTACCGGCCAGTCGTCAACCGGGCCGTTCTACTGCCCGGCCGACCGCAAGGTATACATCGACCTCGCGTTCTACCGCCTCATGAAGGAGCGCTTCCACGTGTCCGGCGAATTCGCGCAAGCTTACGTGATCGCCCATGAAGTGGGGCACCATGTGCAGCACCTGCTGGGCGTGTCCGACCAGGTCCACCAGGCGCAGCAAAGCGCCAGCGAAACGGAAGGCAACGCGCTGTCCGTGCGGCTGGAGCTGCAGGCCGACTGCTTTGCCGGCGTGTGGGCGTTCCATGCGAACCGCTCGCGCCAGATCCTGGAGCAGGGCGACGTGGAGGCGGCGCTGTCGGCGGCCACCGCGATCGGCGACGATGCGCTGCAGCGCCAGGCGCAGGGCTACGTGGTGCCGGATTCGTTCACGCACGGCTCCTCGGCGCAGCGCACGCGCTGGTTCCGCACCGGCCTGGAGTCGGGCGACGTGGCGCAGTGCGATACGTTCAAGGCGCGGCAGCTGTAAGCCGGCTTACGCTTCGACGATCTCGAACGTGTGCGTGATCTCGGCGGTCTTGGCCAGCATGATGCTGGCCGAGCAGTACTTGTCGTGCGACAGGTTGACGGCGCGTTCGACGGCTTCCCGCTTCAGGTCCTTGCCGGTGACGACGAAGTGGAAATTAATCTTGGTGAAGACCTTCGGATCGGTATCGGCGCGCTCGGCCTGCAACGTCACGTCGCAGCCGCGCACGTCGGCGCGGCCCCGTTTCAGGATCAGCACCACGTCGTAGGCCGTGCAGCCGCCCGTGCCCAGCAAGACCATTTCCATCGGCCGCGGCGCCAGGTTGTGGCCGCCGCCTTCCGGCGCGCCATCCATTACGACCATGTGGCCCGACCCCGTCTGGGCGCGAAAACTCATGCCCGACGGGCCGTTCCAGCTGACTTTGACTTCCATTGCGATCTCCGAATGACTGTGACGATATTGACGTGCGATTGTAAAGCAGCCCGGCCGCGGCTGCCGGCGCCGCGTCATTCCCGCCTGCACACGCCCGCTCGCACGCCCGGTCCAACGCCCAGTCACACGCCCATCATGTAGCGCTCGCTCTTCATCCGCCAGGTGGTGAAGGCAATGCACAGCAGCGCCGCCAGCAGGCTGCTGCCGAACGTCAGCAGGAACGGCAGCCAGCCCACGGCCTGGCCCTTGGCCAGCTCGCGCAACAGCGTCTGGTGCGACAGCAGCGGCACCAGGTACATCCACAGCTGCGTCGTCAGGTCCAGCATGGGCACCACGATCACCGGCACCATGGGGACCATGATGGCGAAGCTGGCCGTGGTCTGCGCTTCCTTGAACGTTTTCGCATTGATCGCCAGCGCGATCTCCAGCCCGGCGGCAAACAGCGGCAGCGATACCGATACCAGGCAGACCAGCGCCAGGTCGCTCCAGGTCAGCCGCCACGACATGCCGATTTCCTCCAGCGGCAACCATTTCAGCACGCCGTGGGCCACGCACAGTTCCACCACCAGTCCGGCCAGCGCCACGGCCGATGCGGCGAACCATTTGCCGGCCACCAGGTCGATCGTGCGCGCCGGCTGCGCCAGCAGTACTTCCATCGAACGGCGTTCGCGCTCTCCGGCGGTGCTGTCCACGGCGGGGCTGAGGGCAAAGAAGAACGCCGGAATGAAGAACATGCCCAGCATCGTGCCGATCACGGAAGCCGAACGCGAGGCGCTGGTGCCAGTGTCGTAGCGTTGCACCTGGATCGGGGCCAGCGTGGCCGGCGAGACGCCGTGCGCCAGCAGCCGCGCGCCGGCGATCGTGTTGCCGTAGGCGCGCAGCACGTCCTCGATATCGCGCACCTTGCGGCCCGCGTCCGTGGCCGAGTCGTACCACAGCTCCAGCCGCGCCGGGCGCATGTCGCGGTAATCGCTGCCATAGCTGTCCGTCAGGCGCAGCACCGCCGCCGTCTTTTGCGCGCGCAGCAGGGCGGTGATGCGCTCTTCCGGCATCGGCTCCGCTTCCGTCACGTTGACGTTCCTCTGCTTCAGCTGCGCCATCAGCGTTGGTGCCTGCCGTGCACCGATCACGGTCAGTTCGATGCCTTCCTTCTCCGTCGCGGTGGCGCGGCTGATCTGCTGGGACAGGATGCCGCCCACCATCACCGGATACATCAGCACGAACAGCAGCAACAGCGAGAGCGCGCGCCGGTCGCGCAGTGTTTCGCGCAGTTCCTTCAGGAAGACGACCAGGAAGAGAGGTCTGCTGCGGGGCCTCATGCGGAAATCCCTTCATCGGTGCCGACCAGCTTCACGAAGGCATCTTCCAGGTTGTCGATGCCGGTGCGCTCGCACAGCGACTGCGGCGTGCCCTGCGCCACCGTGGCGCCCCGGGCGATCACGATCACGTCGTCGCAGGAATTGGTCACTTCCTGCATCACGTGGGTGGCCATGATCACGCAGCAGCCGTCCTCCCGCAGCGCGGCGAGTGCGCGGCGCAATGCCCGGGTGCTCATCACGTCGAGCCCCCGGCTCGGTTCGTCGAGCAGCAGGTTGCGCGGGCGGTGCAGCAGCGTGCGCGCCAGGGCCACCTTGATCCGCTGGCCCTGCGAAAAGCCTTTCGAGCGGCGCTCCAGGATGTCTTCCAGCGACAGCAGCGCCGTCACCTCGTCGATCCGTCGTTCGATCGCGCGGCGGTCCATGCCGTTCAATTCGCCGAAGTAGCGCAGGTATTCGCGGGTGGACAGCCTGTCGTACAGCCCGAACTGGTCGGTCAGGAAGCCGATGCTGCGCCGGGCCGCCAGCGGGTCGGTACCGGGATCGATGCCGTCGATGCTGATCGCGCCGCGGTCGCGCCCCATCAGGCCGACGAGCAGGCGCAGCAGCGTGGTCTTGCCGGCGCCGTTGGGGCCGAGCAGCGCCGTGACCTGGCCGTCGCGCGCGGTGAAGGTGGCGCCGGCCAGCGCCTGCACCTTGCCGAAGTGTTTTGCTACATCATGGACTTCTATCATTGCTCGCTCATGGCTTCGTTCAGGGTTGCGGGCCGGCGCTGTCCAGCTGGAACGCGGGGGCGGGTATCTCGTCCAGGCATTGCGCGGCCACGGGCTGGCCCGGCGCATCCAGGAACTCGCGCATCAGCCGCGGCACGCAGCCCAGCATGGACACGATATGGCCGCCGTTCTTCACCACCAGGTGCTGTGCGGTGTTCATCAGCTTCGCGGCAGCCTCGGCGCGGTGTGGCGGCGTGACCGGATCCTGCGTACCGGACAGCAGCAGTGCCGGCGCGGCGATCCGGGCCGGCGCGGCATGGGCGACGGGCCTGACGTTGACGGCGGGGCACAGCGCGGCCAGCTGCGTCACCAGCGGCATGCCGAGGAACGAGCCGCGCGTGTCCTCGGCCACCAGTTGCGGCGTCAGGCGCGGGAAATCCTCGGCGCACACGACGGCGAGGTACAGCGGGCCGGCCATCGCGCCATCAGCCGAAAAGTCGCTGTTCCGATTGCTCTGGGCGATGAACGGTTCCCAGCGGCCGCCATGCGCGCTGTGGATCAGGAAGGGCAGCGTGTGCGCATCGGCCTGCGAATACAGCACGCGGTGCACGGTGGCGACGAAGCGGCGCAGGCTGATGGTCACGGGGCGCAGCGCTGCCGTGCGCGGGTCGGCCATCTCGATCCGGACGGGCGCCTTGGCCAGGCCCGCGGCCAGTTCGGCGAATTCGGTACGCAATGCGGGGAAGGCGCGTGCACAGGCCGGCGCCTTTTCGCAGCGGCGGAACGTGGTCTCGAGCGCGGCTTGCGCATCGCGGCCGCCGGCGGGGATCACCTGGTCCGGCGCGGCCACGCCGTCCAGCACCATGGCGCGCACGCTGGCCGGGTACAGGCGCGCGTAATGCTGCGCGAGGCGCGTACCGTACGAGCCGCCCCACAGATTGACCTGGCCGTAGCCCAGCGCCAGCCGCACGCGTTCGATGTCGCGCGCGGCGGCGTCCGTCGTGTAGCTGCTGAAGGAAACGCCGAGAGACTCGATGCAGCGCCTGGCGTCCGCATCGACCTGTTCTTCCGTCATGGTGTCGATTTCGGGCGGCGACTTGCAGTCGAGCTTGCCCGACAGGCCGGTGCCGCGCTGGTCGACCAGCACGATGTCGCGGGTGGCCCGCACGCGGCGCATGGCGGCCTGCACGACCGGCAGGATATCGCTGCCGGCCTGGCCGGGGCCGCCCGCCAGCACGAACAGCGGGTCGGGGCGGGCCGCTTCACGGAAGGACGGGGCGATGGTGACGTGGATCGCGATCGTCTTGCCCGGCTTGCCGTAATCGAGCGGCACCCGCACGGTGACGCAGCGCAGCGCTTCCTCGGCGCCCGGAAGGTGGCAGGTGCGGCCCGCCTGCGGTGCTGGTGCGGGCGTGGCCAAGGCCAACTGGGCGGCGAACAGCAGGGGTAGAGCAAGGGTGAATCGCACTGCATGGCCCTCTCGGCAATATCGATGGGCAATACTAGCGCGGGCTTTGCATATTAAGCAACAGTTGGCAACGGTCGATCGATTGCCCTTCCGTTGCTTGACCCGGCTGCGGGATGGGCGCTATAATCGCCGGCTTTCCGTTCGCTCAGGAAAAGTCATAAGAAGGATGCGTCCGCTGTTGGCCTTGTATCGATCCTGATACGTCGTCGCTGTGCGGAACCGCCGATTTGAGCGTTTATTTTTTATCTTCATTAGGAAGTCAAACATGAAAACTTTTTCCGCTAAGGGCCATGAAGTCCAGCGCGACTGGTTCGTGATTGACGCGACGGACAAAGTCCTCGGCCGTGTTGCCAGCGAAGTGGCACGCCGACTGCGCGGCAAGCACAAGCCAGAATTTACCCCTCACGTCGACACCGGTGATTTCATCGTCGTCATCAACGCAGGCAAGCTGCGCGTGACCGGCACCAAGGCCACCGAGAAGACGTACTACCGTCACTCCGGCTACCCGGGCGGTATCTACGAAACGAACTTCCTGAAAATGCAACAGCGTTTCCCGGGCCGCGCCCTGGAAAAGGCCGTCAAAGGCATGCTGCCGAAGGGCCCGCTGGGCTACGCAATGATCAAGAAGCTGAAAGTGTACGCCGAAGGTTCGCACCCGCACGCTGCCCAGCAACCCAAAGCACTCGAATTCTAAGGAACTGACATGATCGGTAACTACAACTACGGCACCGGCCGTCGCAAGAGTGCAGTGGCTCGTGTGTTCATCAAGGTCGGCACCGGCCAGATCATCGTGAACGGCAAGCCTGCTTCCGAGTACTTCTCCCGCGAAACCGGCCTGATGGTGATCCGTCAGCCGCTGGAACTGACCGGCAACGTCGAGCGTTTCGACATCAAGGTGAACGTGCATGGCGGCGGCGAGTCCGGCCAGGCAGGCGCAGTGCGCCACGGTATCACCCGCGCACTGATCGACTACGATGCAGCCCTGAAGGGCGACCTGGCACGTGCCGGCTTCGTTACCCGTGACGCCCGTGAAGTCGAGCGTAAGAAAGTCGGCCTGCGTAAAGCACGTCGCGCAAAGCAGTTCTCGAAGCGTTAATACGTTTCCTGTTCCTGTGCAGCCCGGTTCGCCGGGCTGGCACGGGCTGCGACAAGAAGCCGCTGGTTTTCCAGCGGCTTTTTTGCTTTTCGGCCTCCTGGTGCTATCAGTAAAACATCTGTCACCATCCACTGTTAAAATCCCCGCTCACTCACTTTTTTTGCAAGGAACAAGAACATGATCAAAGTTGGCATCGTCGGCGGCACCGGCTACACCGGCGTGGAACTGCTGCGATTGTTGGCAGTCCATCCCGAAGTGCAGCTGACGGCAATCACGTCGCGCAAGGAAGATGGCCTGCCGGTGGCCGACATGTACCCGTCGCTGCGCGGCCGCGTGAACCTGGCGTTTTCGGCGCCGGACAAGGTGGACCTCACGCAGTGCGACGTCGTGTTCTTTGCCACCCCGCACGGCGTGGCGATGGCGCAGGCGCCGGAACTGCTGGCCAAGGGCGTCAAGGTGATCGACCTGGCGGCGGACTTCCGCATCAAGGACCGCGCCGTGTTCGAGAAGACCTACAAGATCGACCATACCGCGCCGGAACTGCTGGAACAGGCCGTATATGGCCTGGTCGAGCTGAACCGTGAAGAGATCAAGGGGGCGAACCTGATCGCCAACCCGGGATGCTATCCGAACACGATGCAGATCGGCTTCGCGCCGCTGCTGAAGGCCGGCGTGATCGATGCGGGCAACCTGATCGCCGACTGCAAATCCGGTGTGTCCGGCGCCGGCCGCAAGGCCGAGATCGGTATCCTGTTCTCCGAATCGAGCGACAACTTCAAGGCCTATGGCGTGGCCGGCCACCGTCACACGCCGGAAACCACGGCCCAGCTGCAGCGTCTGACCGGCGAAAAAGTGTCGCTGGTATTCACGCCGCACCTGGTGCCGATGATCCGCGGCATGCATTCCACGCTGTACGGCAAGCTGACCAAGGACATCAGCAACGAGGAACTGCAAAAGCTGTTCGAGGATGCCTATGCCGGCGAGCAGTTCATCGACGTCATGCCGTTCGGTTCGCACCCGGAAACCCGCACCACGAAAGGCTCGAACGTGCTGCGCCTGGCGGTGCATCGCCCGGACAATGGCAATACCGTGATCGTGCTGGTGGTGCAGGACAACCTGGTCAAGGGCGCGTCCGGCCAGGCCGTGCAGTGCATGAACCTGATGTTCGGCCTCGAGGAAAGCCTGGGCCTGAACACGATTGCATTGCTGCCTTGACCTTTCGCCATTGAAGTGCTGCCGCATCGCCACATCTACGTCTCATATCCTCAGGGAAATGGGGCGGGCCGGAGCAGGGCGTCGCGCAAAGGTCTATAATGGTCGCAACGATTTTTAGTAGGAGTTTCCAATGAATGCAGTAGCCGAAGCGCAAGACGTGATCCCGGTACCGATCGTCTTTTCCGACAGCGCCGCCGAGAAAGTGGCCCAGCTGATCGAAGAAGAAGGCAATCCCGACCTGAAACTGCGCGTATTCGTGCAGGGTGGCGGTTGCTCCGGTTTCCAGTACGGTTTCACGTTCGACGAAATCGTCAACGAAGACGACACCACGATGGTCAAGAACGGCGTGCAGCTGCTGATCGACTCGATGAGCTACCAGTACCTCATCGGCGCCGAGATCGACTACAAGGACGACCTGGAAGGTGCCCAGTTCGTGATCAAGAACCCGAATGCCCAGTCCACCTGCGGCTGCGGTTCCTCGTTCTCGGTCTGAGCTTTTTCAGCGTTAGCCGAAACGGCGGCCAGCGAAAGCTGGGCCGCCGTTTTTATGTTTACAACGGTGGGTGCGAATCAGGCCGCGGCCGCGGGCCGTGCATTGGCCGCCAGGCGCTCTTCCAGGCGCAGCCACAGCCGGTCGTGGTAGGGCAGTGCAATCACGTTCAGGATCGGCTCCAGTACGGCAGCCACGCCGCCGAATGCCATGGATCCGGTAGCCCAGAACATCACGCCGAACGCCACGACCATGTGGAACAGCGTCTGGCTCAGTTTTTCGGCGGCCAGCAGGGCGGTAGCGTTGGCCGTCGAGCGGGCGCGCACGCGCCGCCAGAATTTTTCATGCAGCGGCAGCAGCGCCACGTTGATGATGGGTTCGAGGATCGCCGCGAGGCCGCCGAACGCCAGTGAACCCGTCATCACGTACATCAGGGTGAACGCGATGGCCATGTGGGTGGCGACCTGGCTGGTTTTTTTCGCTGCGATGATCATGGCTGCCTCTACGTTGGATAACTGTTGAGACAGATGATAACGATTCTCGTTTAAATTTGAAAATTAATTGTGCATACCAAGCTGATTAATTTTTTCAATGGCCTTGTTGTCGATCATAGTGCAGCCCGAACGTCGTCCAGGTATCGCCATCAACACGGAGATCGACATGACTGAGCAGGTCAAGGGCCCCGCCTTATATTTTCCTTCCATAGAGAAGAAATACGGCCACCCGGTAACGCACTGGTTTGCGTTGCTGGACGAGCGCGCCGGCGGCCTGAAGCATATGGAGCTGGTGCATTGGCTGAAGAGCGAACATGGGCTCGGCCATGGGCACGCCAATGCATTGGTGGCCCATCACCAGGCGCGATCGAAATAGACCTCAGCGGGGATACAGGGCGCCCAGCACGCGTTCGCCGCGCGCGCCCGTCACCGATGGCAGGTTGCCGGCTAGGCGATCATCGAAGCGCCAGGCCAGCCAGGCCCAGCACAATGCTTCCACGTGCGATGGATCGGCACCCAGCGCGCTCGTCGTCTGTACCTTCACGCGTTCGCCCAGTTCTTCCGCCACCATGCGCAGCAGCGTGCCGTTGAAGGCGCCGCCGCCGCAGACATACAGCGCATCCGTGTCGGGGGCATGGGCACGGATGCCGTCGGCCAGGGTAACGGCCGTCAGCCGCGTCAGGGTGGCGGCCACGTCGGCCGGCGCGGCACTGGAAAAGCCGGCCAGGCGAGTGCGCAGCCAATCCAGGTGGAACAGGTCGCGGCCCGTGCTCTTCGGCGGCGGCAGCGCGAAATAAGGTTCCGACAGCAGCACGGCGAGCAGGTGCGGCAATTCGCGGCCGGAGAGCGCCCAGGCACCGTCCGCATCGTAGGGCTTGCCGAGGTGGAGGCGCGTCCATTCATCGATCAGCACATTGCCGGGGCCGGTATCGAAGCCCGTCACGTGGCCGTTTGCCTGCAGCACGCTGATGTTGCCGATGCCACCGATATTGGCCAGCACGCGTGTCTTGCCCTTTTCGCCGAACAGCGCGTGGTGCGCGGCCGGCACCAGCGGCGCGCCCTGGCCACCGGCGGCCACGTCGCGCGAACGGAAGTCCACGATCGTATCGATGCCGGCCAGTTCGGCCAGCAGCGCGCCGTTGATGCTCTGGCACGTAAAACCGAGCTCGGGGCGGTGGCGGATCGTCTGGCCATGGGCGCCGATCGCGCGCACGTCCGCCGCCTGCATGCCGGATTGATCCAGCAGCGCCGCCACGCATTGCGCGTACACCCCCGCAATGCCGTTGCCGGCCAATGCTTCACGTTCCAGTTCGTTGTCGCCGGCCGCCTGCAGTGCACGCAGTTCGTCCAGCAGCGCAGGCGGGTAGGGCACATGGTGCGCTGCCATCGTGCGGGCGGTGCCCGCCCAGAAATCGACCAGCACGCCGTCGACGCCATCGAGGCTGGTGCCCGACATCAGTCCAATAAACAAGCTCATCACATACCCGCGAAGTTGAGAGTGTGGCTATTGTGCCCGATGGACGGTAGTGTTAGCCAGCTAACGGTCGGGGCCGGAGCAGGGGCGTACACTGGTTTCACAGTGAGGGAGGAATGAAAAACGGCGCCTCTCGGGGCGCCGTCTTTCTGATGCGGATGCTGCAATTTCCGCGAATTACTTCTGTGCCAGCGTATCGGTGGAAGCCGAACCTTGCGGGCGCAGCAGTGCGAAACGGTGCTGGATTTCGCTGGAAACGGCCTTGAAACGTGCCATTTCGGCCGTGGTCAGTGGTGCCTGCGTGATCGACGCCAGCTTGGTCGGGTCCTTGGACTGGCCACCGATGCGGAACTCGTAGTGCAAGTGCGCGCCGGTCGACCAGCCGGTCGAGCCCACATAGCCGATCAGTTCGCCCTGACGCACTTTCTGGCCTTTCCTCAGGCCCGAAGCAAAGCGGCTCATGTGTGCATACGCGGTGGTGTAATTGCTCCAGTGCTTCAGCACGACCACGTTGCCATAGCCATTCTGGGTGCCTGCGAAGTCGACGACGCCGTCGCCTGCCGCACGGATCGGGGTGCCGGTCGGCGCCGCGAAATCGATCCCCTTGTGTGCTTTCCAGTTGCCGGAAATCGGGTGCACGCGCATCGAGAAGCCGGACGAGATACGGGAAAACTCCAGCGGCGATTTCAGGAAACCTTTTTTCAGCGCCTTGCCGTCCAGGCTGTAATAGCCGCCACCCTGCTTGCTGACAGGATCTTCATACCATACGGATTGATGCGTCACGCCACGGGTGGTGAACTCGCCGGCCAGGATGCGGCCGGCCTTGACGAATTCGCCATCCTGCCAGAACGTTTCGTAGACCACGTTGAAACGGTCGCCGCGCTTCACGTCGGAACGGAAGTCGATATTGTTCGAGAACATTTCCAGGATCTGTCGCGTGATGGAATCCGGCAGGCGCGCACCGTCCGCGTCGGAGTCGGTGGCCGCGAACAGGGTCGTCTTGATGTCACGCGCATGCATTTCCACGCGGCGTTCCAGCTTCACGGGCGATTCTTCCGCCACGAAGCGATCGCCCTTGCGGGAAACGGCAATGTTCTTGACCGGAACGTCCTGGCCGTCGACCACGCTGGCGCGCAGCCACAGCAGCTGGCCGTTGTCGTCCGTTTGCGCCAGGACACGCTTGCCGCTGCGCAGCTGCATGATGGCCTTGGCGGTCTTGTCCTTCTTGATGAAGGTCTCCGCTTCGCTGTCGTCGACACCGAGGCGGTGGAGCAGCGTGGCCAGCGTGTCGCCGGCACGGATGCGCTCTTCGCGCACGTATTTTTCCGTGCCGTCTTGCGCTTCAAGTGCGGTGATCTGGGAAGTGAGGTTCGGAGAGGCGAGATCTTGCGTGATCGTGGTCACCGGCATGTCGCCGGCGTCCTGGGCAAGCGGCACAACACCCGTGGCGCCGAAGGCGCACAGGGTGAGGGCCACTGCAGTCGCGCTGACGATGCGGGCCTTGCGGGTCGAACCTAGCAGATGGTACAAGCGCGAGCTTGTGAACTTATGTATAGGGTTCATGCAATCAGTTAAAATTTGCCGCTTGAACTGTTGAATTTTTGCTTTTTTGTTCTAACTTGTTGATTTATTTAGTTTTCGTTGGGCAAGATTGACGGGATCGGGCATTATAACAAACTCCTGCGCTACGCCAACATTTTGAGAAAATTTTCGGATACATGGATACAAATTCTCCGGCGCAACCTGCTGCCGCCAACGCCGCCGCTTCTGCTTCCGCCTCTTCCGCCGCTTCCGTATTGCCTCTCAGTGACAAAGTACAAGAAGCGCTCGCCATCGCCAAGAGGGGTGTCGACGAACTGCTGATCGAAAATGAATTCGCTCAGAAACTTGCGCGTTCCGAACAGAGCGGCGTGCCGCTGCGCATCAAGCTGGGCCTCGATCCGACCGCACCGGACCTGCACCTGGGCCACACCGTGGTGCTGAACAAGATGCGCCAGCTGCAGAACCTGGGCCACCAGGTGATCTTCCTGATCGGCGACTTCACGTCGATGATTGGCGACCCTTCCGGCCGTAACGCGACACGCCCGCCGCTGACGCGCGAACAGATCGAACTGAACGCCCAGACCTACTTCAAGCAGGCTTCGCTGGTGCTCGACCCGGCACGGACGGAAATCCGCTACAACTCCGAATGGTGCGACCAGCTGGGCGCGCGCGGCATGATCCAGCTGGCTTCCCGCTACACGGTGGCGCGCATGATGGAGCGCGACGATTTCGCGAAACGCTTCAAGAATGGGACACCGATCTCGGTGCACGAGTTCCTTTACCCGCTGATGCAGGGTTACGATTCCGTCGCGCTGAAGAGCGACCTGGAGCTCGGCGGCACCGACCAGAAGTTCAACCTGCTGGTCGGCCGCGAGTTGCAGAAGGACTGGGGCCAGGAACCGCAGTGCATCCTGACGATGCCGCTGCTGGAAGGCCTGGACGGCGTCGACAAGATGTCGAAGTCCAAGAACAACTACATCGGCATCACCGAGCCGGCCAACACCATGTTCGCCAAAGTGATGAGCATCTCGGACACGATGATGTGGCGCTACTACGAACTGCTGTCGTGGCGCTCGCTGGACGATGTCGCCGCACTGAAGAAAGCCATCGAGGGCGGCGCCAACCCGCGCGATGCGAAAGTGGCGATCGCCCAGGAAATCGTCGAACGCTTCCACTCGCGCCAGGCAGCCGAGGATGCGCTGGCAGACTTCGTCAACCGTTCCAAGGGCGGCATTCCGGATGACATCGCCGAGATCGCCGTGGGCGGTGCGCCGCTCGGCGTGGCCCAGCTGCTCAAGCAAACCGGGCTGTGCGCCTCGACGTCGGAGGCGATGCGCATGATCGACCAGGGCGGCGTACGCATCGACGGCACCGTCATCAGCGACAAGGCACTGAAGGCCGACGCCGGCACGTTCGTGCTGCAGGTGGGCAAGCGCAAGTTCGCGCGCATCACGCTGTCGGCATGATCGGCTTGTCATGATTGGCTTGTTACAGAGGGTGACGGCGGCGCAGGTCGTCGTCGACGGTGCCGTGGTCGGCGCCATCGATGGCGGCCTGATGGTACTGGTCTGCGCCGAGAAAGGCGATACCGAGAAAGAGGCGGAGGCGCTGTTGAACAAGCTGCTGTCCTACCGCGTTTTCTCGGACGACGCCGGCAAGATGAACCGCAGCATCACCGACGTGGCGGGCGGCCTGCTGCTGGTACCCCAGTTCACGCTGGCCGCGGACACGCGCTCCGGCACCCGTCCGTCATTTTCCCCGGCGGCCGCACCGGCGGATGGCAAGCGGCTGTTCGACCATTTCGTGCAGCAGGCCCGCGCCCGCCATGCCGTCGTGGCGACCGGGCAGTTCGGTGCCGACATGAAAGTGACGCTGACGAACGATGGTCCGGTAACCTTTTGGCTCCAGACAGGTCCAAGTAACTAACAACGAACCCAAAGGACGACTCATGAAGCTGTGGAGCGACTCATTCAAGAACGGCGCCGCGATTCCCGCCGAATTCGCGTTTGCGGAACCGGATGCCGAAACGCGCGTGCGCCTCGCGGGCAACCGCAACCCCCACCTGGCGTGGGACGATATTCCACCGGGAACCGCCTCGCTGGTGCTGCTGTGCATCGATGGCGACGCGCCGACGGTCGGCACGGATGTCAACCAGGAGGGCAAGACGCTGCCGGTGGAATTGCCGCGTGGCGATTTCTATCACTGGGCGCTGGTGGATATCCCGCCATCGCTGTCGAGCCTGCCCGCTGGCGCGCAGTCGTCAGGCGTGACGCCACGCGGCAAACCGGGCCCCATCGTCGCCAACGGCGGCACGCACCTGCGCCACGGGCTGAACGACTACACGGGCTGGTTCGCGAACGATCCGGACATGAATGGCCGCTACTTCGGCTACGATGGGCCGTGCCCGCCATGGAATGACGAACGCGTTCATCACTATATCTTCCGCCTGTATGCGGTCGACGTGGCAACGTTGCCGGTCGACGGTGATTTCACCGCGCAACAGGCGCTGGCGGCGCTGCATGGCCACATCCTCGACGAGGCGCAGATCATCGGCACCTATGCATTAAGGAGCAAATGAGCACCGAACTGTTATTGATCCGTCATGGCGAAACGGCGTGGAACGCCGTGCGCCGCCTGCAGGGCCACCTCGACATCGGGCTGAACGACGCCGGCCGCCGCCAGGCCGCCGCGCTGGCGCGGGCGCTGGCCGCCGAGCCGCTGGCTGCCATCGTCGCTTCCGACTTGCAGCGGGCGATGCACACGGCCGAGGCGGTCGCTGAATATCACCACGTGCCATTCCATACCGATCCGGCATTGCGCGAGCGGGGCTATGGTGTTTTCGAAGGCCTCTTGTATACAGAGATCGAGGAACGCTATCCCGAGCACTTCGCCGCCTGGCAGGGCCGCCGTGTGGATTCCGTGATGCCGCATGGCGAGCGCCATGCCGAAAGCTTCCGGCATTTCTACGAGCGCAGCATCGCCGCCATCGGCCGCTGGGCTGACCAATATCACGGCCGCAAGCTGGCCATCGTCGCCCACGGCGGCGTGCTGGAATGCGCCTATCGTGCCGCCCGCGAAATGACGCTGGAAAGCCCACGCGACTTCCAGGTACGCAACGCCAGCATCAACCGCTTCACGTGGTCGGACGGCAAGCTGGCCCTCACGCACTGGGGCGACGTCGACCACCTCGCACAAGCGCTGGACGATATCGTCTAGAAAAACTGGGGACGTACCCCTGTTTCCAGGCAAGTTTGGCAGTCAGTGGCGTCCGCAGGGCAGTGCGCCCCGCAAAGTTTCCTCAAAACAGGGGTACGTCCCCTGTTTTGCTTCCGGTTATCGCCCGATGACTTTCACGAGCTTGGGTGCCGTCGCGGCGAAGCCGGCAGGGCCGCCGTTGGCGCTCAGCTTGCCGTCCGACTGCTGCCAGCGCAGCTTGCCGCTGACCACGCCCTTGCCCTTCTCGTAGTCGTACGACAGCCCGTCGTCGTCATACAGCGTGAACTCGGCGTCGCTGCCCGGGAAGACGAGGATCTGCTCGATCGCCTGCTTGCTGGCGGTCGATTGCACGGCGGCGCCCATTGGCACGATCGAGCCGGCTTTCACGAACAGCGGGATCTGGTCGATCGGCGCGGCCACCTTCACCCACTGGCCGCCCGCCAGCTTTTCGTTGGTCCACCAGTTGTACCAGTCGCTGCCGGCCGGCAGGTAGACGTTCTTCTCCGTCTGCCCCTGTTCCGTCACCGGCGCCACCATGAACGCCGGGCCGAACATGTATTGCGTGCCGATGTTCGCCACGTTCGGGTCGGTGCCGAAGTCCATCCACAGCGGGCGCATGAATGGCGCGCCGGTGTCGTAGGTCATCTTCGCCTGGCTGTAGATGTAGGGGATCAGCTGGTAGCGCAGCGCGTTGAACTTGGCCATCACCGCCTCGGCCTGCTTGCCGAACGACCACAGTTCCGCTTCCTTGCGCGAGCCATGCAGGCGCAGGGTTGGCGTGAAGGTGCCGTACTGGAACCAGCGGGTATGCAATTCCGGGTAATCGTGGTTCTGGCCGACGACGTTGCGCGCGTCCGAGGGATCGAGCAGTGGCGCCCTGGTCGCTTCCGTCGTCTGCGGCAGGTTTTGCCAGCCGCCGATATCGTTGCCCCAGTAGGCGATGCCCGATGCCGTCATGTTCAGGCCGGCGGGGATCTGGCGCGCCAGCGCTTCCCATGTGGACTTGATGTCGGACGACCAGAACAGCGCTCCCGTGCGCTGCGAGCCGAGGTAGGCGGCGCGCGACAGGATCAGCACGCGGCGGTTCGGCTTCCAGGCCCGCATGCCTTCGGCAAAGCCCTCCACGTGCACCAGCGGATACAGGTTGCGGTAGCGGTCGCCGGAGCCGATCGAAAAACGCAGGCCTTCCGGTACCAGGTCCGGTTCGGTTTCATCCAGCCACGGGTAGTCGAAACCGTGCGACAGCACGTTGTCGCGCACCTTTTCAAAGAACCACTTGCGCGCGGCCGGGTTCGTGGAATCGATCAGCCCGCCCGTGCGGTCCGAACGGAACGGCAAGCCGTCCTGCGTCTTGCCATCCTTGTCCTTCAGCAGGTAGCCCTTGGCATCGAGCTCGTTGAAATAGCGGCCGGCCGTCTCGAAGCGGGGCCAGACCGAAATGATCGACTGCATGCCCATGTCGTGCAGCTGCTTGTTCATGCCATCCGGGTCCAGGAACTGCGCCGGGTCGATGTCGAGCTGGCCCATCCGCGTCCAGTAGAACCAGTCGACCACCATGATGTCCAGCGGGTAGCGCTTCTCGCGGTAGGTCCTGGCGATGCGCAGCACCTGGTCCTGGCTGTCGTAGCGCGCCTTCGACTGGATCAGGCCGAACGCGGCCTTGGGTGGAATCGGCGTCCTGCCCGTCAGCCGCGCATAGCCGGAGTACAGCTCGTCGGCATTCTTGCCGGTGATGATGAAGAAACTGACCCGTTCGCCCACGTTCGACTGGAACCGGGTACTGCCCAGCACTCCTGCGGAAAAGCGCGTAGCGGAAGGGTTATCCCACACGATGCCATAGCCCTTCGACGACACCATGAACGGCACGCACACGGTTTCGCCGCCCGGCGCGTCGTACCAGTGCTTGCAGTCCAGCGTGCGGCCCCGCAGGTCCAGCCCGGACAGCGATTCCTGGTTCTGGCCCATGCCGTAGTAATGCTCGTCGGCTGGCGCGTGGAATTCCGCACCCACCTGGTAAGTCTTTTCTTCATTGACGGTCTGCGGCGACATTTCCCAGCCCGTCATCTTCAGGATCTGCTGGCCCTGCGCATTGCGCACTTCCAGTCCCACCGGCGCCAGCGAGGGCGCGAAATACTTCTGGCTTTGCGTGGGGATCGCCGGCACGGCGGACGGGTTGATCCGCAGCGTCATGCCGCTGGACGTAAACGTATCGCCCTCGGCGGCGACGCGGTGCTGGAATGGCTTGTTGTCGGCATGCTGCGCGATGACCCCGTGGCCCGGACCCTTCAGCACTTCGGCCTTGTCCACCGCGATCGTCACGTGAACGATATTCGGCCCATAGGCTTCCACCGCGACGAAGGCACCGTTGCGGTCGAGCGTCACCAGCGGTGCCGCAGCGGCGGAGCCGGCCAGCAGGAAGGCGGAAGCGATGGCAGCGGCCACGCGGGTGGGAGCGCAGCCGCCGGTGCGGCACGCTGTCGGGATCATCATGCGTATCTCCTGAAATGTTATATAACACGCCATTGTTAGCGCTATCGCGATAATCGGGCAGCATGGGTCCCATGTCAACACCTGCGGTCCGGCCAATTCGAAGCACACCCGTCCGAAAAATTTCTTCCTATAACTCGTTGTTTCATAACCGGAAAGCTGCACACCTGCTGTTTTAATACAGATTCGTGCGTATTAAATGAGCAGTGCTTGGGTTAGAATTGCAGGTTCCTCCAGCAAGTCTTCATTGAAACCCAAGTGCAAATCGGCCCCTACCAGCTGCGCAATAACGTCTTCGTCGCCCCCATGGCGGGCGTAACCGACCGCCCGTTCCGGCAACTGTGCAAGGAACTCGGCGCCGGCTATGCCGTTTCCGAAATGGCGGCGGCCAACCCGCGCGTGTGGGCCAGCGAAAAGAGCTCGCGCCGCACCGACCACGTGGGGGAGATGGAGCCGAAGGCCGTGCAGATCGCGGGTTCCGATCCGCAGGAGCTGGCCGATTGCGCGAAGTTCAACGTGGACAAGGGCGCGCAGATCATCGACATCAACATGGGCTGCCCCGTGAAGAAGGTCTGCAACAACTGGTGCGGCTCGGCGCTGCTGCAGTTCGAGGACCTCGTTGAAAAGATCCTGCATGCCGTGGTGGGGGCGGTGGATGTGCCGGTCACGCTGAAATTCCGTACCGGCTGGGATCGCGCAAACAAGAATGCGCTGAACATCGCCCGCATCGCGGAGGAAGCCGGCATCCAGATGCTCACGTTGCATGGCCGCACCCGCGCCGACGGCTACAAGGGCGACGCGGAATACGACACCATCGCCGCCGTCAAGGCGGCCGTGAAGATCCCGGTGGTGGCCAACGGCGATATCACCACGCCTGAAAAGGCCCGCTACGTGCTGGATGCAACCGGCGCCGATGCGGTGATGGTCGGCCGTGCCGCCCAGGGCCGCCCATGGATCTTCCGCGAGATCGATCATTACCTGCGCACCGGCGCCCATATGCCGCCGCCGCTGGTGGCGGAAGTGCGCAAGCTGATGGACGAACACCTGCGCGCCCACTATGCCTTCTATGGCGAATACCTGGGCGTGCGCACCGCGCGCAAGCATATCGGCTGGTATGTGCGCGACCTCCCGGGCGGGGAGGATTTCCGCCAGGAGATGAACCGTCTCGAGTCCACCACCGAACAATTACGCGCCGTGGACAGCTTCTTCGAATCCCAGTGGAAGCATGGCGAGCGGTTACAATACCGCCTCGCCGAAGACATGCTGGCTGCCTGACTTGGCGCCAGATCGGCAAATTATTTCGTTAAATAGAAGAACATGAGCAAAGAAAGTATCCAGGAAGTTGTCACGAAGAGCCTCGAAGAGTATTTCAACGACCTGGGCGAACAGCAGCCGTCGAACATCTACGACATGGTCGTGATGACCGTCGAAAAACCGATCCTGCAAGTGGTGATGCACCGCGCCGATGGCAACCAGTCCCATGCGGCGCAAATGCTGGGCATCAACCGCAATACGCTGCGCAAGAAATTGCAGGAGCACGGCCTGCTGTAAGGCTTTTCGTCCGGCCCGGGATCGAGTGGCTGTACCGGCCACCCGTGCCGGCGGCTGCTCGACAACAAGAATTTTCAACCTGGACCACAGCCATGATCAAACAAGCTCTCATCTCCGTTTCCGACAAGACCGGCGTTCTGGATTTCGCGCGTGCCCTGTCGGCGATGGGCGTCAACCTCCTGTCCACCGGCGGTACCGCCAAGCTGCTGCAGGAAAACGGCCTGGCCGTGACCGAAGTGGCCGACTACACCGGCTTCCCGGAAATGCTGGATGGCCGCGTGAAGACGCTGCACCCGAAAGTCCACGGCGGCATCCTGGCCCGCCGCGACTTCCCGGAGCACATGGCCAAGCTCGATGAACATGGCATTCCCACGATCGACATGGTGGTCGTGAACCTGTACCCGTTCCAGGCCACGGTGGCCAAGGACGACTGCACGCTGGACGACGCGATCGAGAACATCGACATCGGCGGCCCGGCCATGCTGCGCTCCGCGGCCAAGAACCACAAGGATGTGGTGGTGATCTGCGATCCGTCCGACTACGGCCAGATCCTGGCCGAGATGAAGACCACGGACAATTCGCCGGGCTACATCAGCTACGAAACCCGCTTCAACCTGGCCAAGAAAGTGTACGCACACACGGCCGCCTACGATGGCGCGATCACGAACTACCTGTCCAGCCTGGGTCCGGACCGTTCGCACGCCAACCGCGGCGCCTACCCGCAAACGCTGAACGTGGCCTTTGAAAAAGTGCAGGACATGCGCTATGGCGAAAACCCGCACCAGGGCGCCGCGTTCTACCGCGACACGAAGGCCGTGCCGGGCGCGCTGGCCAACTACCGCCAGCTGCAGGGCAAGGAACTGTCGTTCAACAACATCGCCGACGCCGACGCGGCATGGGAATGCGTGAAGAGCTTCACGGGCATGGACCAGCCGGCGGCCTGCGTGATCGTCAAGCACGCCAACCCGTGCGGCGTGGCGCTGGGCGGCTCCGCCATGGAAGCCTACAGCCGCGCGCTGCAGACCGATCCGACGTCGGCGTTTGGCGGCATCATCGCCTTCAACGTGGAAGTCGATGCGGCGGCGGCCACCGAGCTGGCCAAGCTGTTCGTCGAAGTGCTGATCGCACCGTCGTTCACCGACGAGGCGAAGAAGATCATGTCCGCGAAGCAGAACGTGCGCCTGCTGGAAATCGCCCTGGGCTCGGGTGTCAACACGTTCGACTTCAAGCGCGTCGGCGGCGGCCTGCTCGTGCAGTCGGCCGACTCGAAGAACGTGTTGCTGGCCGATACCCGCGTGGTGACGAAGAAGCAGCCGACCCCGCAGCAGCTGGCCGACCTGATGTTCGCGTGGAAGGTGGCGAAATATGTGAAATCGAACGCGATCGTCTTCTGCGGCAATAACATGACGCTGGGCGTGGGTGCCGGCCAGATGAGCCGCATCGACTCCGCGCGCATCGCCTCGATCAAGGCGCAGAACGCCGGGCTGGCGCTGGCCGGTTCCGTCGTCGCCTCCGACGCATTCTTCCCGTTCCGCGACGGCCTGGATGTCGTCGTGGATGCCGGCGCGACCTGCGTGATCCAGCCGGGCGGCTCGATGCGCGACCAGGAAGTCATCGATGCCGCCGACGAGCGCGGTGTCGTGATGCTGTACACGGGCACCCGTCACTTCCGTCATTAATCGCACCACATTACTGCTCAGCCCGTGTCCCCGTGCCAGGCACGGGGACACGGGCTCGACAGCAGTTACATCACCGTTCGGCGCCCGCTATTGCGGGCGCTTTCTTTACTGCATACAATCCATAGATGATCATTCTCGGCATCGACCCCGGCCTGCGTACCACCGGCTTTGGCGTCATCCACAAGCAGGGCACGAAGCTGCGATACATCGCCTCCGGCACCATCAAGAGCGGCGAAGGGAACTTGCCCACGCGTCTGAAGGTCATCCTCGACGGCGTGACGGAACTCACGGCCACGTACCAGCCCGATTGCGCCGCCATCGAGCAGGTGTATGTCAACGTGAATCCTCAATCCACCTTGCTGCTGGGCCAGGCGCGTGGCGCCGCTATCTGCGGCCTCGTGAGCGGGGCGCTGTCGGTGGCCGAGTATTCGCCCACGCAGATCAAGCAGGCCGTGACCGGCTCGGGCAGGGCGGTAAAGGAGCAGATGCAGATGATGGTGGCGCGGCTTCTGGCATTGCCCGGCCTGCCGGGCACCGATGCGGCCGATGCGCTCGGGGTCGCGATCTGCCACGCCAATTCGCACGATACGCTGGCTGCCATTGCCGCCACGGGCATGACCCAACTGCACATGAAGCGCGGCCGCCTGGTCGGCTAAACTTCACTAACCATCATTCCAAGGCTGCGCCATGATCGGACGTCTCTCCGGTGTTCTGCTTGAAAAAAATCCGCCGCAACTGCTGATCGACGTGGGCGGCGTCGGCTACGAAGTCGACGTGCCGATGAGCACCTTCTACAACCTGCCGCACACGGGCGAGCGCGTGACCTTGTTCACCCACTTGACCGTGCGCGAGGATGCGCACCTGCTGTACGGCTTCGGCCATGCGGAAGAGCGCGTCGTGTTCCGGCAACTCATCAAGATCAGCGGCATCGGCGCGCGCATGGCGCTGGCCATCCTGTCCGGCATGTCGATCGCCGACCTGTCGCAGGCCGTCACGCGGCAGGAAGCGGGGCGCCTCGTGAAGATCCCCGGTATCGGCAAGAAAACGGCCGAGCGCCTGCTGCTGGAGTTGAAGGGCAAGCTGGGCGCGGACCTGGGTGCCGTCGGCGGCGTCGCTGCCGTGCCGGATGCGCAGACCGATATCCTGAACGCCCTGATCGCGCTGGGGTACTCTGACAAGGAAGCGCTGCTGGCGCTGAAGTCCGTGCCGGCCGGCGCCTCGGTGTCCGATGGCATCAAGCAGGCGCTGAAGGCGCTGTCGAAGGGTTGAGTGGGAAACCAGGCAATGAGCATCCAGACCGATAGTTTTACTGAGCAGCGCATCATCGATGCCGCCCCTTCGTCGCCGAACGAGGAAGCGATCGAACGCGCGCTGCGCCCCAAGCTGCTCGACGAATACGTGGGCCAGCAAAAGATCCGCAACCAGCTCGAGATCTTCATCTCCGCCGCGCGGGGGCGCAGCGAAGCGCTCGACCACACGCTGCTGTTCGGCCCGCCCGGCCTCGGCAAGACCACGCTGGCCAACATCATCGCCCGCGAGATGGGCGTGAACCTGCGCCAGACTTCCGGCCCCGTGCTGGAACGCCCGGGCGACCTGGCCGCGCTGCTGACCAACCTCGAAGCGAACGATGTGCTGTTCATCGACGAAATCCACCGCCTGTCGCCGGTCGTCGAGGAAATCCTGTATCCGGCGCTGGAGGACTACCAGATCGACATCATGATCGGCGAGGGCCCGGCCGCCCGCTCAGTGAAGCTGGACCTGCAGCCATTCACGCTGGTCGGCGCCACCACCCGTGCCGGCATGCTGACCAACCCGCTGCGCGACCGCTTCGGCATCGTGGCGCGCCTGGAGTTCTACACGACCGAGGAACTGGCGAAGATCGTGCTGCGCAGCGCATCGCTGCTGAAGGCGAACATCGACGAGACGGGCGCCCTGGAAATCGCCCGCCGCGCGCGCGGCACGCCCCGTATCGCCAACCGCCTGCTGCGCCGCGTGCGCGACTACGCCGAGGTGAAAAGCAATGGCGACATCACGAAGGACGTCGCTGATGCGGCGCTCGTCATGCTCGATGTCGACACGGTCGGCTTCGACGTGATGGACCGCAAGCTGCTCGAAGCGGTGCTGTACAAGTTCAACGGCGGCCCGGTCGGCATCGGCAACCTGGCCGCCGCGATCGGCGAGGCGGCCGACACGATCGAGGATGTGCTGGAACCCTACCTGATCCAGCAGGGCTACCTGCAGCGCACGCCGCGCGGCCGCGTGGCCACGCCAACCGCCTACGAGCACTTCGGCCTGAAGCCGCCGCGCGCGAGCCTCACCGGCGAACTGTGGTGACCGGCTCATGAAGATCTGGGTCGATGCCGACGCCTGCCCGGGCGCCGTGAAGGAAATCCTGTACCGCGTGGCCGACCGCGTGCACGTCGACGTCACGCTGGTGGCCAACCAGCTGCTGCGGGTGCCGCCGTCGAAATACGTGCGCTCGGTGCAGGTGCCGGCGGGCTTCGACGTGGCCGACCGCGAGATCGTGCGCCTGGCCGAGCCGGGCGACCTGGTGATCACGGCTGACATTCCGCTGGCGGCGGATATACTGAAGAAGGGCGCCCATGCGCTGAACCCGCGCGGCGATTTCTATACGCCGGACAATATCGCACAACAGCTGACCATGCGTGCCTTCATGGACGAACTGCGCGGCAGCGGCGTCGATACGGGCGGCCCGTCCGCGTATGGCCAGGCCGACCGCCAGCGCTTCGCCAATGCGCTCGACGGCCACCTGCGCCGCCACCTGCCGAAGCAGGTCGATTGAATGACCGAACCGATAGCCGGAGACCGACCATGCTGACCAGGACCTTCCTTGCCGCGCTGGCGTTCGCCTGCAGCGCGATCGTGCAGGCCGCCGTTCCCGTCTACGGCTATGCCGTCAGGAACACCTATCCCCACGATCCGGCTGCCTTCACCCAGGGCCTGTTCTACCGCGACGACGTACTGTACGAAAGCACCGGCCAGTACGGTGCCTCGTCGATCCGCAAGGTGGAGCTGGAAACGGGCGAGGTGCTGCAAAAGCATGACTTGCCGGCCAACTATTTCGGCGAAGGCATCGCCCCGTTCGGCGAGCGCATCTACAGCCTCACGTGGACCAACGAACGGGGCTTCATCTTCGACATCGACACCTTCGAACAGGTGGGCTCGTTCGGTTACCAGGGCCAGGGCTGGGGCCTGACGGGGGACGGCAAGCTGCTGTACATGAGCGATGGCACGGCCTTCATCCGCGTGCT
The DNA here is from genome assembly GCF_055502675.1 of Pseudoduganella sp. jia 12. Taxonomy (NCBI): domain Bacteria; kingdom Pseudomonadati; phylum Pseudomonadota; class Betaproteobacteria; order Burkholderiales; family Oxalobacteraceae; genus Pseudoduganella; species Pseudoduganella sp. jia 12. The sequence continues at coordinate 90,960 of NZ_JBUXKP010000005.1, forward strand.
CGATCCGGCCACGATGGGCGTGCTGCGCCGCATCCGCGTGACGGCCGACGGCATTCCCGTCGGGCAGCTCAACGAGCTCGAATGGGTGGGCAACGAGATCTTCGCGAACATCTGGCAGACCGACCGCATCGCCCGTATCGATCCCGTCACCGGCAACGTGCGCGGCTGGATCGACCTTGCCGGGCTGGACGAGCTGGCCGGCGTGGCGCCCGGTGCGGACAATGTGCTGAACGGCATTGCCTGGGACAGCAAGAACCGGCGCCTGTTCGTCACCGGCAAGCGGTGGCCGAAGCTGTTCGAGATCCGGCTGGTGAAGCGGCAGTAGCGTGCTGCCGCCGTGCCGGCCACGGTGCGGTATTTGTCGCCGGTCCCTTACAAATTTCGGGCAATCTTACTGAACTTCCGTACGCGGCTGGTCGGCATAATTGTGTCCATGATATTGACATGGCGCAGAGGAAGAACTCGCGTACAGGGACGATGACAGGATTGACCGGAATGCTGGTCGCGCCGGGCGCGGCGACAGCATTCGGTGGCAAGGCGCCAGGTACAGCGGCACGAGCGCGCTGGCCGGCAAGCACCCGACAGGAGTGAACCCCTGCAAGCAATTCCACTGGACACTCCGCGATAAGCGAACCAACCCGCCGCGAGCGTGAAGAGTTGTATTGCCATTAGAGGGGGACTGTTCCGCCAGCGCCAAGTGGCAGGAAGTGTTGTAATTTCGGGGGGCTTCGGCCCCCCGTTTTTTCAACGCTCGCGTAGTGACTGTGTCAGCCGCCTTTGCGACGGCGCCATGCCATCATGCCCAAGCCGGCCAGCAGCATGGCATACGTACTGGGTTCGGGAACAGCTGAGATGAGAGAGATCGACGAGATATCTCCATGAACACGCCAAGTGTAAGTATACCAGTCTCCCGATGGTGCTTCCGCTACATGTGTAATCTCGTAAACTAACCGTCCTGAGGTGAAGTCCAGTGTTTCCTGTCCGGGCAAGTAGTGGCTGTGCAGTACATTCCCTGCAGGATCATCGAACATTACGTCAAGTTCTTCTTTTGTCCGGTAGTCCCATGAATAGTAGTACGAAAAAAGGCCCAAAAAATCACCGCCTTCGTAGTCATTGTCGTATACCTTTGCAATACCCCCTTGGGGCATGCCGCCGGCAACAATTGAACCGAGGCCGATGTTCATGGTGCTAAGAGGTGGTTCGTACTGTGCCCCTCCCCATTTTTCGACATACGGTTCGGCAGATGATGGGTCATATGAAAAAGTGCCAATTACTGCATCGCCTAAAGTGGCAGTGCCGTAAGGCAGGGCTACCGATTCCAAGGAGGTAATGAAAGTCGTATCGATGAGGTATTCGATTTTCGATACTTGGGATTTGTATTGGAACATATGTACCGAACCGAAAGCGGAACTGGCGAACACTAGAAGGCTAGCCAAACCAAAAAGAATCTGTTTCATGATTGTTGGGGTGATGTAAATAGTTTTGTATTTAACCATTTAATTTTCATGAAAGCAATATTTTTGTGAAACCATTGTTGTTTCCGGTTATTCTTGTCTGATCCACACCTGTGACCGTCCCAGCATCGGCACGCCGATATACCCGCGCACTTCGAGCTTCCTGCCGCCATCCACCAGCTTCATCTTGCTCTTGTAAACTTTACCGTTCTCCGGATCGAGGATGGTTCCGCCGGAATATCCGTCGCCATCCTTCTTCATGCCGTCGATGATCGACAGGCCGACGATCGGCCGGCCCTTGTCGTCGCCCGTGCACTTGTCGCAGATCGGATGCTGGTCCTGCCCCGCGGTCCGGTGCAGTTTCTCGACGCGGCCCTGCAGCACGCCGTTCGATTCGCTGATGCGGATCTCGGCCTTCGGCTTGCCGGTCTCGTCGTCGATGTTTTTCCATAAGCCGACGGCGGAAGTGTTGTTGGCGAGGGCGGGCAGGGCAGCAGTGAGCAGGGCAGCGGAAAGCAGCGTAGTGAAATGCCGGGCATGCATCGGGGTCTCCTTGGAATTGATTATCCGCGCAGTGTAGCGCAGCCGATAAAAAAGCCGGAGCGGGAGAACCCGGTCCGGCTTGTCGACGGCTGTGAAAAACTTACGCGGCCGGCAGCTTGGCGAACTGCTCGCGCAACTTGTCCAGCGTGGCGGAGAACGTGGCGACACGTTCCTTTTCCTGCGCCACCACGGCGGCTGGCGCACGGGCCACGAAGCTTTCCGACGACAGCTTGCCGGAAGCCTTGGCCACTTCGCCTTCCAGGCGGGCGATTTCCTTCGACAGGCGCTCGCGTTCGGCCTTCACGTCGATCTCCACCTTCAGCATCAGCTTCGTGGTGCCCACCACGGAGACGGCGGCCGGCGATTCCGGCAGCGCGTCCACGATCTGCACTTCGGACAGCTTGCCCAGCATCTGCACATACGGTGCGAACGCGGTAATCTTGTCCTTGTCGGCGGCCGTGGTTTCCACGATCAGCGGCACGCGCACGGATGGCGACAGCTTCATCTCGCCGCGCAGGTTGCGCGTCGCATCCGTCAAGGCCTTCAGCTCGGCGATCCATGCTTCGGCGGCCGTGTCGATCGCGGCTTCATTGGCGATCGGGTACGGCTGCACCATGATCGACTTGCCTTCGGTGTCGCCCTTGCCAGCCAATGGCGCGACCGTCTGCCACAGCTGTTCGGTCACGAACGGAATGATCGGGTGCGCCAGGCGCAGCACCACTTCCAGCACGCGCAGCAGCGTGTGGCGGGTGGCGCGCTGCTGGCCTTCGGTGCCCTGCTGCACCTGCACCTTGGCCAGTTCCAGGTACCAGTCGCAGTACTCGTCCCACACGAACTTGTAGATCGCGGTGGCGATGTTGTCGAAGCGGTAGTCGGCGAAGCCCTTGGCCACTTCCTGTTCCGTGCGGTTGAGCAGCGAGACGATCCACTTGTCGGCCTGCGACAGGTCGGCATCGCTGGCGCTGCAATCCTTGCCTTCGGTATTCATCAGCACAAACCGGGTGGCGTTCCACAGCTTGTTGCAGAAGTTGCGGTAGCCTTCGGCGCGGCCCAGGTCGAAGTTGATGTTGCGGCCAAGCGAGGCATAGCTGGCCATCGTGAAGCGCACCGCGTCGGTGCCGTAGGCCGCGATCCCTTCCGGGAATTCCTTGCGCGTGGCCTTTTCGATCTTCTCGGCCGCGCGCGGGTTCATCAGGCCCGTGGTGCGCTTCGCCACCAGTTCATCGATGCCGATGCCGTCGATCAGGTCGATCGGATCGAGCGTGTTGCCCTTCGATTTCGACATCTTCTGGCCCTGCGAGTCGCGCACCAGGCCGTGCACGTACACGGTCTCGAACGGCACCTTGCCGGTGAAGTGCGCGGTCATCATCACCATCCGGGCAACCCAGAAGAAGATGATGTCGAAGCCCGTCACGAGCACGGACGAGGGCAGGAACGCCTTCAGGTCAGGGGTTTCTTCCGGCCAGCCCAGCGTGGAGAACGGCACCAGGGCGGACGAGAACCACGTGTCCAGCACGTCGCTGTCGCGGCGCAGCGCGCCGGTACCGCCGGCAGCCTGCTGCTTGGCCTGCGCCTCTTCTTCCGTGCGCGCGACGAAGATGTTGCCGGCTTCGTCGTACCATGCCGGGATCTGGTGGCCCCACCACAGCTGGCGGGAGATGCACCAGTCCTGGATGTTGTTCAGCCACTGGTTGTACGTGGTGTTCCAGTTTTCCGGCACGAACCTGATCTCGCCCGCGGCCACCTTTTCCAGCGCCACGTCGGTGATCGACTTGCCCGGATTGAACGTGCCTTCCGGGGCCGGCTTGCTCATGGCCACGAACCACTGGTCCGTCAGCATCGGTTCGATGACGACGCCGGTGCGGTCGCCGCGCGGCACCATCAGTTTATGGGGCTTGACCTGCTCCAGCAGGCCTTGCGCTTCGAGGTCCGCCACGATCTGCTTGCGGGCGGCGAAGCGGTCCAGGCCGCGGTAGGCTTCCGGTGCATCGTCGGCGATCTTCGCGTCCAGCGTGAGGATCGACGGCATGGCCAGGTTGTGGCGCTGGCCGACCGCATAGTCGTTGAAGTCGTGCGCCGGCGTGATCTTCACGCAGCCGGTGCCGAACGCCTTGTCGACGTAGGAATCGGCGATGATCGGGATTTCGCGGCCCACCAGCGGCAGGGTCAGCATCTTGCCGACCAGGGCTTCATAGCGCTCGTCGGTCGGATCGACGGCCACCGCCACGTCGCCCAGCATCGTTTCGGGGCGGGTGGTGGCGACCGTCAGCGAACCGCTGCCGTCGGCCAGCGGGTACTTGATGTACCACATCGAGCCGTCTTCCTCTTCCGACACCACTTCCAGGTCGGAGACGGCGGTGCCCAGCACCGGGTCCCAGTTCACCAGGCGCTTGCCGCGGTAGATCAGGCCTTGTTCGAACAGTTGCACGAACACTTCGGACACGATCTTCGAGCGCGGCTCGTCCATCGTGAAGTATTCACGGTTCCAGTCCGGCGACGTGCCCAGGCGGCGCATCTGGCCGGTGATCGTGGAGCCGGATTTTTCCTTCCACTCCCAGACTTTTTCGATGAACTTTTCGCGGCCCAGGTCATGGCGCGAGATCTTCTGCGCGTCGAGCTGGCGCTCCACCACGATCTGGGTGGCGATGCCGGCGTGGTCGGTTCCCGGAATCCAGGCCGTGTTGTGGCCCAGCATGCGGTGGTAGCGCGTCAGGCCATCCATGATCGTCTGGTTGAACGCGTGGCCCATGTGCAGCGTGCCGGTCACGTTCGGCGGTGGCAGCTGGATGCTGAAGGAGGGCTGCGAGAGGTCCATCGAAGCGGCGTAGTAACCGCGCTTCTCCCATTCGCTGCGCCAGAACTGTTCAATGTCGGCAGGCTCGAAAGACTTGGCTAATTCCATGATCCGGGATGTGTGATTTTGGCGAAAACGACCATTATAAAGCGGTCAGGACACCCCCATGCCATGTAAAGCGGAAAACCGGTGACAGACACCGGTTTTCTGGAAACATTCACGGATACGGCGCCGCACCGCGGCTACCGGAGTGCCGGTAATATTCCAGGAAAATGCGTGCCTGTCACCGGTGTTCTTACTGGTGTTGGCCGGCAAGCCTGGGCGCGCGAGGCGCACGGCCGTGCTGCTGGCCTTGCACCTTGAACACGGCGATGGCCTGCGCCACGCTGCGCGTTTGCTGGACCAGTTCGCCGGCGGCGGCGGCGGCCTGTTCGACGAGCGCGGCGTTCTGCTGCGTGATGTCGTCGATCGAGGCGACGGCTTCGTTGACCTGGCCGATGCCCATGCTCTGCTCCGAAGCCGTGTTGGAAATCTCGTTCATCACCTGTTTCACCTGCGCGACCGAGGCGATGATTTCGGTCATGATCGCGCCGGCGCTGCCGGTCAGCTGCGTGCCGGCATCGACCTTGTCGATCGACTGGTCGATCAGGGTCTTGATTTCCTTCGCGGCCGAGGCGGAACGCTGGGCCAGCGCGCGCACTTCCGACGCGACGACGGCGAAGCCGCGGCCCTGTTCACCCGCGCGGGCCGCTTCCACCGCCGCGTTCAAGGCCAGGATATTGGTTTGGAAGGCGATGCCGTCGATGATGCCGATGATGTCGAGGACACGGTGCGACGAGGCACTGATGCCTTCCATCGTGGTGACCACCTGCGCGACCACGTCGCCACCCTGGCCGGCCATCTCCGAGGCACGCATGGCCAGCCGATCGGCATCGGCCACGTTGGTGGCGCTTTGCCGCACGGTGGAATTGAGTTCTTCCATGCTGGCCGCCGTTTCTTCCAGGCTCGATGCCTGCGATTCCGTGCGGCCCGACAGGTCCATGTTGCCGCTGGCGATTTCGCTCGTGGCCCGTTCGATCTGTGCAAAATTGCTGCGCACGTCGCCGATGATGCTGCGCAGGTTGATGCTCGTCTGGCGCAGCGCGGCCAGCAGCTCGCCGGTTTCATCGCCGCGCGCCACGTCGATCGTCGCGGTCAGGTCGCCGCCGGCCATCTGCCGCGCCAGCGCGGTGGCCGTGCGCAGCGGTGCGGCGATCGAGTCGTGCAGCGTCCAGCCCAGGTACAGCGAGGCCAGGGCCGCGAGCGTGGCGATCGTGGCCAGCGCATTGCTGCCGTTGCCGAACAGGCTGGCCGCGCAAGCGCCCAGCACCACGGCCGGCAGCGCGCCGGCCAGCACCAGGCGTGTCTGCAGCGACGGGCGCATGGCGGCAATCAGGCGATGCAGCGGACCATCGGCCACCACCTTGCCGCGACTGATACGCAGGCCCTGTGCCTTGCCATCCTTGAATGCGGCATAAGCCTTCGCTGCCTCGGCAACCATCTCGCGGCTCGGCCGGGTGCGCACGGACATGTAGCCGACCGGTTTGCCGTTCTCGATCACCGGCGTGACGTTCGCCATCACCCAGTAGAAGTCGCCGTTCTTGCAACGGTTCTTGACCATGCCCGTCCAGGGAAAGCCGCGGCGGATCGCGTTCCACAGGTCGGCGAACGCTTCGGCCGGCATGTCCGGATGGCGCAGGATATTCTGCGGCGCGCCGATCAGCTCTTCCTCGGTGAATCCCGAAATGTCGATGAAGTACGGATTCGCGTAGGTGATGTTGCCTTGCAAGTCCGTCGTGGAAACGATGGTCTTGCCTTCTTCGAGGAGGATTTCTTGGCCGGTAACGGGCAGGTTTATCCGCATGTTCGCTCGCTTTCTTGTCGGTTCTGGTCAGGATGCCGGGCATCGGCATGCGTCGCGCTGGCTGGGAGACGGGTTGGCGATGCCGCTGCTGCGGCATCGAAAACGGCTGGGACAGGGCCGTCGGAAGTCGGATGCAAGCTTATCAGAGAGACGTGGCGAAGAACAGTGATTTGTATCCTGTGAGCAACAATTGGCGGGTAGCTGCTAGCTGCTTGGTCCGGGGCAGGTCACGCTCCACGGCAGCAGTTCGTTGCGGGTGCGCCGCACCGAGACGCGGGCTTCGCCGGCGATATCGTTCTGGAACACCATCACGGGCAAGCCATCCTTGCCACGGTCGAGGCCAGTGAGCCGGTAGCCGCGCGAGCGCGACGGCGCGCACGACGTGTTTCCCGCCATCAGCAGGCGCGCGCTGCCGAGGATGGCCGGATGGTTCTGGAGCAGCATCAGGATATCCATCTCGGCCAGCGGCTGGAACAGGCGTACCGGCGCATCGGGCTGGGCGCCGCACTGGGGCTGGTGATGGATCCACACGAGTGTTTGCGGCGGACCGGCTTCGCTCCAGCGCGCCTCCGTGCGGGCACGCGGATCGTATTCGTACACCGCGCGCGGCTGGCGGCACAGCGGCAGTACCGCGCGCTGCGCCGGGCCGTCGACGGTGGCGGTGACGCGGCGCTTGCCGCGTTTTCCGCGCTTCCCGGGTTTGTCGCCATCGCGCGTCACGGTGAACTGCGGCCGCAGCAGCCCGCGGCTCTCCTGCTGCCGGCTGTTGTACCAGTCGAAGAACGACGCCTGCTCCTCCGGCGTGGCCGTCCTCGATTCCGGCGCCGCCGCCATCGCACCCGCCTGCATTGCCGCCGCCAGCACGGCGGCTACCCATTTGTGCATCGTTATCCTTTCGTCGAGATACCGATTATAGGCGTTAGTGCTTGCAGTAAATGCACGGTTCATGCCTATAATGGCACCGCTGCTTTCAACGAAGGCGGCAAACGCTAGGGGTCCTGCGCGCGGCTACAGCCGTCTGCGGGTGAGAAATACCCTCCGAACCTGATCTGGATAATGCCAGCGAAGGGAAGCACAAGGATCGTCGCACCCATGCCGCACGGCTGTGCACGTCCAGGTCTCCTTTGCTGGCTCCTGCCCAAAGGAGCCATAACATGAACGCCCATCAAAAGTTCTTGGCCAGTACGGCCGAAGTCGACAGCGCCGCCATCGCGCCGCTGCCCAATTCCCGCAAGATCTACGTGACCGGCAGCCGGCCGGACATCCGCGTGCCGATGCGCGAAATCACCCAGGCGGATACGTCCGCCTCGTTCGGCCACGAAGTCAATCCGCCGGTGACGGTGTACGACACCTCCGGCCCGTACACGGATCCGGCGGTGCCGATCGACATCCGTGCCGGCCTGGCCTCGGTGCGCGCCGCCTGGATCGCCGAGCGCGGCGATACCGAGGAGCTGGCTGGCCCGACGTCCGATTACGGCAAGGCACGCCTGGCCGATGCGTCGCTCGATGCGCTGCGCTTCGACCTGCACCGCACGCCGCGCTGCGCGAAAGCCGGCGCCTGCGTGACGCAGATGCATTACGCACGGCGCGGCATCGTCACGCCCGAGATGGAATACGTGGCGATCCGCGAAAACATGCGCCGGCGCGAGTACATCGATGCCATGCGTGCCGCGGGCCCGCTGGGCACGAGGATGGCGGACCTGCTGGGCCGCCAGCACCGCGGCGAGTCGTTCGGCGCCGCCATCCCGCAGGAAATCACGGCCGAATTCGTGCGCGAGGAAATCGCCCGCGGCCGCGCGATCATCCCCGCCAACATCAACCACCCGGAACTGGAGCCGATGATCATCGGCCGCAATTTCCTCGTGAAGGTCAATGCCAATATCGGCAACTCCGCCGTCACATCGTCGATCGGCGAGGAAGTGGAGAAGATGACGTGGGCGATCCGCTGGGGTGGCGACACGGTGATGGACCTGTCCACCGGCAAGCATATCCATGAAACGCGCGAATGGATCGTGCGTAACAGCCCGGTGCCGATCGGCACCGTACCGATCTACCAGGCGCTGGAAAAGGTCAACGGCAAGGCCGAGGACCTGACATGGGAGATCTTCCGCGACACGCTGATCGAGCAGGCGGAGCAGGGCGTCGACTACTTCACGATCCACGCCGGCGTGCTGCTGCGCTACGTGCCGCTGACGGCGAACCGGCTCACCGGCATCGTGTCGCGCGGCGGCTCGATCATGGCCAAGTGGTGCCTGGCGCACCACAAGGAAAACTTCCTGTACACCCATTTCGAAGACATCTGCCAGATCATGAAGGCGTACGACGTGTCGTTCAGCCTGGGCGATGGCCTGCGCCCCGGCTCGATCTACGACGCCAACGATGATGCCCAGCTGGGCGAACTGAGGACGCTGGGCGAACTCACGCAAGTCGCCTGGAAGCACGACGTGCAGGTGATGATCGAAGGCCCCGGCCACGTGCCGATGCAGCTGATCAAGGAGAACATGGACCTGCAGCTGGAGCAATGCGGCGAGGCGCCGTTCTACACGCTTGGCCCGTTGACCACCGATATCGCGCCGGGCTACGACCATATCACCTCCGGCATCGGCGCCGCGCAGATCGGCTGGTACGGCACCGCGATGCTGTGCTACGTGACGCCGAAGGAACACCTGGGCCTGCCGAACAAGGACGACGTCAAGGAAGGCATGATCACCTACAAGATCGCCGCCCACGCCGCCGACTTGGCCAAGGGCCACCCGGGCGCGCAGATCCGCGACAACGCCCTGTCGAAGGCGCGCTTTGAATTCCGCTGGGAAGACCAGTTCAACCTGGGCCTCGACCCCGACCGCGCCCGCGCCTTCCACGACGAAACGCTGCCGAAGGAATCGTCGAAGGTGGCCCACTTCTGTTCGATGTGCGGCCCGCACTTCTGCTCGATGAAGATCACGCAGGAAGTGCGCGAATACGCCGCCAGCGGCATGCAGGAAAAAGCCATCGAGTTCGTCAAGACGGGCAGCCAGCTCTACAGCAAGGCATAGCGCAACATTCCCAAAAACCGGGGTCAGACCCCAATTTTTGGAAATATTTCCTGAAACTGGGGTCTGACCCCGGTTTTTAGCAACTTTTGGAAGACGCAAATGGAAATCGTGCTGAACGGGGCGCCGCGCGCGTTGCCGCCGGGGCAGACCCTGGCGGAGCTCATCGCGGCGCTGGAGCTGGAAGGCCAGGCGCTGGCGCTGGCCGTCAATCGCAGTGTCGTGCCGCGGCAACGCTGGGGCGACGTGGCGCTGAGTGCGCAGGATCGCGTGGATATCGTCCGCGCCATCGGCGGTGGATGAACAAAAGGAGACAGACAATGCAAACGAACGATGAAGACCTGCTCACCATCGCAGGCCGGCAATACCGCTCGCGCCTGCTGGTAGGCAGCGGCAAGTACCGCGACCTGGAACAGACCCGTGCCGCCACCCTGGCGGCCGGCGCGGAAATCATCACGGTGGCGATCCGCCGCGTGAACATCGGCCAGGATCCCCATGCGCCGAACCTGCTGGACGTGGTGCCGCCATCGGAATTCACGATCCTGCCCAATACGGCCGGCTGCTACACGGCGAAGGATGCGGTGTACACGCTGCAGCTGGCGCGCGAACTGCTCGATGGCCACAAGCTCGTGAAGCTGGAAGTGCTGGGCGACGAGAGGACGCTGTTCCCGAACATGCCCGAAACGCTGGTCGCCGCAAAGGAGCTCGTGAAGGACGGCTTCGATGTGATGGTCTATTGCAGCGACGATCCGATCCAGGCGCGCATGCTGGAAGACATCGGCTGCGTGGCCGTGATGCCGCTGGCCTCGCTGATCGGTTCCGGCATGGGCATCCTCAACCCGTGGAACCTGTCGCTGATCATCGAGCAGGCCAATGTGCCGGTGCTGGTCGATGCCGGCGTGGGCACGGCATCGGACGCGGCGATCGCCATGGAGCTCGGTTGCGACGGTGTGCTGATGAACACGGCCATCGCCGCGGCGCGCGATCCGGTGCGGATGGCACGGGCGATGCGCCTGGCCGTGGAGGCGGGGCGCGATGCGTACCTGGCCGGCCGCATGCCGCGCAAGTTCGCCGCGTCGCCATCGTCGCCGATGGCCGGCCGGCTGGCATGAAGGACCCGCAATGAGCCACAGGCCCTGCGTGCTGGTATTCGCCGGCGCCGACCCTTCGGGCGGTGCCGGCATCGCTGCCGATGTGGGCGCCATCGCGGCGCTCGATGCGCACCCGCTGCCCGTGATCACGGCGCTGACGGTGCAGGACAACAACCGGGTGCACGAAGTGCTGCCGGTCGAGCATGACGTGGTGATGCGCCAGGCGCTGGCGGTGGCCGCGGCGTTCCGCATCAGCGCCGTCAAGATCGGCATTCCCGGCAACCTGGAAAACGCCCAGGCGATCGCCCGCGTGATCGGTGGCCTGCGCGAGGAAAACCCCGCGCTGCCGGTGGTGCTGGACCCGGTGCTGGCCAGCGGCAATGGCGACCGGCTGGGGCGCGGCGGCAGTGCCATCGCTGCGCTGGCGCCGCTCCTGCCGTTGACGACCGTGATCACGCCGAACGGCCCGGAGGCGGCCGCGCTGGCAAGGGCGCACCGGCAGGACATTCCGCCGCCATCGAGCGATGTGGCGGAACTGGCGCATGCGCAGGTGCTGCGGCAGATCGGCTGCGAACACGTGCTCGTGACCGGCGGGCACGGCGGCGGCAATTCCGTCGTCAACCGCTGGCTGGGGCCGGCCCGGCAACAGAACTGGCACTGGCCCCGGCTGGAAGGGGAATTCCACGGCAGCGGCTGCACACTGGCCGCGGCGGTGGCCGCGCTGCTGGCACAGGGGTGCCCGGTCGCGCAGGCGCTGGCCAGGGCCCAGGCCTATACCCACCGCACGCTGGAAGCCTCGTACGCGATCGCGGCCGGCCAGCGGATACCGTTGCGCTAACACAGGAGAATTCGAATGCACGGACTTTATCTGGTCACTCCCGACTGGGACGATACCGCCGCGCTGCTGGCATGCACCGAGGCGGCACTGGGCGCCGGGGTGGCGCTGCTGCAGTACCGGCACAAGACGGCATCGCCGGAACTGCGCCGCGAGCAGGCGGCCGCGCTGCTGGCGCTGTGCCGCCGTCACGGCGTGCCGTTCATCGTCAACGATTTCGTGGACCTGGCCCGCGAGCTCGATGCCGATGGCGTGCACGTGGGCGGTACCGACGTGTCGGTGGCGCAGGCGCGCGACAGCGTGGGTCCGGCAAAGATCGTTGGCGCTTCGTGCTACGGCGACTTGCAGCTGGCAATCGATGCCGAACGGTCCGGCGCCAGCTACGTGGCGTTCGGCGGTTTCTATCCGTCGCGCGTCAAGCGCTACGCGGTCACCACGCCGCCCTCGATCGTCGACGATGCCCGCGCCGCCGTGCGCGTGCCTTGCGTGGTCATCGGCGGCATGACGCCGGAAAACGCCGCGCCGCTGGTGGCGCGCGGCGCGCACATGGTGGCGGCGATCAGCAGCGTGTACGGTGCGCCGGACGTGGCCGCCGCCGCTGGCGCGTTCGGGCGGCTTTTCGCGCCGCGCTGACCGGCGCCCCTGCCGGTGAAGCAGTTGATGTGGTAAATGTGGTAGCCGGTCATCGCACGATCCGTGTGACCGTGAATCCCCTTGCCGGCGCATCAAACGCCCGTATAATCGGTCCAAGTTCATTGACCGATTGCCCGACATGCCCGCACCCGCCGCCGCAAAACGCCTGATCCTGATCGTCGACGACGACCAGCTCCTTGCCGAATTCCTCAGCGTGGTCCTGCGCAATGCCGGATATGAAACAGTGCAGGCCCATTCGGCCGACCATGCGCTGCGCCTGGTGGCCGAGCGCGAGCCGGACATGGCGCTGCTGGATATCCACATGCCCGGCATGTCCGGCCTGGAACTGGCCAAGCAGCTGAACCGTGAAACGTCGGTGCCGTTCATGTTCCTGTCCGGCCGCGGCGATGCCGATGCCGGCAAGCAGGCCGCCGCCTACGGCGCGGTCGGCTTCCTCGTCAAGCCGGTCGATGAAAAGCAGTTGATGCCGGCATTCGAAGCGGGGCTGGCACGGGCGGATGAGATCCGCCAGCTGCGCCGTACCGAACTGAACCTGAATGCCGCGCTGGCCGCCGGCCGTGAGACGAGCCTGGCGGTCGGGTTACTGATGTGCAAATTCCAGACGGACCGCAACACCGCTTTCGAAGTGCTGCGCGACCATGCCCGCTCGAGCCGGCGCAAGGTCAACGAAGTGGCGGACCAGCTGCTTGCCGCCGAGGAAACGTTGAACAGCCTGCATGGAGCGTTCAATGCTCGCCTAAAGAAATAATTGTTTCCATAGCGAACTAATTTAGGTTAAGCTTTCTGCAGGTTCCAAGTTTTAATATTTACGCACCGGTTCCCGGTGCGGCTTCAACGTTACGGCTGCCTCACCATCGCGGCCGAGCTTCAATCATCGGCCCAACTCCGCCGACTTGCATCCCGGACACCAATCGACCCCGCTGCCGCGGCGCATGGTTCCAGGCCCTGCAGTATCCCCAGCGGAGAGAACGATGAACATGACCGATGCCCTCGAGGCTTTCAAGCCGATGGCCCCAGCGCCCCACGTGCTGCACGTGGATGCCGACGATACCACCGCCCTGATCCTGGCCACCCTGCTGGTGCCGGAAATCCGCGTGAGCCGCGCGGCCACGATGGAGGCGGCCGCGGCCCGGCTGGAAAGAGAGCGATTCGACCTGATCATCGTGGATGCCGACCTGCCGGACGGCGACGGCCAGGTGCTGGTGGACGAAGTGCGCGCGCGGGGCTCCCATACCCCGGTGCTGCTGTACTCGGCGCGCCAGCCCAGCCTGCACCACCAGGCCCATGCCTACCTGCCGAAGCCGTGGACGTCGCCACGCCAGGTATGGCAGGCGGTCTGCCGGCTGCTGGAGCTCGACCTGGCCGCCGTGCGCTGATCGTGCGCTGATCGTGCCCTGATTCGTGCGCTGATTACCGCCGGACACCCGGCTTTTCATCGTTTGCTATGATGGCGGTTTTTATACCTCCGAGGAACGCGAACGATGAAAACCAGGGCAGCAGTGGCATGGCAGGCGGGCGCTCCGCTGACGATCGAAGAAGTCGAGCTGGGCGGTCCGAAGGAAGGCGAAGTCCTCGTCGAGATCAAGGCCACCGGCATTTGCCACACCGATTACTACACGCTGTCCGGCGCCGATCCGGAAGGCATTTTCCCGGCCATTCTCGGCCATGAAGGCGCCGGCGTCGTCGTCGACGTGGGCCCGGGCGTGAAAAGCCTGAAGAAGGACGACCACGTCATCCCCCTGTACACGCCGGAATGCCGGCAGTGCAAGTTCTGCCTGTCGCAAAAGACCAACCTGTGCCAGGCGATCCGCTCCACGCAGGGCCGCGGCCTGATGCCGGATGCGACGAGCCGCTTCTCCCTCGACGGCAAGCCCATTTTCCATTACATGGGCACGTCCACCTTCTCGAACTACATCGTGGTGCCGGAAATCGCGCTGGCGAAGATCCGCGAGGATGCGCCGTTCGACAAGGTTTGCTACATCGGTTGCGGCGTCACCACCGGCGTGGGCGCCGTGCTGTTCACCGCCAAGGTGGAGGCGGGCGCCAATGTGGTCGTGTTCGGCCTTGGCGGCATTGGCCTGAACGTGATCCAGGCGGCGAAGATGGTGGGCGCGGACAAGATCATCGGCGTCGACATCAACCCGGCCCGCGAAGCGATGGCGCGCCAGTTCGGCATGACGCATTTCATCAACCCGAACGACGTGGAGAACGTCGTCGACTCGATCATCCAGTTGACCGATGGCGGCGCCGACTACAGCTTCGAGTGCGTGGGCAACACCACGCTGATGCGCCAGGCGCTCGAGTGCTGCCACAAGGGCTGGGGCAAGTCGATCATCATCGGCGTGGCCGCGGCCGGCCAGGAAATCTCGACCCGGCCATTCCAGCTGGTGACCGGCCGGGAATGGAAGGGGTCCGCGTTCGGCGGCGCGCGCGGCCGCACCGACGTGCCGAAGATCGTCGACTGGTACATGGACGGCAAGCTCAACATCGACGACCTGATCACCCACAAGCTGTCGCTGGACCAGATCAACGAAGGGTTCGACCTGATGAAGAAGGGCGAGTCGATCCGCTCGGTCGTGATGTATTGACGGGAGGCGGTGCCTGTTGCCGCCAGTGGGGTACCTGGCAACGGCATGGCGGTGAAAAGCGATGGATTTTCGTGTCAGGCCAGGCGGAAATTTCCCGGAATAGCTGGCTCTCCCGGGGAATTTCAACGGGCTTGGCGCAGAACGTAAAATGCGTACACGCGTTGATCCACGATCCGTTGCCAGGCGACCCACTAGTGCGACAGGCACGCCATGCAGCCTTGAAATGTGGCATAGTGCGGGTATGAAAGCGCTCAAAAGCCAGCTGGCATCAGAAGTCCTTGCCGATCCGGTCGCCCGGAAGCACTTGCGCGAGTTTCTTACCCGCGGTGCATCCGATGGCGCGCCGCGCAGCGAATTCGAGTTCCGCCGGCCCAACGGCGAAACGGTCAAGATCAGCCCCCGGATCGTGCCCAAGGCCAAAGCTGCCTGAAGGGGCAGACTGCAGCGCAGACTTTACAGCAGAATTTACCGCAGACTTTATCGACGACTTTCTCGACAAATATGAACGTAGCCCTGCCTGCGCTCATCATCTTTTTCGTTCTTCTCCCCGGTTTCATCTTCCGTATCCGCTTCAAGCGGGTCGAACGCACCTCCCTCGATTTTTCACCCTTCGGCCGGATCGCCGCCGGCGCCGTGATCTCGGCCGCGGTTGCGCATCTGGCGTGGCTGGCCCTGTCCTGTCTCCTGTTCGGCCAGCGCTTCGAACCGCTCGTGCTGATGCAGCTGCTGTCGTCCGCCCCCGCCAGCCAGATCGAAGCGGCTGCGGCGGTCGCGAACGATTTCGACTGGATCGCCGCGTATTTCGTCACCTTGCTGTTCGCGTCGTTCGCGGTGCCGATGCTGCTGCGCTGGGCGATCACGAAGTACCGGCTCGACCGCGCGTCGTCGCCGCTGCGCCCCATGCTGCGCTTCCATGAGGCGCCCTGGTACTACCTCCTCACGGGGGCGGATTTCGAAGAGGATGAGGCGCCGGATTTCGTGATCGTCGCGGCGATCGTCGAAGTGGGCAAGGAAGCCATGCTGTACACGGGCGTTCTGGACAATTTCTATTTCGATTCGGAAGGGCAGCTCGACCGGCTGGTACTGCAAGGCGTTGCCCGCAGGTCCCTGGCAAGGGACAAGAGCGCAGCCGACGAAGCAGAGGAAGCCGACCGCTTCTATCAGGTCGACGGCGACTCGTTCGTGCTTCGCTACAGCGAGATGATCACGCTGAACGTGCAGTACGTGCATCTCGGCTAAGCCGTCCAATACGCCTTTCCCACCGTCCGTCGCAAATCCCGAACAGGGCCGCGAGCCTTGGCTATAGTTCAATGCGCCCGTCGCATCCCGATCTAGACAAAAAGTTCTAGACAAAATTTTCTACATAATTTACTCTGGTTTCCACTTCACCAGGAGCCGCCATGCCGCAGAACGATCACCGGTTCACCCTCGTTGCCCGCATCGCCGCTGGAGCCGCGCAATGAACGTTTTCTTCGATACGCTGGTGCCGGCGCTGGGCTGGTCGCTGCTGCATTTCGTCTGGCAGGGGCTGCTGATCGGCTGGGCCGCGGCGCTGGCGCTGCACCTGCTGCGCAATGCCCGGCCGCAGGCCCGCTATGCCGTCGCCTGCGCCGCGTTGCTGCTGTGTGCGGCACTGCCTGCCGGCGGCATCGCGTGGCGTGTGCAGGAAGCGCTGCAGGCCGGCTATGCGGTGCCCGTGCCGCGCGACCCGCTGCTCGGGGCCGTGGGCGCCGGTGCGATCCCGGCCGCGCAGGTGCCGGTGCTGGTCGATGCCGACCAGCTGACATCGTTCGAATACCTGTTGCGCCGCCAGATGCCATGGCTGGTGCTGCTATGGGCGGGCGGCGCCGCGCTGATGACGCTGCGCCTGTCGCTGGGCTTGCAATGGGTACGCCAGCGCACGCTGGCAGGCCATCATCGCCCCGATACCGGGTGGCAGGAGCGTCTGGACCGCCTCGCGCTGCGCATGGACATCGGGCGGCAGGTCATGCTCGGCGTGTCGGACGAAGACCTGGAAGGCCCGATGACGGCCGGCTGCTGGCGGCCCGTCGTGCTGTTGCCGGCCTCGCTGGTGACGGGCATGCCGCCGCACCTGCTGGAAGCCTTGCTGGCGCATGAACTTGCGCATATCCGGCGCCACGATTACTTCGTGAACCTGGTACAGAGCGCCATCGAAATCCTGTTGTTCTACCACCCGAGCGTGTGGATGCTGAGCCGGCGCATCCGCATCGAACGGGAACAGATCGCCGATGACCTGGCGGCCGCAGTTCTTGGCGAACCGCGGCGCCTGGCCCTGGCATTGTCCGAGCTGGACAAGTTCCAGTTCGCCACCTCGCACTTCGCCCCCGCGGCACAAGGAGGAGACCTCATGTCACGTATCAAACGCCTGATCCGCCCCGACGCGCAACCACTCACCTGGAAGATCGCGGCACCGCTGCTTGGCCTGTGCACTGCCTGCGTGATGCTGTATGCCCATGCGCAACCGGAAATGCCGTCCACGACAGCGCGAACCGCCGGCACGTCCGTCGCCGGCCGCGATGCCGGCGCCGAGGAAGCGGCCGAAGCCGCCAGGGCAGCGACGGTCGCGGCCGTGGCGCAAGCCGCTGCCGCGCAGGAAGCCACGCGGGCCGCCAGGGACGCGGCGGCGGCCGGGGTCGAAGCAGGCGCTGCCGCGGCCGAAGCCGCCCGCGCCGCCACCCTGCATCGCACGGATGCCGGCTGGTCGGCACCCGTGCCGCCCGAACCGCCGGCCCCGCCCGATGCGCCCGATGCGCCCGACGCGCCCCCGGCGCCGCCCATGGCAAGGATGGCCGTGCCGGACGCCCCGCCCGCACCTCCAGCGCCACCGATGACGAAAATGGCGGCCCCCGCCGCACCCGCCGCACCCATGATGGCGGCACCGGTTCCACCCGCGCCCCCCGCGCCGCCGGCACCGCCGATCGGGCTGCGCGATGGCGCGACGGTCGTCCACCCGGGCCATGCGGCCGTATCGTATGCGGTCGTGCGCGGCGACAACGCCCCGGTGCGCAACTTCGCCCTCGATCCGCGCGACTTGCCCGATCTGCACCAGGCGAAGGAAGCCATCGGAGGCGATTTCGTCTGGTTCAGGAAGGATGGCAAGCGCTACGTGGTCAAGGATGCGGCGCTCGTTGCCCGGGTGAGCAGCGCCTGGGCACCGTCGGAAAAGCTCGCCGCCGACATGGAAAAGCAGGGCGCTTCGATGGACCGGCACGGCAAGGAGATCGGGGCGATCGGTGCGCAGATCGGCGCCCAGGTTGCCACGCTGTTCAATGAAGAGCTCACGCGCAATACCGAACACCAGTTGAGCGCACTGGCAAGCAAGCAGGAGCGCCTTGGCCGGCAGCAGGAAGAACTGGGCCGGCGCATGGCTTCGGCCGGCAGCGACGCCAGCCGCGAATCGCTGTCGCGCCAGATGGACGCCATCGGCAAGCAGATGGCGCTGCTGCAGCAGCGCATGGCCCGCCTGTCCGAAACGATGGCGCGCGAGCACCGGAAGGCAAGCGCCGACCGCGAACCCATGAAAACCCTGCATGCCCGGATGGCCGAGCTGACGAAACCGATGGAGGAACTGGCCCGCAAGGCCGCCGAGCTGGGCCGCGAACAGGGCCGGCTGAGCAGCGAGGCCGACAAGGCAACCCGCGCGCTGATCGATGAAGCGCTGCGCCAGGGGCGGGCTACCGAGGTGGGGCGCAAGCAGGGCTGAAACCGATGCAAAAAAACCGGTGACAGGAAGGAGAGTTGGCCTGCAGGCCAACTCCGTTACGCAGGCGTGGAGCATGCTCCACAACACCCTGCTTCACCACCGGTTTCTTTGGAATATTCCAAAAGAATGGGTGTCTGTCACCGGTTTCGACGCAGTGGGTATCAGCATCATACGAAAACCGGTGTCTGACACTGTTTCCCGGCGGGAAAGGGTGTCAGACACCGGTGCGAGATACCTACCGCCCCAGCCGCTCCAGCTTCGCCACCGACAGGTCCAGCACCTTCATGCCGGCGCTGCCGAAGTTGATCTGCGCGCGGCAATTGGCACCGCTGCCCTCGATGTTGACGATGACGCCTTCGCCGAACTTGGCATGCGCGACGGATTCGCCGATGCGCCAGCCGGCGCCGCCGGTGGATTTCTGCGCGATGCGCTGGGCGATCGCGTTGTCGCTGCCGCCATTCAGTTGCACGTCTTCCCATTGCGCCTTCTTGTTGGCGAACCAGTGCGCCTGTACGCGCGGCGACAGCCACTTCAGCGATTCCTCCGGCAATTCGTCGAAGAAGCGCGACTTCATGTTGTAGCGCGTTTGCCCGTGCAGCATGCGCGTCTGGCAGAAGCACATGTACAGGCGCTTGCGGGCCCGGGTAATGGCCACGTACATCAGCCGCCGTTCTTCCTCGACGCCGCCTTCTTCCTTCGAGCTGCTCTCGTGCGGGAACAGGCCTTCTTCCAGGCCGGTGATGAACACGTTGTCGAATTCCAGGCCCTTGGCCGAGTGCACCGTCATCAGCTGCATCGCATCCTGGCCGGCCTGTGCCTGGTTGTCGCCCGCTTCGAGCGACGCGTGCGCGAGGAACGCCGACAGCGGCGACATCACGGTCGACAGCGGCGCATCGGCATCCATGATTTCCACGCCGTCGGCATTGATGATCGCGGCGCCTGCCTGGGCTTCGGACGGCGGGCCCAGGTGCGCGGGCGCGCCCTGGCCATAGCCTTCCTCGCCCACGAACTGGGTGGCCGCGCTGACCATCTGCTCCAGGTTTTCCACCCGGTCGGCGCCTTCCTTTTCGTTGGCATAGTGCTGCAGCAGGCCGGAGGCTTCCAGCGTGATGCGCACCAGTTCCGGCAGCGCCATCTGCTGCGTCTCGAAGCGCACGCCCTCGATCAGCTTCACGAAGCCGCCCAGCGACGTGCCGGCCTTGCCCACCATGTAGGGCACCGCGGCATACATCGAGATGCCATAGGCTTCGGCCGCATTTTGCAACTGCTCCAGCGTGCGTGCGCCGATACCCCGTGCCGGGAAGTTGACCACGCGCAGGAAGGCCGAATCGTTGTGCGGATTGTCCATCAGCTGCAGGTAGGCGATCGCGTGCTTCACCTCGGCGCGCTGGAAGTAGCGCAGGCCGCCGTACACCGTGTACGGGATGCCGGCCGAGAACAGCGCATGCTCGATGACGCGCGATTGCGCATTCGAGCGGTACAGCACGGCGATCTCGCTGCGCCGCGTGCCTTCGCCGATCAGGTTCTTTGCCTCGTCGACGAGCCATTGCGCTTCCTGCAGGTCGGACGTGGCTTCGTACACGCGCACCGGTTCGCCGTGGCCCGCGTCCGTGCGCAGGTTCTTGCCCAGGCGGCGGCTGTTGTTCGCGATCAGCACGTTGGCCGCATCGAGGATGTGGCCGTGCGAGCGGTAGTTCTGCTCCAGCTTGATCAGGTTCTTCACGCTGAACTCGGACTCGAACGCCGCCATGTTGCCCACGTTCGCGCCGCGGAAGGCATAGATGCTCTGGTCGTCGTCGCCCACGGCGAACAGCGCGCCGCCATGCCCGGTGCCGTGGCCGGCGATCAGCTTCAGCCACGCGTATTGCAGGTTGTTCGTATCCTGGAACTCGTCGACGAGGATGTGGCGGAAGCGCTGCTGGTAATGCTCGCGCAGCGGCTGGTTGCGCGACAGCAGTTCATAGGTGCGCAGCAGCAGCTCGGCGAAGTCGACGACGCCTTCGCGCTGGCACTGGTCGTCGTACAGCTGGTACAGCTCGGCCAGCTTGCGTTCATTGGCGTCATACGCCTCGACCTGGCTGGCGCGCAAGCCCTGGTCCTTGTTGTTGTTGATGAAATACATCACCGATTTCGGCGGGAATTTTTCATCGTCGATATTGTTCGCCTTCAGCAGGCGCTTGATCATCGACAGCTGGTCTTGCGTGTCGAGGATCTGGAACGACTGGGGCAGGGCGGCATCGCGGTAGTGGGTGCGCAGCAGGCGGTTGCACAGGCCGTGGAACGTGCCGATCCACATGCCGCGTGTATTGATCGGCATCATTCCCGACAGGCGCGCCAGCATTTCCTTGGCTGCCTTGTTGGTGAACGTGACGGCGAGAATGCCGCCCGGCGACACCTGCCCGGTCTGGATCAGCCAGGCGATGCGCGTGGTCAGCACGCGCGTCTTGCCCGAGCCGGCGCCCGCCAGGATCAGGGCGTTTTGCGGCGGCAGGGTGACGGCGGCGAGTTGTTCGGGATTGAGGTTGTGGAGGAGATTCTGCATCCCGCCATTATACCTTTCGGACCCCGCCGGTTCGTGTGCCGGCGTGCCGTCTCAGGGCTTCAGGGCGGGATCGGCGTCGCCAGGCGGCGCCGAAAAAATGTGTGCATAGGCCACGAACAGCGCGCAATGGGCCACGCCATACAGCACCTCGGAAAACATGCGCATCAACGCGAAGCCGATCGAGCCGAAGCCGAACAGCGCGCGCACCAGCAGCAGCAGGACGACCGTGATCGCGAACAGGCTGACGGCGAACATGAAGAACGCGCCGGCCGCGCGCTTGATCGCGAAGAAGCTGTAGAACAGCGCCTTGCCGGGCCCCATGCCGTTCCATTGCACGAGCGGTGCGGCGAAACTGATCACCAGCAGCGCCGGGATATAGAGCAGGGCCGTGGTCAGCATCGTTGGCACCAGGCCGGACTCGAGCACCAGTTCCCGGTTCGTTTGCAGTTCGGCCAGCGTGGCATCGCGCAATGCATCGGTATTGGCGAACAGCAGCACGCCGATGGCGCCGGCGGCCAGGAATACCAGCAAGTGGATCACGCCGAGCATGCACAGCTTGCGCAGCGCGGGGCCGCGGAAGCCCGCGACCAGCATGGCGGGCATCACCGGCTTGCCGTCGCCGATCTCGCGCGCCGCCGTCATGAAACCGATCGCGAACACGGGCATCAGCACGCTGTGCGCGATCTGCCCGACGAGCGGCACCACGAGCAGCAACGTGGTCAGCAGCATGTAACCGAAGAACAGCGTGGACAGGCCGGCCGGCTGCTTCTTCAGCATGCCGAAGCCCTGTTTCACCCATTCCCATCCTGATCTTGCTGGTGTGTGGTTCATTGGAACAAGCTTGGTGCGGGGGTGGCGATGCGCTCACGCAGGATGCGCTCGAAATGGGTGGGGTCGTGCGGCGTCAGCATTTCCGCTTCGCGCGGCTGGTGCAGGTCGTACAGGCGCGACAGCCAGAAGCGCAGCGCGCCGGCGCGCAGCATCGGTTGCCAGGCTTCCTGCTCGTCGGCCGTGAACGGGCGTACCGCATGATAGGCGTCCAGGAACGCGCGCACGCGCGCTTCGTCGAGCACGCCGGTATCCAGGTCCACGCACCAGTCGTTGATGGTCACGGCCACGTCGAACAGCCAGGTGTCGCAGCCGGCAAAGTAGAAGTCGAAGAAGCCGGTCAGGCGCTCGCCGTCGAACATCACGTTATTGCGGAACAGGTCGGCATGCACCGGGCCCTGCTGCAGGCGGCCATACAGCGCGCTGCCATGGAACGCTTCCTGGAAATGCATCTCGGCGCGCAGCAGCGCGGCTTCCGGCCCGGCCATGTGCGGCAGCACGGCCGGAGCGGCGAAGTGCCACCATGCCAGGCTGCGCAGGTTCGGCTGGTGCAGCGGGAAATCGCGCCCGGCCAGGTGCATGCGCGCGAGCATCGCGCCCACCTCGGCGCAATGCACGGGTTGCGGAGCGAGTTCGGAACTGCCCTCGAGCTTCGACACGATCGCCGCCGGCTTGCCGTGCAGCGGCACGCACAGCTCGCCCTTGTCGTTCGGCACCGGTGCCGGCACCAGCACGCCGCGCGCGGCCAGGTGCTCCATCAAGCGCAGGTAGAACGGCAACTGCTCGAAGCCGAGGTTTTCAAAGATGGTGAGGACGTATTCGCCACGTTCCGTCGTCAGGAAGAAATTGCTGTTTTCGATGCCGGATGCGATGCCTTTGAGGGCGACCGCGCGGCCGAGGGGGAATTGCGCGATCCAGGACTGGACATCGTCCAGGCTGACCGAGGTAAAGACTGCCATGAGAATCAGTAGGGTTCGAGGATGGATGAGCTGCGCCGGGCAAACGTTCCGCCCGGGCGGGAACGCGGCATCACTCCGTTACGGGTGGCATCGGAGGAGGCGGCGGCACGTCGGCCGCATTGTCCGCCGCGGCTGCGGCCGCGGCATCGGCACTGCGCTGTTTTTGTTTCTTGGCGATATCAAATTCCATCACGGTCCATTGCGGTCCCCGCACTTGCGGGCCGCCGGCGTCGCCCGGCAGCTGGGTGCTGTTCGGGTTGGCCGGCTTCACCGTATAGGTGCTGCCGCCCGCCTGCACGGTTTCCTGCACGATGCGGCCGCCGTCACGCTGCACGGTGGTGGTGGTGGTGTCGCGGCTCGATTTCGGTGTGACCGTGATCGGGGTATCGCTCTCCGGCACAGGTTCCAGCTTCGGCGGCGTGCCGGACTGGGCACTGGCGGAGCCGGCGGCCAGGGCCAGCAGGAAGGCGGCGGGAGCAATGGCGGCGAAGAGCGGACGCATGGACGGGCACATGGTAAGAGCCTTTATGGAGTAACCGTGATGTTGGTGGTTGGACCATTGTAACAAACTGACACCCGTTTCCGTTGCGAATGCCAATTTCCGCAGCGGGGCCGCACGATTCGCCGCCGCTTGTTCTCTGCGATAATGCCGGATTCGCATCAGACACTCCCACTTGCACCCATGCAAAAGACCTTGCTGCTGGTCGACGGTTCCAGCTATCTCTACCGTGCCTTCCATGCGCTGCCCGACCTGCGCAGCCCGGATGGCCACCCGACCGGCGCCATGCACGGCATGGTCAACATGCTGCGCCGCCTGCGCGCCGATTACCCGGCCGCCTACATCGCCTGCGTGTTCGATGCCAAGGGCAAGACCTTCCGCGACGACCTGTACCCGGAATACAAGGCCACGCGCGCGTCGATGCCGTCCGACCTTTCGCTGCAGATCGAGCCGATCCACGAAGCCGTGAAGGCGATGGGCTGGCCGATCCTGATGGTGGAGGGCGTGGAGGCGGACGACGTGATCGGCACGCTGTCCGTGACGGCCGAAAAGAACGGCATGGACGTGATCATTTCCACCGGCGACAAGGACCTGGCGCAGCTGGTCACGCCGCACGTCACGCTGATCAACACGATGAGCAACGAAAAGCTCGACGAAGCGGGCGTGGTGGCGAAATTCGGCGTGCCGCCGAACCGCATCATCGACTACCTCACGCTGATCGGCGATACCGTCGACAACGTGCCCGGCGTGGCGAAGTGCGGTCCGAAGACGGCCGTGAAATGGCTGACTCAGTACGACAGCCTGGAAGGGGTAATCGCCAACGCCGACAAGATCGGCGGTGCGGTGGGCGCCAACCTGAAGGCGGCGCTGGAATGGCTGCCGAAAGGCCGCGAACTGATCACCGTGAAGACCGATTGCGACCTGGCGCAGCACATGATGTCGATCTCCGAGTCGCTGATCGCGCGCGAGGAAGACCATGAATCGCTGCTGGCCTTCTTCAACAAATACGGCTTCAAGACACTGCTGCGCGAGCTGAAGGCCCTCACGCCGTCGGCGCAGGTACCCGGCCAGACCGGCCCGGCCGCGCCGGAAGGCCCCACCGGCGACATGTTCGCCGAACCGCCGGCCAACGTGCGCTACGACCTGGTGGTGACACCAGCGCAGCTCGACGAATGGATCGCGCGCATCGATGCCGCCGAGCTGGTGGCGGTGGACACGGAAACCACGTCGCTGGAACCGATGAATGCGCAGCTGGTCGGGATCTCGCTGGCGACCGAACCGGGCCTGGCGTGCTACATCCCGGTGGCGCACCGCTATGCGGGCGTGCCGGATCAATTGTCGCGCGAGGACGTGCTGGAAAAGCTCAAGCCCTGGCTCGAGGACGCCGCGAAGCCGAAGCTGGGCCAGAACCTGAAATACGACGCGCACATCTTCGCCAACCACGGTGTCACCTTGCGCGGCATCGTGCACGACACATTGCTGCAGTCGTATGTGTTCGAGTCGCACCGCACGCACGACATGGACAGCCTGGCCATGCGCCACCTGAACCACAAGACCATCGCCTATGAGGAGGTGTGCGGCAAGGGCGCGAGCCAGATCTGCTTCGACCAGGTGGAACTGCAGCGCGCCACCGACTACGCGGCCGAGGATGCCGACATCACGCTGCGCCTGCACATGGCGATGCACGGCCACGTCGCGGGCGACGAAGGCCTGACGAAGATCTACCGCGCCATCGAGCTGCCCACCGCCGTGGTGCTGCAGAAGATCGAGCGCAATGGCGTGCTGATCGACGCGGGCCTGCTGGCCACGCAATCGAACGAGCTGGGCACGCGCATCGCCGAACTGGAACAGAAGGCCTACGAACTGGCCGAAGGGCCGTTCAACCTGGGTTCGCCGAAGCAGATCGGCGATATCTTCTTCAACAAGCTGAAACTCCCCGTCGTCAAGAAAACGCCGAGCGGCGCGCCATCGACCGACGAGGAGGTGCTGCAAAAGCTGGCCGAGGATTATCCGCTGCCCAAGGTGCTGCTGGAATACCGCGGCATGGCCAAGCTGAAGTCCACGTACACCGACAAGCTGCCCAAGATGATCAACCCGCAGACAGGCCGCGTGCACACGAACTACGCGCAGGCCGTGGCGGTGACGGGGCGCCTGGCATCGAACGACCCGAACCTGCAGAACATCCCGATCCGCACGGCCGAAGGGCGCCGCATCCGTGAAGCGTTCATCGCGCCCGAAGGCAGCCATCTCGTCTCGGCCGACTATTCGCAGATCGAGCTGCGCATCATGGCGCACATCTCCGAGGACGAGGCGATGCTGCGCGCCTTCGCCGAGGGCGTCGACATCCACCGCGCCACCGCCGCCGAGATCTTCGGCGTGCCGGCCGACGAAGTGAACAGCGAGCAGCGCCGCTATGCCAAGGTGATCAACTTCGGCCTGATCTACGGCATGAGCGCGTTCGGCCTGGCCGCCAACCTGGGCATCGACCGTACCGCCGCGCAGAACTATATCGACCGCTACTTTCAGCGTTTCCACGGCGTGAAGCGCTACATGGACGAGACGCGCCTGGAAGCCAAGGCGAACGGCTACGTGAAAACGGTATTCGGCCGCCGCCTGTGGCTCCCCGAGATCAATTCCCCGAACGGCCCGCGCCGGCAGGCCGCCGAACGCGCCGCGATCAACGCGCCGATGCAAGGCACCGCGGCGGACCTGATCAAGCTGGCGATGATCGCCGTGCAGGACTGGCTCGAAAAGGAAAACCTGAAGTCGCGCATGATCATGCAGGTGCACGACGAACTGGTGCTCGAAGTGCCCGACGACGAACTGCCGCTGGTGCGCGATGCGCTGCCGAAGCTCATGGCCGGCGTCGCCGAGCTGAAAGTGCCCCTCGTCGCCGAGGTCGGCGTCGGCAGGAACTGGGAGGAGGCGCACTGAGCCTCCAGTGCTTCCTTCCAAAACCGGCGCCTGTCACTGGCTTTTTTGCAACATTTCCCGAAAACCGGTGACAGACACCGGTTTTTTTGCAATATTTCCAATCAATCGGGCGGTCCGCCCGGAGCGGCCTGTCACGAATTCCTTGATGGGCTATTTACTGGAGAACGCATGAACGACCTGCACAACGATGCCGCCAGCCTGATCGGCGCAGCGGAGGGAATCAGCCGCCGCGACCTGCTGAAGGCGGCGCTCGGTACCGGCTTTGCCGCCGCCGCGCTGCCCGTCAGCGCCGAGACCGTGGTGAAGACCGATGCCGAAGGCCTCACGGCCGGCACCGTGAACGTCACCGTCGATGGCTACCCGGTGCCTGTGTACCGCGCCCAGCCCGCCGGCAAGACGGGCTTGCCCGTGATCCTCGTCATCTCCGAGATCTTCGGCGTGCACGAGCACATCGCCGACGTGGCGCGCCGCTTT
This sequence comes from Pseudoduganella sp. jia 12, assembly GCF_055502675.1. Classification (NCBI taxonomy): domain Bacteria; kingdom Pseudomonadati; phylum Pseudomonadota; class Betaproteobacteria; order Burkholderiales; family Oxalobacteraceae; genus Pseudoduganella; species Pseudoduganella sp. jia 12. The sequence continues at coordinate 117,814 of NZ_JBUXKP010000005.1, forward strand.
GCAAGGCAGGGCTACCTGGCGCTGGCGCCGAACCTGTTCGCACGCCAGGGCGATCCACAAAAGGAAACGTCGATCGCCGACCTGCAAAAGAACATCATCAGCAAGGTGCCGGACATCCAGGTGTTCAAGGACCTGGACGCGGTCGTGGCCTGGGCCGCCCAGAACGGCGGCGCGGCGGACAAGCTGGGCATCACCGGTTTCTGCTGGGGCGGCCGCATCACGTGGCTGTATGCGGCGCATAATCCGGCCGTCAAGGCAGGCGTGGCGTGGTACGGGAGGTTGGTAGGGGAAGCCACTGCCAATACGGCCCGCCATCCTGTCGACGTGGCTGCCACGCTGAAGACGCCGGTCCTGGGCCTGTATGGCGCAAAGGACACCGGCATCCCGCTGGAATCGGTGGAAAAGATGAAGGCCGAACTGGCGAAGGGAAAGTCGGGTTCCACGTTCGTCATCTATGAAAACGCCGGACACGCTTTCCATGCCGACTACCGCCCCAGCTACGTGGAAGCGGATGCGAAGGATGGCTGGAAGCGCGCGCTGGACTGGTTCAAGCAGCACGGCGTGGCCTGATCCGTTTCCTTTTTTGCGTCGTTTTTCCCTTGTTGTCCCCTTATTGATACTGTATTTTCAGCAGAAGCGCGAGCTGGACGGTAAAATGTCCGGTTTGCGCGCTGCCCGGGCCCCGGTGCTGCGCGCGCGGCAAAGCGCACGAGAGGCTCCAAAATCGATCCGGTACTCATATCCATTCTGCTGGCAACCACCCTTGCCGGCGTAGCCAGCATTTCGGCGGCGGCACTGTTTTCGTTCACGCTGCTGTCGAAAGTCGTCGAACGGATGGTCAGCCTGTCGGTCGGCATCATGCTGTCCACGTCGCTGCTGCATGCCTTGCCGGAAGCCTTCGAATCGCATGCCGACCCGCGCACGCTGTTCGCCACGCTGCTGGGCGGCCTGCTGACGTTCTTCATGCTGGAAAAGCTGGCGATCCTGCGCCACTCGCACCACCACGAGGGCGACGGCCACCACCACGCGCACGGCCACGACAAGCATGAAGCCGGCCGCGCCGGCTGGATGATCCTGGTCGGCGACGGCATGCACAATTTCACCGACGGCATCCTGATCGCCGCCGCGTTCCTGGCCGACCCGCACCTGGGCATCGTGGCCGCCATCGCCATCATCGCGCATGAAATCCCGCAGGAGATCGGCGACTTCATCGTGCTGCTCAACGCCGGTTTTTCGCGCGCACGGGCCTACTTCTACAACCTGCTGTGCAGCCTGCTCGCCGTGGCCGGCGGCCTGCTGGGCTACTACACGCTCGACCGCGCCAGCAACCTGATTCCCTATGTGCTGGTGTTCGCGTCGTCCGGCTTCATCTACATCGCCGTCAGCGACCTGATGCCGCAGATGCAGCGCCGCGCCACGATGAAGGAAACCGTGCCGCAAGTGCTGCTGATCGCACTGGGCGTGTGCATCGTGCTGTTCCTGACGGCAGGGCGGCACTGAGGCCGGGCAGGGCGTGCAACGTTCCGCGCCGCCGCATGTCACACCCCCGGCCACGCGCTGTCACGCGCCTGTCATAATCCTGTGCCAGCATGGCATCAACAAAAACAACAATAAAGGAGGTCGATACATGCTGAACATTTTGTCGAAAACCCTGGGCACCGCCCGCGCCACCTGTCTTCGCATCACGTCGCCCCGCCGCGAGGTCATGCGCGACCTGCCCCCGGAACTCTACGATTACTGGTCGCGCACGGCGCACCTCGAATTCAAAGGCATCCCTCGCGGTGCCTTTTTTTACGCCCGTGCCGCCGAGGCGCTGGTGACGTTCTTCGAATGCGTTGCGCGCACCGGCCACCCGTGCGCCTTGCCGTCGAAGGCGGCGGACTCGGTCTGGCATGCATGGCTGCGCCACTCTCCCGCCTCGCTGGACGAATTTTGCGAACGCCATTTCGGTGCGCGCATTCCCCACGTGAAAGCGGCCGACATGGCCGGCGGCATGGCGCTGCCGATTGCGCGAACCCTTGTGATGGCGCGCAGGCTGGACGGGCTGGACCCGGCCGGTCCGAACGTGCCGCGCCTGTTCGGCACGGACCGCGCGCTGCGCATGCCGGGCGGTTTCGCGTATGAATATTGCAGCGTCCGTCTGGTCTGGCGGAACATCGACGAGCGCGGCCGCCGGGCGCGGGCAACCCGCACGCACAGCGCCACCGACCCGGCATCGCTGTTCGCCGCCGGCCTGATCACATGGCCGGAATTCGAACGGTTCCGGTCGCGTTACGGATGGGGCGGCGACTCCGGCGCCGGCGGCGGCTTTACCGGCGCCGACCCTTCCTGCGAAAGCGCCAGCTGCGACGGTGGCAGCGGTTGCGGCAGCAGTTGCGGCGGAGGTGGCGACTGACGTTTTCCAGCGCAGGCAAACTGTCCAAGCGGAAATTGATGCCGATCAGACGAGACGAACTGCGTGTCACGGGTCAGTCATGGCGTAGTGCCGGCCTGAATTCGACAATAGCGGCAACCAACAACCTTGGAGCCCAACATGCAGAACATCCTGTCGAAAACTTTCGGAACCGTTCGCGTCACCTGTCTTCGTATCTTGACTCCCCGACGCTGGGCCTTGAGCGATATTCCCCCTGAGTTGTACGAATATTGGTCACGCACAGCGCATATCGAGTTCCAAGGTATTCCGCGCGATGCCTTTTTTTTTGCTCGTGCGATGGATGCGCTGCTGGATTTCTTTGAATGCGTGAAGCGCAGCAATCGCTCGTGCGCACTGCCATCGAAGGCGGCCGACTCAATATGGCACGCTTGGTTGCAATACTCGCCTGCTTCACTTGACGGGTTTTGCGAGCGGCATATGGGCCGGCGCATTCCGCACGTCGAAGCGGTCGACATGACCGGCGGCATGGCGCTGCCGATGGCAACTGCCCTGGTTGCAGCACGCGGGCTGGACGGGTTTTCCAAGGCTGGACCCGGTGTGCCGCGACTGTTTGCGACGGATCGCGTCCTGCGCATGCCGGACGGCTTTGCCTGGCAGGCTCGCGGCAATTGGACGATTTGCTCATCTATGAATGAGCAGGGGCGGCCAGTTGGCGAATGGCGGATTCCCGCAGCGACAAAACCCGACTTCTTGCTTGCCGCCGGTCTGATTTCACGGAGCGATCATGACGTTTGGTTGTTGCGTTGCAAATTGCTTCCCGGAGTGAGGGCGAGTACCGGCGCCGTGGGTGGAATTTGCGACGCCGTCTGCCACATTGCCGCGGGTAGCGGTAATAGTGGTAGCGATGGCGGCAGCAGCTGTGGCAGCAGTTGCGGCGGCGGCTGCGGCGGTGGCGGCTGCGGCAGTTGAAAAAACGCCGATAAGTAAAAAGCATTCCTTAAGCAGCGAAACGCAATCGTGGCCACGCATGGCCCGCCTATACTTTCCTCGACAGTATCGGGGCCGCAGCAGCGTGCCACCGGCATCGATACGGCCCGCCAATGGGCGCTGCGAGGAGACGACCATGACACCGCTATTCCACCCCATCCCGCCACCGCCCTAGCGGCGCGCGCCTGGCCGCGCACCGGCCCATCCGTTTTCCCATCGCTGTTTTTCGCCCGGCATCTTCACGCCAGGGCGGCGTGCACCCGCGCGCATCCATCATCCACAACCAGGAGACTCCATGCATCGAAACACGACCCCTTTGAAGGCCATCGCCGCCGGCGCGGCAATGCTGCTGGCCCTGACCGCCTGCGGCTCCAGCGACGGCAACCAGCCGACAGGCGTGTCCGACAGCGCACTGGCCTTCGACAGCGCAAAGTACACCACGATCAACGTCACCATCGATGGCGTGCAGGTGCCGGTGCGCTGGTACAAGGAGGTTTGCTATGTGGCGAAGCCCGTGGCGATGGCATCCACGCAAACGGCCCTGAACGGCAGCAGCACCACGATCGCCAACACGGCGTGCGGCTACCAGAGCATGAATATCTTCGTGCCGGAAAGCGCGGCGGCCAGCACCGACACGGCGCTGTACTTCGCCGTCAACAACAGCGGCTGGTTCGCCAGCTATATCAGGGCCAGCGTCACCGACGGCGCCACCTACGACAGCGCCACCAGCAACGTGGGGGCGGCGCTGAAGGCGGGCTACGTGTTCATCGACGTGGCCACGCGCAGCCGCGGCGTGACGACGGCCGACGGCAGTTGGCCGGGCAAGGCGCCGGCGCCGGTGGTCGACGCGAAGGCGGCGATCCGCTACCTGCGCCTGAACGATGCGCGCATGCCGGGCAGCGCCAGCCGCATCGTGGTGAACGGCACCAGCGGCGGCGGGGCGCTGTCGTCGATCATCGGCGCCTCCGGCAACAGCCCCGATTACCTGCCTTACCTGGCCGCGGTGGGCGCTGCCGGCATCGACGCGAACGGTTACAGCACGCTGCGCGACGATGTCCTGGCCATCAACGCATATTGCCCGATCACCGACCTGGGCAACGCCGACCTGCATTACGAGTGGCTGTACACGGCGTTCGGCACGCGTGCCGCCGTGGGCCGCAACCCGAACCCGGCAGGCAGCGCGCAGCTGGCGGCGAAGTTTCCCGCCTACCAGCAGGGCCTGAAGCTGTCGAACGGCAGCGGCGCGGCAATCACGGCCGACAACATGATGGATCAGATACGGCAGGAAGTAATCCGTTCGGCCGAGGTGTACATGGCGGCGGGCGGCACGGTTCCCGACCTGGGCGAGCAGATGCCGTACACCAGCGGCGGCGCCACGCGCACCTACACGAACGACTGGCTCGACGTCGACAACGGCACGAAAAAGGTGGTGTCGATCGACATGGAGAAATACCTGAAGTTCGTTGCCACGCAGGCCACGCTGAAGGCCGCACCGGCCTTCGACCAGACCGGCATGACGGTCACCGCGGCCAGCGGCGAGTCGAACCTGTTCGGCACGGCGAGCGAGAAATACAGCAACTTCACCGAATACGGCTGGGACAACAACGACGTACACGGCGACGGCATCGGCTATGACGATACCGGCGTCACCGGCAGCCGGTATTTCAGTCTCGCCACCACGCCCGTCATGACGCAGGTGAAGCTGATCAACCCGATGGCCTACATCGGCACCGCGGCCGACACGGCACCCTACTGGTACGTGCGGCACGGCACGCGCGACCGCGACACGGCATTCACCGTGTCGATCAACCTGGCGCGCGCACTGCAGGCCGACACGGGTGTGCAGGAGGTGAATTACCGGCTGGCGTGGAACCAGCCGCATGCAGGCAACTACGACGTGCCCGAAGCGATGGCGTGGATCGCGCAGGTGCTGAAAGCCGCGGCGGCCAAGGGCCTTTGAGGCGCCGCGGTCCGGCGCGAGTCGGCAGCGGCGGCCTCAGGCCCCGGTCGCCACCGGCCGCTCGGGAGAAGCGCACCATTCGGACCACGAACCCGGATACAGCGCGGCGCCCGGCATGCCCGCCACTTCCAGCGCCAACAGGTTGTGGCACGCCGTCACGCCGGAGCCGCACTGCATGACGGCGGAAGAGGGCGAGGCGAACAGCGGCGCGAATTCCTCCTTCAGCTGCGCGGCCGGCTTGAACTTGCCGTCGGCGCCCAGGTTGTCCTTGAAGAAGCGGTTCTTCGCGCCGGGAATATGGCCGCCGACCGGGTCGATGCTCTCGTTCTCGCCGCGGAAGCGGTCGCTGGCGCGTGCGTCGACGACCGTGAAAGCGCCGGTGGACAGGTTCGCCACCACGTCTTCCACCGACACCGCGCGGGTCAGTGACGGCCGTTCGGTGATACCGCCCGGCGCACGCGGCGCCACGTCGGTCGTCACGGACTGCCCCGCCGCCTGCCAGGCCGGCAGGCCGCCATCGAGCACCGCCACGGCCTCGTGGCCGATCGAGCGCAGCAGCCACCACAGCCGCGCCGCATACATGCCGCCATGCGCATCGTAGGCCACCACCTGGGTATCGTCGCCGATGCCGAAGCGGCGCAGCGTCTCGATCAGCGCGGCGCGGTCCGGCAGCGGGTGCCGGCCGCGGAACGTGCTGCCGGCACCGGCCTTCGGGCCGGACAGGTCGTCGTCGATGCTGGCGAACTGCGCGCCGGGGAGATGGCCGGCGGCAAAGGCTTCGCGGCCGAAAGCGGGATTGAGCAGGTCGTGGCGGCAATCGAGCACGACCCACTTCGGGTCATCGATATGGCGCGCGAGGGCGGTGGCGTCGATCAGGGTAGTGAACATGGGGTCTCCTCAAACTTCGCTGGCGATGGGATCGGTCGAAGCGACGGCCTTGCCGCGCTCGGTGTTCTTCGTATTGTAGAACGTGGCGGCGCTGCCGGAGGCGAGGATGATGCCGATGCCGAGCCAGCTGTGCCAGTCGAACTTGTCGGCGAACACCAGCACGCCCCAGATACTGGAGAACACGATGCCGGTGTATTGCAGGTTGGCGACCACCAGCGTGTTGCCGAGGCGGTAGGCGCGCGTCATCGATACCTGCGCCGCGGTGGCGAACAGGCCGATGCCCAGCAACAGCAGGAAGCCGTATTCGCTGTTCAACGAGTGGAACACGACCGGCCCGCCGCCCGCTTCGGCGAACGTGCCGAGCAGGCCCGCCACCACGTTCGATACGGCGAAATAAAACACCACGCGGTTTTCCGGTTCGCCGGCCAGGCCCAGCTTGCGCACCTGCATGTAGGCCACCGCCGTGAGGATGGACGAGAAGATCGCGATCAGCGCATACACCAGCTGGTCGGACTGGAATGCGGGCTGCAGCAGCAGCACGACGCCGACGAAGCTCATGCCCACCGCCACCAGCAGCGGCCATGACACGTCGTTCTTGGCGTGCCACCAGCCGTGCGCGAACAGCCATATGGCGATCCAGATCGGCGACAGGTAATTCAGGGTCATCGCCGTGGCGAGCGGCAGCTTGGCGATCGAATAGAACCACAGCCACAGCGAAATCACGCCCACCACGCTGCGCCACAGATGTCCCAGCGCGAATTTCGTCCGCAGCGTGCCGCCCTGCAGGCGGATCAGGACCAGCAGCACGGTCACGCCCACGATGCCGCGGTACATCACGATCTCCGACGTGGAGAACATGTCCGATGCGAGCTTCACGCAGACACCCATGGCGGCAAACAGGAAACTGGCGAATAACATCCAAAGCGATTGCATTGCATTCCTCATCTGAAAATGACCGAGGGGACAGTCCGTTGCGATCCGGATCTGTCCCCTCGTTGTTGATTTTATTTATACGGCGATTTTACTTCGATACCATTCGTGGAAGTGCTGCATGCCGTCTTCCATCGGGCTCTGGTAGGGCCCCGCATCCGATGTGCCGCGATCCAGCAGGATCTTGCGGCCCGCATCCATGCGCAGCGCGATCTCGTCATCCTCGACGGCCGTTTCCATGTAGGCGGCGCGTTCCGCGTCCACGAACTCGCGCTCGAACAGCACGATCTCTTCGGGGTAGTAGAACTCCACCACGTTCTTCGTGCGGTTCGGGCCTTCCGGCCATAGCGTGGACACGACCAGCACGTGCGGGTACCACTCCACCATGATGTTCGGGTACAGCGTCAGCCAGATCGCGCCGAACGGCGGTGCTTCGCCGTTGCGGAACTTGAGCACCTGCTCGTGCCAGCGCTGGTACACGTCCGAGCCCGATTTCTTCAGGCCGCGGTTCACGCCCACCGTCTGCACCGAGTAGTCGGCGCCGAATTCCCAGCGCAGGTCGTCGCAGGAAACAAAGCCGCCCAGGCCCGGGTGGAACGGCTCCACGTGGTAATCCTCGAGGTAGACCTCGATGAACGTCTTCCAGTTGTAGTCGCAGTGGTGCACTTCCACGTGATCGAGCATGTAGCCGGTGAAGTCCAGGTCCTTCGTCACGGACATGTCCTTGAGCTTGTCCATCACGTTGTAGCCGTTCTGCTCGAACAGCAGGCCGTTCCAGCTTTGCAGCGGCGCCTTCGGCAGGTTCAGGCAGGGCGTTTCCGGAAAATGCGGAGCGCCGATCAGGTCGCCCTTCAGGTCGTAGGTCCAGCGGTGCAGCGGACAGACGATCGTGTTGGCATTGCCGCGGCCATTGAACATCAATGCCTGGCGGTGCCGGCACACGTTCGACAGCAGTTCGATACCCTGGGCATTACGGACCAGCATGCGCCCCTCGTTTTCCGAGGCGAGCGTCGTGAAGTCGCCGATGTTCGGCACCATCAGTTCATGGCCCACGTAGCGTGGGCCATTCTGGAACAATTGCTGCATTTCACGCCGCAGTAGCGCTTCGTCAAAATAGACGTGGACCGGAAGTTGCGCGTTCGAGCGCGCGAGCCTGGCGTGGGTACCCAGATCGGACATCCCAACCCCCCTTAATTAAAGTGCTGCAAACCAAGAAGAGACAGAATCCGCAAAGACCTGAATTCAGAGTATGAGAACGGGTGTTTCGGACAGAACCGGAGATTATAGCGTGAACGGCTTGATTCTGCCGATAAATCATCGTTTCAACCCCGGGGTGCCCGGCATTGTGCGCCCTTTCGGCATGCAAGGGTGCCACCCTGGCCTCGATTGCAACATGGCACGCCTGGCCGGGTTGCCATTTTGGACCGTGCGCGACACTTTGTTCTAAAATAACGGGCTACACTCCAGCACTGAACCGAAATCAAGTCATGGTCAATAAAACAATCAGCGCCGAAAACACCGCGCCCGCCTCATTCGAAGAGGCGATGGCCGAGCTGGCGCAGCTCGTCACCCAGATGGAATCCGGGCAGTTGCCGCTGGAGGCATCGGTCGCAGCCTACGCGCGCGGTTCGGAACTGGTCAAATACTGCGCGAGCCAGCTGGACAAGGTGGAATCGCAGGTCAAGATCCTGGAAGGCGACCTGCTCAAGCCCTTCGCCGATGGCGACGAGGGCGGACAATGACGACCACGTTCCAGGACTGGATGCGCGGCATCCAGGCAGGCATGGAAGAAGACATGTCCGCTTATCTCCCGGCGGCCACCATGGTACCGGGCAAATTGCACGAAGCCATGCGCTACGCGCTGCTGGGCGGCGGCAAGCGCGTGCGCCCGCTGCTGGTGTACGCGGCGGGTGCCCTGACGGGCGCCGATGCGCAAGCGCTGTCGCGTGCCGCCGCCGCCGTGGAAATGATCCATGCGTATTCGCTGGTGCACGACGACATGCCGTGCATGGACGATGACGACCTGCGCCGCGGCAAGCCCACGGTGCACGTGGCCTATGACGAAGCGACGGCGCTGCTGGTCGGCGACGCGCTGCAATCGCAAGCTTTCACGGTGCTGGCCGGCACGGATGCGAATTCGCCAAATGCTATCCCGCCAGCTCGCCTGCTGGCCATGGTGCGGCTGCTGGCCGATGCCGCCGGCTCGGCCGGCATGTGCGGCGGCCAGGCGATCGACCTCGACAGCGTGGGCCTGGCTCTCACGCTCGAGCAACTGGAACGCATGCACCAGCTGAAGACAGGGGCGCTGCTGCGCGCGTCCGTCGTGCTGGGCGCGCTGGCCGGCAAGGACCTGTCCGCTACCGAACTGGAGGCATTGCATGCCTACAGCCGTGCGATCGGCCTGGCCTTCCAGGTGGTGGACGACGTGCTCGACGCCACCGCCGATTCGGCCACCCTTGGCAAGACGGCCGGCAAGGATGCCGCCGATAACAAACCCACCTACGTCTCGATCCTGGGGCTCGACGAATCCGTCGCCCTGGCCGAGCAATTGCGGCGCGACGCCCACGCGGCGCTTGGCGCCTTTGGCGACGGCGCGCTGCGCCTGCGCGAACTCGCGGACCTGATCGTGCAGCGGAAGGCATAAATGAACCTGCTTCAAAACATCAATAACCCGGCGGACCTGCGCAAACTGCCGCGCCACCAGCTGGTACCGCTGGCCGACGAACTGCGCAACTTCCTGCTCGATTCCGTCTCCAAGACGGGCGGCCACCTGTCGTCGAACCTGGGCACCGTCGAACTGACCGTCGCGCTGCATTATGTGTTCAACACGCCCCACGACCGCATCGTGTGGGACGTGGGCCACCAGACCTACACGCACAAGATCCTCACGGGCCGGCGCGAGCAGTTCCACAGTCTGCGCCAGCTGGACGGCATTTCCGGCTTCCCGCGGCGCGTGGAGAGCGAATACGACACGTTCGGCACCGCGCACTCGTCCACGTCGATTTCCGCCGCCCTGGGCATGGCGCTGGCCGCGAAGATCAAGGGCGAACAGCGCCATGCCATCGCCGTGATCGGCGACGGCTCGATGACGGCCGGCATGGCCTTCGAAGCGCTGAACAACGCCGGCGTGGAAGAAGACTGCAACCTGCTGGTGATCCTGAACGACAACGACATGTCGATCTCGCCGCCGGTGGGCGCGCTGAACCGCTACCTGGCGCGGCTGATGTCCGGCCAGTTCTACGCGGCCGCGAAAAACGTCGGAAAATCGGTGCTGCCGGCACCCATGCTGGAGCTGGCGAAGAAGCTGGAAGAACATGCCAAGGGCATGGTGGTGCCGGCCACGATGTTCGAGGAATTCGGCTTCAACTACATCGGCCCGATCGATGGCCACGACCTCGATTCGCTGGTTCCCACGCTGCAGAACATCCGCAACCTGAAGGGGCCGCAGTTCCTCCACGTGGTCACGAAAAAGGGCCAGGGCTACAAGCTGGCCGAGGCGGAACCGATCCTGTATCACGGCACGGGCAAATTCAACCCGGCCGAAGGCATCAAGCCGGCCACGGCGCCTGCGAAGATGACGTACACCGAGGTGTTCGGCAACTGGCTGTGCGACATGGCGGCGAAGGACGAGCGCCTGGTCGGCATCACGCCGGCGATGCGCGAAGGCTCCGGCATGGTGCGCTTCCATGCCGAATACCCGCAGCGCTACTTCGACGTGGGCATCGCCGAGCAGCATTCCGTCACGTTCGCCGGCGGCCTCGCGTGCGAGGGCATGAAGCCGGTGGTGGCGATCTATTCGACGTTCCTGCAACGTGCCTACGACCAGCTGATCCACGACGTGGCCCTGCAGAACCTGGACGTGACCTTTGCGCTGGATCGCGCCGGCCTGGTGGGCGCCGACGGCGCCACGCATGCCGGCAATTACGACCTGGCCTACCTGCGCTGCATCCCGAACATGGTGGTGATGGCCGCATCCGACGAGAACGAATGCCGCCGGATGCTGACCACCGCCTACCAGTATCCCGGCCCGGCCGCCGTGCGCTACCCGCGCGGTGCCGGCATCGGTGCGGCCTTGTCGCCGGAACTCACCACCATCGACCTGGGCAAGGGCGAACTGCGCCGCCAAGGCGAGCGCGTGGCGATCATGGCCTTCGGCGCCATGGTGGCGCCGTCGCTCAAGGCGGCCGACGGCATCAACGCGACCTTGGCCAACATGCGCTTCGTGAAGCCGCTCGACGTGGAACTGGTCAAGGAACTGGCCGCATCGCACGATTACCTGGTCACGGTGGAAGAGGGCTGCGTGATGGGCGGCGCCGGCGCCGCCGTGGCCGAGGCGCTGGCCGAGGCGGGCATCGCCAAGCCGCTGCTGATCCTCGGCCTGCCCGACCAGTTCATCGACCATGGCGACCCGGCCAAGTTGCTGGCCAGCGTGGGCCTGGATGCCGACGGCATCGCCCGCTCCATCAAGGCGCGCTTCCTCGGCGGCGAGCCGCGGCTGGTGGTCAGCAACGGCTGAGCGCATTCCGCGCAATGACAAACGGCGCTGCGGCGCCGTTTGTCATTGATCGCAAAGAGATGAATCCTGTCTGGCCAGCAGTGTGACTGCCGCACGCCCATCGCATGCCGCGCGGCCGGCCGATACGACCTGCCGCCCTCGTCGCCACAATCTTGTGTGCGGATGACGACCGCGTGCCACTGACTTGCACGGCAATATTGCCGGTCATTCAAGATCCGCTGCATCGCGAGATTTACTCAGCCGGCCGGGCGGCTGACTCAACCCGTCCTTTACTTTTTCCTGTAGGATACCGGCTTTCGTCAGCGCAAACGTTTGACGTAAATCAAGTCAAAGCTTGCGACGGATCAAGCACGCAAGCTGGTATTCACGCTGGGCAGGGAAACACGTCAACAGTTCTCATGTCCATCTTTCTCGGAGAAGGAATGGGAGCAGGACGCCCACCTGTCCGGCGCACCGGCAAGCTGGTCGCGCTGGCTTGCATCATTGCGGTGGCAGGCGCCGCGGTCGCGGAAGCATTGCGCTGGTCCGGCCGTACGGTGCAGGTCGAGCGGCCCGCCATCGCCAGCATCGCCGCGCCAACCCCCGTTGCCCTCAGCGAAGTCAGTCGTTCGATCATTCCCATGCCGGTCGGCGTGCCGTCCGCGCACGCCAGCGCCCTGGCGGCCCTGCCCGGCGGTAACCTCATCTCGTTCTGGTGGGCCGGCAGCCGCGAAAGCGGGCCGGATGTGAAGGTGTACGCGTCGCGCTGGTCGAACGGCACCTGGAGCGACAACTGGGTGGTGGCCAGCCGCGAATCGCTGGGCGAGGCACTCGGGTTCGGCGTGCGCCGCATCGGCAACCCGGTGGCCTGGACCGCGCCGGACGGCACCGTGCACCTGTACGTCGTGGCTACCGGGCTCGGCGGCTGGGCCGCCTCGCGCATCGTCCAGCTCCTATCGCATGATGATGGCGCTACCTTCACCGTGCGCCGCGTCTTGCCGCTGTCGCCACTGTTCAATACGAGCACGCTGGTGCGCACGTCGGCGGTGCCGCTGGCCGATGGCGGCTGGTGGCTGCCCGTGTATTTCGAGATCGGCAACAAATACCCGATGCTGATGTCGTTCGATGCGAATGGCGAACCGCGCCGCATCGCCCGTATCGGCAGCGGCACGTCGTCGCTGCAGCCGGCGATCGTGCCGGTGTCGACGACCGAAGTGCGCGCCTGGATGCGCGACGCGGGCGAAGGCCAACGCGTGCAGCAGGCGCTGAGCCGGGACGGGGGCAACAGCTGGGAAGACCTGGCGCCGTCGCCGCTGTCGAACCAGAGCACGTCGCTGGCCGCGTTGCGTCTCTCGAACGGCAACTTCCTGATGTTGTACAACCACGTGGCGGCGGGTGGCTCGGACCGCAACGTGCTGTCGCTGGCGCTGTCGACCGATGCGCGCACCTGGCGCCCGCTGGCGGATATCGTCAGCGGCAAGCCGGGCGACGAATTCTCGTATCCCACGATGCAGCAGGTGGGCGACAAGCTCCACATCACCTATACGCACCAGCGGCAGGCGATCGCCCATCACCTGCTGCGCATCACCACTCCCGGAAAGGCCCCGTTATGACACTGCCCGATCTCGCGCTGCAGATCGTTTACGGAAAGGTGGCCTGGGCGCTGGTGCTGGTGGCCGTGCTGTCGGCCTGGATGCCCGCCCTGGCGCGCCGGCACTGGCGCGCGGTGGCTGCCGGCTTCGCGGTGCTGTGCGCACTGCCCGGCGAGTGGTCGCCGGCCTGGTGGCTGACGCTGGCGTTCCAGTATCCGAGCGGTTTGATGGTGGGGCTCGCCGTGGTGGCACTGGAGCGCCGCCGGCAGGGCAGCGCGCCCGCCATGCTGCTGCCGCCGGCGATGGCGCTGCCATTGGTGCTCGCTGGAACAGTGCTGTACCTGGACACGTTTGGCGTGCTGTCCCTGGGCCTGTACCATGGCGGCTTCGGCCCCGGCGCGGCCTTGCCGGGCTTCCTGGCGATCGCGGCATGCGCGTTCGCCATCTGGCGCGGCCATGCACTGCAGCCGGCGCTGGCGCTGCTCACCGGCCTGCTGCTGTATGCACTGTTGCGCCTGCCGACGGGGAACCTATGGGACGCGTTGCTGGATCCGCTGCTGTGGATGTGGGCGCTGGGCTCGGCCGCCGCCGCCGGTGTGCGCCAGGTCGCGGGCGCACGCCTGCCGGCAGCGCAGCCGGTCCCGGTCCCGGCTGCCGAGCCGGCACCGGTGGGCACGGCCGGCATCGAACAACTTCAACGCTAAGGGAGTAATACGTGGTTCAGAACAAGTGGTATGTCCACCCGGCGATCGCCGTGGCGGTGCTCATCAATGTCTTCGTGATGGGCCTTGCCATCGCGTGGTCCGGCGACCCGGCAAAGCTGCAGCGCCTGCTGGTGGAAGACGGCATCGTGGAATGGATGCAGTTCCTGTGCTTCGCCGTCACGTCCGGCCTGCTGGCCTTTGCCGCGGTCGAGCACTGGCAGCGCGAGCGGCGCATCGACCTGCCGCTGCTGGCGCTGGTGGGCCTGTCCGGCATCGTGGCGCTGGCCGCGCTGGAGGAAATCAGCTGGTTCCAGCGCATCCTGAACATCGCCACGCCCGAGTACTTTGCCCAGAATAACCGCCAGGGCGAAACGAACCTGCACAACCTGGCGATCGGCGAGAAGGGCAGCATCCACAAGACGATCCTGCTGAAGCTCATCGCCATCGCCGGCCTCACGCACAATATCGTGCTGCCGCTGCTGGCCCGCAAGCGCCCGGCGATCCGCGACTTCGTCGAGCGTTTCGGCCTGTACCTGCCGCCGCTGTCCGCCTCGGTGGTCTACATCGTGCTGGTGGCGATTTCCCACCTCGTGATCGACCACCCGCGCAAGGGCGAACTGGGCGAGATGTTCGGCGCCGTGCACTACCTGGCCACGGTGTTCGCCGCCTATTTCCTCGGTATCGGCTATGGCAAGCGCCCCATCTTCGAAACGCCGGCTGACAGCCGCCGCGTGGGCACGCTGTTCGCGATGCTGCTGGTGTTCCTGCTGCTGACCGGCTGGCTGCTGAGCGCCGGCGCCGGTGCCGAGCCTTACCTGGCGATGCACCCGAACGGCAAGGAGTAAAGCGCCGGCATTACCGCTTGCGCTCGTGGTGCCACAGCACGTCGCTGCCACCGGCGAAGCGGTTCAGCACGCGGGCCAGCACGAACAGCAGGTCGGACAAACGGTTCACGTATTGCCGCGGGTGGTCGTGGATCGTTTCCTCGCTGCCCAGCGTGACGATGCTGCGCTCGGCGCGCCGGCACACCGTGCGGCACACGTGCGCCAGCGATGCGGCCCGTGAACCGGCCGGCAGGATGAATTCCGTCAGCGCCGGCAACGTGGCGTTGTACTTTTCCAGCAGCGCATCGAGCCGCTCCACGTGTTCTTCCTTGATCAGCTGGTAGCCGGGAATGCATAGTTCGCCGCCCAGGTCGAACAGGTCGTGCTGGATCGCCACCAGTTCCTCGCGCAGCTCGTCCGGCAGCGGTTCGCACAGCAGCAGCCCCAGGTTCGAATTCAGTTCATCGACATCGCCCATGGCATGCACGCGCACGCTGTCCTTGCGGGTGCGGCTGCCATCTCCCAGCCCGGTGGTGCCATTGTCGCCCGTGCGGGTCGCGATCTTCGATAGCCGGTTGCCCATGCTCGTCTCCATGTGGTGAAAGTGCGAGCATACGCCACATCCCGGCCAAAGCGAAACAGGCGACGAACAGGTGACGAAACCGGTGACGAAACCGGTGACAGACACCGGTTATTTCGAAACATTTCCTCCGGGCGCGGTCGACCAGCCGTTTGGCCTACAATCGGCCCATGACCACGCCATCCGCCAGTGCAGCGCCGTTCAGTGAAGACCGCCAGCGCGACGTGGCACGCGCGCTGGATACCGTGTTGCCGCCGGGCTGCGTGCTGCATCGTCTGGAGGATACGCGCCCGTATGAATGCGACGGCATGTCCGCATTCCGCCAACCGCCGATGATCGTGGCGCTGCCGGAAAACGAGGCGCAGGTGCTGGCCGTGCTGAAGGTCTGCCGGGAAATGCATGTGCCGATCGTGCCGCGCGGCGCCGGCACGGGGCTGTCGGGCGGGGCGATGCCGATCGCCGATGGCGTGGTGCTATCCACGGCAAAGCTGAACCGCATCGTGCGGCTCGATGCGCATGCGCGCACGGCCGTCGTGCAACCCGGCGTGCGCAACCTTGCCATCTCCGAAGCGGCCGCGCCGCATGGCCTGTATTACGCGCCCGATCCCTCGTCGCAGATCGCCTGCACGATCGGCGGCAACGTGGCCGAAAATTCCGGCGGCGTGCACTGCCTGAAGTACGGCCTCACCGTGCATAACGTGCTGCGCGTGCGAGTGGCCACGATCGACGGCGCCATCGTCGAACTGGGCAGCGAAGCGCCCGACGCACCGGGCCTCGACCTGCTGGCCGTGTTCATCGGTTCCGAAGGCATGCTGGGCATCGTCACGGAAGTCACGGTCAAGCTCGTACCGAAGCCGGCGGTCCAGCGCGTGATCATGGCATCGTTCGGCGACATCGTCACGGGCGCCAACGCGGTGGCGCGCGTGATCGCGGCCGGCATCATTCCGGCAGGCCTGGAGATGATGGACCAGACATCGTCGCGCATGGTCGAACCGTTCGTCCACGCCGGCTACGACCTGGAAGCGGCAGCTATCCTGCTGTGCGAGGCCGACGGCACGCTGGCGGAAGTGGAGGACGAGATCGCCCGCATGGCCGCCGTGTTGCTCGATGCCGGCGCCAGCGCCATCGCCGTCTCCACCACAGAGGCCGAGCGCCTGAAATTCTGGTCGGGCCGCAAGAATGCGTTCCCCGCCGCCGGCCGCATTTCGCCCGACTACTACTGCATGGACGGCACGATCCCCCGCAAGCACCTGGCGCACGTCCTCGCCGGCATCGCGCGGATGGAAGTGAAATACGGCCTGCGTTGCGCCAACGTGTTCCATGCCGGCGACGGCAACCTGCACCCGCTGATCCTGTTCGACGCCAACGTGCCCGACGAACTGGCGCGCGCGGAAAGTTTCGGCGCCGAGATCCTCGCGTTGTGCGTGGCTGTCGGCGGCACGATCACCGGCGAACATGGCGTGGGCATCGAAAAGATCGATTCGATGTGCGTGCAGTTCGCGCCTGGCGAACTGGCCGCGTTCTTCGGCGTGAAGCGCGCCTTCGATCCCCCCTCGCTGCTCAACCCGAACAAGGCGATTCCCACGCTGCACCGCTGCGCCGAGTTCGGGCGCATGCATGTGTCAAGCGGTGTGCTGGCGCATCCGGACCTGCCGCGCTTTTGAGATGGACACATGACGCAGATGTGCTGAACCCGGAAAGCCGCTCGTGTCGTCGACGGGGTGGCAGGCGCTCGATGACAAGGATCGGCGCACTTTTGCTGCGGCTTCGACCATCGACATCGTTGAATCGCAGGTCAGGTGTGCCTGTCAGCGAAACAGAAGTTCCCTGGATTGCCTACGCACGGCTTTCCGGATCCGTCCGCCGTTCAGGCGGAACACCCTCTTCGAAACCCGCCACAAACAGCATGAGCAGGTCACTGGCGACTTTCTCATGTCCCGCTTCCAGCAAGTCATTCGCGATCTTCGTCAGCTCGACCGGGCTGGCCGCAGCGTCCATGTTATCGATTGCATGTCTCGTCACCTTGCCGAGCTGGAACGCTAACTCGGCAATCACAGTTTTTTCCGTGGTACTCATTCACACTCTTTCATGTTTGACGCGTGGTTGTCACGCTGGTGGTGGTCGCTGGCGGAGCCTGGAAGCTCGCATCGGCTCAGCATAGCAGTTCGCTGTTGAAAGAGGCCACGCGTGTACGAGCAGCGGGAATGCCAGGGGTGGGGCACAAGATCGGCACGGCCAGGCGGCACGATAGCCGATCGTGGCAGGCTGGACGACAAGTCGTGTGATTGCGCGCTTGAATCAGGGCCGCACGACGTGCCGCACGCAAGATGGAGGCGTTCACGCCAGGCTCGTCACGCCCCCAGCAGCGCCTCGATATCGTTGGCGATATCGTCCGGCTTGGTCGCCGGCGCATACCGCTTCGCCACGGTGCCGTCCCTGCGCACCAGGAACTTCGTGAAATTCCACTTGATTCCCTCGGTTCCCAGCAAACCCGGCGCCGTCTTCTTCAGGTGCTGGAACAGCGGGTGGGCATCGGCGCCATTGACGTCGATCTTGGCGAACAGCGGGAACGTCACGCCATAGTTCTTCTCGCAGAACGCGCCGATTTCCTCGTGCGTGCCGGACTCCTGTGCGCCGAACTGGTTGCACGGGAAGCCCAGCACCTCGAAGCCCCGCCCGTGGAAGCGTTCATGCAGCTTTTCCAGGCCGGCGTACTGCGGCGTGAAGCCGCAGGCGCTGGCCGTGTTCACGATCAGCAGCACCTTGTCCTGGTACTGCGCCAGGTTGACGGGCTGGCCGGCCAGGCCCACGGCGGAAAAATCGAAGACGGTACTCATTGGTTCTCCTCGGCGCAAATCGTGCCAGTTTAAATGAGACCCAGGTGTTCGGTGCCTGCCGACAGGTCGCGGTGCTGCGCGCCTTTGCCTTCGAGCTTGATGGCCAGGCGCAGGTCGTTGACGGAATCGGCATTGCGCAGCGCATCCTCGTAGCTGATCTTGTCGGTCTCGTACAGGTCGAACAGCGACTGGTCGAACGTCTGCATGCCCAGCTCGCGCGACTTCTTCATCAGTTCCTTGATCTCGTGCACCTTGCCCTGGAAGATCAGGTCGGAGATCAGCGGTGAGTTCAGCAGGATCTCGATCGCCACCGCGCGGCCGCGGCTTTCCTTCAACGGAATCAGCCGCTGCGAGACCATGCCCTTCAGGTTCAGCGACAGGTCCATCAGCAATTGCTGGCGGCGCTCTTCCGGGAAGAAGTTGATGATGCGGTCCAGCGCCTGGTTCGCGCTGTTGGCATGCAGCGTGGCCAGGCACAGGTGGCCCGTTTCGGCGAAGGCGATCGCGTGGTCCATCGTTTCGCGGTCGCGGATCTCGCCGATCTGGATCACGTCCGGCGCCTGGCGCAGCGTGTTCTTCAGCGCGATTTCCCAGTCCTCGGTATCGACGCCCACTTCGCGCTGCGTGACGATGCAATTGCGGTGCGGATGCACGAATTCCACCGGGTCCTCGATGGTGATGATGTGGCCATGACTGTGCTCGTTGCGGTAGCCGACCATGGCCGCGAGCGTCGTCGACTTGCCCGATCCGGTAGCGCCCACCATGACCACGAGGCCGCGCTTGGACATCACGATGTCCTTCAATACCGGGGGCAGGGCCAGCTCGTCCAGGTCGGGGATCTTGCTGTTGATGACCCGCAGCACCATGCCCGCGGCGCCCATCTGCACGAAGGCCGAGACGCGGAACCTTCCCAGGTCGCCGGGACTGATCGCGAAGTTCGCCTCTTTCGTTTGCTCGAACGTGGCGGCCTGCTTGTCGTTCATGATCGAACGGGCCAGGTCGGCCGTGTGCGCGGCCGTCAACGGCTGGCTCGATACGGGCGTGAGCTTGCCGTCGATTTTCATCGCCGGCGGAAAGCCGGACGTGATGAACAGGTCCGATCCCTTCTTGCTGACCATCAGGCGCAGCAGGTCGAACATGAATTTACTGGCCTGGTCGCGTTCCATGGTGGTCCTTCAGCCCGGGAAGTTTTCGGGAATCTTCGCGGCCGAGCGCGCGGTGGCGGACGAGATCACGTTGCGGCGCACCAGGTCGGTCAGGTTCTGGTCCAGTGTCTGCATGCCGACGTTGCTGCCGGTCTGGATTGCCGAATACATCTGCGCGATCTTCGCTTCGCGGATCAGGTTGCGGATCGCCGGCGTGCCCACCATGATCTCGTGTGCGGCCACGCGACCCGAGCCGTCCTTGGTCTTCAGCAGTGTCTGCGAGATCACGGCCTGCAGCGATTCGGACAGCATCGCGCGCACCATTTCCTTTTCCTCGGCAGGGAACACGTCGACGATGCGGTCGATCGTCTTCGCGGCGGACGACGTGTGCAGCGTGCCGAACACGAGGTGGCCCGTCTCCGCGGCCGACAGCGCCAGCCGGATCGTTTCCAGGTCGCGCAGCTCGCCCACGAGGATCGCATCCGGATCTTCGCGCAGCGCCGAGCGCAGCGCATTGCTGAACGACAGCGTGTGCGGGCCCACCTCGCGCTGGTTGATCAGGCATTTCTTGGATTCGTGCACGAATTCGATCGGATCCTCGATCGTGAGGATGTGGCCGTATTCATGCTCGTTCAGGTGGTTCACCATCGCGGCCAGCGTGGTCGACTTGCCCGACCCGGTGGGGCCGGTGACGAGCACCAGGCCGCGCGGCTTCAGGGCGAATTCGCCGAAGATCTTCGGCGCATTGAGCTCTTCCAGCGTGAGGATCTTCGACGGAATCGTGCGCAGCACGGCCGAGGCACCGCGGTCCTGGTTGTAGGCATTGACACGGAAGCGCGCCAGGCCCGGAATGGCGAAGCTGAAATCCACCTCCAGCATTTCCTCGTAGGCCTTGCGCTGCGAATCGTTCATGATGTCATAGATCATGCGGTGCACTTCCTTGTGCTCCAGCGGATCCACGTTCAGGCGGCGCACATCGCCGTGCACGCGGATCATCGGCGGCAGGCCGGCCGACAGGTGCAGGTCGGAAGCCTTGTTTTTCACGGAGAACGCGAGCAGATCGGAGATGTCCATTTATAATCCCTGTGCCTTGAACAATAAAGCCAGCTATGGTTCATCGAGCTGGCGCTTCTGATTATGTCCGGAATCCCCGAGCGTTTGCAAGCTGTCGAAAATGCCATTGTGGCCGCGTGCGGCGAGGCGCGGCGCCCGCCTGAGAGTGTGCAATTGCTGGCCGTATCGAAGACCTTCGGGCCCGATGCGGTGCTGGCCGCCGCGCTTGCCGGCCAGCGCGCGTTCGGCGAGAACTACGTGCAGGAAGGCGTGGACAAGATACGCGCCGTGGCGGGAGCATTGCCGGATTTATTGCCGGGCACCCGCCTGGCGTGGCACTTCATCGGCCCGATCCAGAGCAACAAGACGCGGCCCATTGCCGAGCATTTCGACTGGGTGCATACGGTCGAGCGCGAGAAGATCGCCGCGCGGCTGTCCGAACAGCGCCCTGCCGCGCTGGGGCCGCTGAACGTGTGCGTACAGGTCAACATCAGTGGCGAGGCCAGCAAGAGCGGCATCGTGCCCGAAGAGGTGGAAGCGCTGGCCGAAGCGGTGGCGCGGCTGCCGAACCTGCGGCTGCGCGGCCTGATGGCGATCCCGGAACCTGCCGATGACTTCGCGGCGCAACGCGTGCCGTTCGCGGCGATGCGCGCGCTGTACGACCGCCTGCGCGAAAAATTCGGGCCGGAATTCGATACGCTGTCGATGGGCATGTCCGCCGACATGCGCGCGGCGGTCCTGGAAGGCGCCACGATCGTGCGCGTGGGCAGCGCCATCTTCGGTGCGCGGCACTATAACCAGTAAAAAAGTAAACCAACAAGGGATACCATGAAGATTGCATTCATCGGCGGCGGCAACATGGCCGCCGCGCTGGTCGCCGGCCTGGCCGGCAAGGTGACGCCCGGCGCGAACATCCACGTCGTGGATCCGAACCCGGCCGCGCTCGAAGCGCTGCATGCGGGGCATGGCGTGACGACGGCCGCGTCGATCGACGAAGCCGTTACCGCGGCGGAGGTGATCGTGCTGGCGGTGAAACCGCAGAGCATGCGCGAAGCCGTGGCGCCGCTCGTGCCGCTGCTGGCGGGCGCCGGCCAGCAGGGGAAACCTGCGCCACTGGTGCTGTCGATCGCGGCCGGCATCCGCAGCGCCGACCTGGCGCGCTGGCTAGGCGGCCATGGCGCGATCGTGCGCTGCATGCCGAACACGCCGGCGCTGATCGGCATGGGCATCTCGGGCCTCGTGGCATCGGAAGGCGTGACCGCGTCGCAGCGCCAGGCGGCCGATCAGGTCCTGCGGGCCGTCGGCGGTACCGTGTGGCTGGACGACGAGTCGAAGATCGACGCCGTGACCGGCGTGTCCGGCAGCGGCCCGGCCTATGTGTTCTACTTCATCGAGGCGATGCAGCAGGCCGCTGTCGAGCTGGGGCTGACGGCGGAGCAGGGGCTGGAGCTGGCGAAGGCCACCTTTACCGGCGCCGCGCAACTGGCTGCGCAATCGGCCGAACCGGTGGCATTGCTGCGCGAGCGGGTCACGTCGAAAGGCGGCACTACCTACGCGGCCCTGACCAGCATGGAGGAGAACGGCGTGAAGGCGGCGATCGTCACCGCCGTGAAAGCCGCCGCCGCACGGGGCAGGGAGCTTGGCGAACAGATGGGCCGCGATTGACGGCGGCAACACCGATGAAGGCGGAGACTGCAATGGACAAGCTGGAAAGAAAGCTGTGGTTCGTCGTACTGGTCAGCATCCTGTCGACGATGACGACGCTGTACCTGACCGAGCGTGCCGGATTGCCCACGCTGGGCGACATGAGCATCAGCCAGTCGATCCTGTACTTCCTCTGTTTCAGCGCATGCTGGAAGCTGTTCTCGTTCTGCGGCTGGCTGCTGGCGCTATGTTTCCACACACCGGCCGCGAGCCGCTGACGCGGCCGCGATGAAAAGCCGCGGTGCGCGTAACCCCGGGTTTTTGCGCGAACGCCGCCATGAAAAAACGGCCCGCGATGCGGGCCGTTTTGCTGCAGGCTGAGGGGAATCAGTCGCGCGAAATGATCACGCCGGCCAGCAGGCCGACGACGGCGCCGATCACGACCGAACGCCATGGATTGTCGTGTACATACGTATCGGCGCACTGGGCGGCGAGCTTGCCTTTGGCCAGTGCGCTGTCTTCCAGCGTCAGCAGGTTGGTTTTCGCGCTGCGCAGCGTTTCCTTGAAATGCGTCTTGGCCTCCTCGGCGCCTTCCGCGCTGGAGCTGGCGGCACTGCGCAGCCATTGTTCGGCATCGCCGATCGCCGTTTTCAGGTCGCTCATCAGGCGCTCGCGCGCCGCGCCCGTGTCGCTGCCGATCGTGCCCGTACCCGCGGTGCTGCCCGCGTTGTTGCCGATACCATTGCCTGCGGTGGGGTTATTCGTCTGATCCATGGTCGCCTCGAGTTTGGATTGTTGGAAAGCTGGTCTTCGCGGCAGTCTGCTGGAGCTTGCTAAAAAGCAACTTCATGTGCGTGACAAATGTCAGCGCAGCGCGAAGTCAAGCGCGATTCCGGCAAACACAGCCGCTCCCAGATAGTTATTGTGGCGGAAAGCCGTAAAGCAAGGCGCACGCTCGCGTCCACGGATCAGGAAATAGTGATAGACGGCACAGGCAGCCGCTACGGCAATGCCCGCCTTGTACCACAGGCCAAGGCCGAAATAGGCGCCGGCGGCCAGCAGGATCGCCAGGTGCATGCCGTAGCACAGCATCACGATCGCCACGTCGAAGCGGCCGAACGTGATGGCCGACGTCTTGATGCCGATCTTCAGGTCGTCGTCGCGGTCGACCATCGCATATTCCGTGTCGTAGGCCACGGCCCAGAACACGTTCCCCAGCAGCAGCAGCCAGGCCCAGGCAGGTACCTCGCCCTGCACGGCGGCGAAGGCCATCGGAATACCGAAGCCGAACGCGATGCCCAGGTAAGCCTGCGGGATCGCAAAGAAGCGCTTGAAGTAGGGGTAGGTGCCGGCGATGACCAGTGCGGCGACGGACAGCTGCTTGACGAGGGCGTTGAGCGGCTGGATCAGCAGGAACGCCACCAGCGACAGGGCGGCGGCGATCGCCAGCGCTTCCTTGCCGCTGACGCGGCCGCTGGTGATCGGCCGGTCCGCCGTGCGTTTCACGTGGCGGTCGAAGTCCTGGTCCGCGTAGTCGTTGACGGCGCAGCCGGCCGAACGCATCAGGAAGGTGCCCAGGCAGAAAATGACGAGCAGGTGCCAGTCGGGCACGCCGTTCGAGGCGAGCCACAGCGCGGACAGCGTGGGCCACAGCAGCAGCACGGTGCCGATCGGTTTGTCCAGGCGAACGAGGCGGAAATACAGCTGAAGCTTGCTGGGTACGGGAGCGGAGGCATGCATGGTCGGCTCTCAGGCGGTCATTTCAGTCTTGTTGGCGCCGGCCTTGTCCAAGCCCGCCTTGTCCAAGCCTGCATCGATGACGCCGGGCAGGCGGATCCCGGCAATGGCATCGCACACCGCGTCGATCGCGGCCTTGCGGGTAAAGCTCTTGCGCCACAGGATCACGACGCGGCGCGACGGTTGCGGGTCTTCGAAATGGCGGAACTGCAGCATGCCGTCCTTGGCTTCCATGTCCGGCACCGACGCGCGCGGCAGCACCGTCAGCCCGATGCCGGAGGCGACCATATGGCGGATCGTTTCCAGCGACGAGCCTTCGAACGTGCGCTGCATGCCGTTGCCGGGCGTGGAGAAGCGTGCCATCTCGGGGCACACTTCGAGCACCTGGTCACGGAAGCAGTGCCCGGCGCCCAGCAGCAGCATCGTTTCCTTTTTCAGGTCTTCGGCCGGGATCCTGTCGCGCGCCGCCCACGGGTGGCTCCTGGGCATCGCCACCACGAACGGTTCGTCGTACAGCGTCTGCACCGCCATGCCGTGCTCGGGCAGCGGCAAGGCCATGATGGCGGCATCGAGCTCGCCCTGGCGCAGCAGTTCGAGCAGCTTGACCGTGTAGTTCTCCTGCAGGATCAGCGGCATCTGCGGCGTGTGTTCGATCATCGTCTTCACGAGCGGCGGCAGCAGGTACGGGCCGATCGTGTAGATCACGCCGAGCCGCAGCGGGCCGGCCAGCGGGTCCTTGTTCTGCTTGGCCAGTTCCTTGATGGCGGCCGTCTGTTCCAGCACGCGCTCGGCCTGGGCCACGATCTGCGCGCCCAGCGGCGTGACCGAGATCTCGGCGCCGCCCCGTTCGAACAGCATCACGCCCAGCTCGTCCTCGAGCTTCTTGATCGCAACCGACAGCGTGGGCTGGGCCACGAAGCATGCTTCGGCGGCATGGCCGAAGTGCTTGGCGCGGGCCACGGCAACGATGTATTTGAGTTCGGTGAGTGTCATAGGATCAATGCGAATCAATGCGGGCGGAGTGTTCCCGGACGGGGTATTGTAACGGAATGCCCCGTGGCGAATGGCCGCGGCACGGTTGGCGCGGCGGCCGGGCCCTATAATGGCGCCTTCCCCATTGACCGGTTTTTGCCATGCCCTCGTTCGAAGACAAGATCTGCCCCCGCGACCAGCTGCGCGCACGCGTGGCCGCGCTACCGAAGCCCGTGGTGGTCACCAACGGCGTGTTCGATATCCTGCACCGCGGCCACGTGACTTACCTGGCGCAAGCGCGCGAACTGGGGGCCTCGCTGGTGGTGGCGGCCAACACGGATGCCTCGGTGAAGCGGCTGGGCAAGGGTGACGATCGCCCGCTGAACACGCTGGACGACCGCATGGCGGTGCTGGCCGCGCTGGAGTCCGTGGCGCTGGTGGTGCCGTTCGACGAGGATACGGCGCTGGAGGTGGTGCTGGAAGCGCGTCCGGAAATCTATGCCAAGGGCGGCGACTACGACATGACGGCGATTCCCGAAGGGCAGGCGGTGCTGGCCTACGGCGGCAAGGCCGTGGCGATCGACTTCGAGCATGACCGCTCGACGACGAAGCTGCTGGCGAAAGTGCGCGAGTTCACGGCTCGTTCTGCAACACCGTGATCTTGCCGTCCGGTTCCAGGAATGCGCACTTCATCTTGTGAACCGGGCAGTCGGCCTCGCGCAGCGCCTGTTCGACATCCCCTTCGGCCACGCGGCAGTTCTTGACGACGTCATCGAAGATCTTGCCGTCGCGGCCCAGCAGTACCGGGCGGCCGTCGACCAGGTCGGCGATCTTGCGGCTGCGCGACGTGGCCACCGCGAAGAGCACGTTCAGCGCGATCAGCGTGGTTGCCACGATCATGCCGCCCGGTAGCGAATTGTCGCCGCCGGACAGCGAATTCGATACGCCTTCCGACAGCAGCATGACCACCAGCAGGTCGAACGGCGTGAACTGGCCGATCGTGCGCTTGCCCGTGATGCGCACCATCAGCAGCAGGAAGCAGTAGATCACGGCGCCGCGCGCGATGAATTCCCACCAGGGCAAGTCCATGTCGAACATAGCATCTCCATCGTCATCCGATGCGTTGCTTATACGGCTTTTCGTGACTTTATGCCAACACTGGAGAGTGTCGGAACCAGCCCGCTGCGCCAGGCTGCTCAAAGGCCCACGAGGTGGCGGCGCGGGCCACTCCGTGGCGCCGTCCCCATGCTACAGGTTGTTCCACACCAGGTTGGCCTGGAAGCGCCGGCCGTTGTAGGCGTAATCGACCATCGTGCGGTGCGAGCCGCCGTTGTCGCCCATCGAATACGATGTGATCTCATTGGTCAGGTTGCGCGCCTCGAACTGCAACTGCAGGCCGTTCTTGAACTTGTAGGAGAGCTTCGCGTCGATATAGCGCTGCGGATCCTTCCAGATCGTATTGGGCGGCAGGAAGGCCGCGCTGGCGATCGCGGCGAGCGGGGCGCCGACCGTGGGGAAGGGCACGCTTTCGGGTGAAGTCCAGGCCTGCACGGACTTGCCGTTCACCTGCATGGCGATGCGCGCGTTGAACCTTCCGTCGTCGTACCACAGGGCCGTGTTCCACGTGTACTCGTATTCGCGGTCCGGCGGCACTTCCGCGCCGCTCAGGAACGACACGCGGTTGCCGCCGATCCGCTCGGCCTTGGCCGTCGAGTAGTTGGCATTGATGCCCGTGAAGCGCAGCACGCCCGGCAGCCAGGTGAACGCCGTGCGTCCGCCCACTTCCACGCCGCGGCGGTTGAACGGCACGTCGTTGGCATAGGTGGTGTACCGGAACTGCACATCCTGCAGCGCCGTGCCGCCCACGTTGACGGCCGTGCCTTCGAACGGGCGCACGTTCTCGACCGGTACCCGGTAGCCCGCGCCCACGATCCCCTTCTGGTGATACAGCGCCAGCGACAGCGACGTGTCGCGGTTCGGATACCACTCGAACGACAGGTTCTGGTTCCAGTTCTTCTTCGGCTGCAGGCCCGGATTGCCGACGTTGCCGCTGCACGAACTGTCCGGCATGTCGCCGTCCTCGAAATCGGCGTTGCCGGGCTGGTCGCCCTGGAGCACCCGGCGCTCGTCGTAGGTACAGGTAACGCCGTCGTTGAGCATCTGCGCCACGGGCGGCCGGGCCATCGTCTTGGTGCGGTTGTAGCGCACCACCAGCGCGTCGCGGATCGGCCAGAACGCCAGGTTCAGCGCCGGCATGTAGAACGTGAGCTTGTCGTCGATGGCCTGGTTCCTGGTGATCTTGTACGACGTGACGTCGTCCGGGTTGGACACCCGGTTCCAGCCCGGATTGACCGTGATGGCCTCGAACGTGATCCGGCTGGTGCCCACCACGTCCGTCCGCACGATGCGGTAGCCGAAATTGCCGTCCAGTTCCCAGCCGAAGGGCAGGGCCAGGCCCGTGAACGGGATCTGGTCGAACTTGAATTCCGTCATCAGGTAGGCGGCGCGGTTGCCTTCCCGGATCCGCGAGATCGGCCGGTCGTGGTACTTGCCGTCGCTGCCGATGCAGGACTTGATGCAGTCCAGGTCCACGGGCGACTGGCCCAGCACCTTGTACACGGAAGCCGCGTCGAACTGCAGCCACCCGGGGAAGTTGATGCTTTCGTTGGCGTCGTTCAGGAACTTCGTCTCGGCCGGGCGCAGGCCCGCCTGCACCAGCTTCCAGAAGTCGGCCTGGTTCACCGTGTACGTGCCGGCGCCGTTCGGACCGAGCTTGTTGCGCTGCTCGAACCCGTACGGGCAGGGCTTCGCCGCGCCGCCCGCCACGGGCACGTTCTCGCAGATCTGGATCGTGTTGGTGCCCTTCTGGCCCGCCACGGTCACTTCGGGGTTGCCGTTCTGCGCCGGCGTGATGACGATGGTGTCGTTGTTCGACCAGCTCTGGCTCTCGAACGTGCGGCCGTTGTAGCCGAACTTGATGCGGTCGAAGTAGGGCACGTACTTGCCGATCGACCAGGTCGCGTCGAACTTGCGCACGCTTTCCTTGACTTCGCCGATGCGCATGCTTTCGGCCACGATGGTGGGCGCCGACGCGCCACGCATCTGGCCCGGTTCCGTGCCGGGAACCAGCCGGGTGTACAGCGACGCGTCGCGCTGGCCGTCCAGCGGGTTGATGCCGTTGCTGAAGTCGAAGTCGTACAGGCCGTCGCCGTTGCGGCGCACCGTGGCGCCGCCGTACTCGAAGCCGATGCCGCTCCGGTTGCGCCAGCGCCAGGATTCGCTGCGCGTCACGCCCCACAGCCATTCCACCTTCAAGCCCTCGTTGCGGTAGTTGCCGCCGAACTGGTGCGTGCGGGTGCCCGTGTGGGATTCCTGGTTGAACACGTCGTTGTTGAAACGCGAGGCGGGCAGCGTGAACTGGGTCAGCTGGTGGTTGACGAACTGCATCGATCCGGGCGCGACGTTCAGCCCCACGCCTTCGACCATGGCGCCGCCGGTGCTGTCGCGCAGGTTGTAGTTCCCCGGGTAGAAGTAATAGCCGTTCTGGATCCCCGTGCCGTTCACGGTGCGCACATAGGGCGTGCCCAGGTTGCCCGGCGTTTCCGTGTACATCGGCGTGGTGGCGTCGACCGGCGAGGTGGTGCGCGTGGTGATGGCACCCATCGTCAGGTTGTCGTTGGTGTAGTGCACATCGCGGTTGTTCTTGCTGAACTTGCCGTACACCGACAGGTCCTTGTGCACCTTGAAGTCGAGCCGGATGTCGCCGTTCCAGCGCTCTTCCTGCTGGCGCCCGACTTCATAGCGTATGCCATGCGGCACGTAGTCGTTCCACTGGTTCAGGCAAGCCTTCAGCGCCTGGGCCCGGTAACGCTGCGCCGCGGCCCGGTCGGTGGTGGAGGCGATGCGGTTGAAGTCCGGCGAGTTCACGGGGAACGCCGAGAAACACGCTTCCTTGCTCTGCGCCGCGGCGGACATCGTCAGGATATCCTTCGCGTTGTGGCCGGCGAAGCGGGCGCCGCCATCGTTGACGGCCCATGTGGTGCCGACGCCATTCGTATAGGGCAAAGGCGCGGAGCTGGCCGGCTGGCTCATGTCCAGCGCGTTCGGATTCAGCGCGTACGTCTTCTCCGGGGAGTTGTCCAGGTCGTACGTGCGCTGCATGCCCTGCCAGCCGTTGACGTGGCGCACGCGGTGGTTCTGGTTGTCGGTGCGCGATTTGGACAGGTTGACCACGACGCCCAGTTTCCCGTCCAGGAACTTGTCGCCGAACAGCACGTTGAAGCCGGGCGTGGTCTTTTCGTTGATGGTGGCATAGGAGCCGGATGCCCGGACAAGGATCGTGCGCTTCTTGAAATCCAGGCCGGTGCGGGTCTTGATGATCACGCTGCCGCCCAGTGAACCTTCCGTCATGTCCGGCGTGTAGCCCTTGACGACGTCGATCGTCGAGATCAGTTCCGACGGCAGTTCGCGCAGGTCCGAGGCGCGGCCCTCGCCGCTGCCGGCCAGGTCGGAGCCACCGGCCGAGGTGGTGGTCAGCCCGTCCAGCTCCACGCGGGTTTCCTCGTTCGCCACGCCGCGCACGGTGATGGAGTTGCCCTCGCCATAGTCGCCGCGGGTCAGCATGACGCCGGCGATGCGCGACACGGCCTCCGCCACGTTGGTGTCCGGCATCGAGCCGATATCGTCGGCGACGAGCGAATCCATCGCCGTGGCCGCGTTCTTCTTGCGCTCGATCGCGCTCTGCTCGGACAGGCGCTGCCCCACCACCAGTACCTGCCGCACGTCGTCGTCCACCGAGCCGCTCGGCGTGACCTGCACGTTCTTGTTGGCCTGCTCCTGCGCCTGCGAGAGGGGGGCGCCCATCAGCAGCAGCGCGGCGGAAACGGCGCAGCACGTGGCCGTGCGCTGGCCCGGTATTCTTGCATCGGTCATTGTCTCTTCCCTGGATTCAGGACCCGCGTCGCCGCGCGGCCCTGGCGTCGTCGATAAGATGAACACGGAACCATTCGTGTTCAGCCGGTTTGCCAGGCCAGTACCCGATAGAAGAATGTCCAATGCCTCGGCCACGCCATAACGGCCGCGTACCTCGTTGGTCGTGATGCCCAGCAGGCTGCCGCCTGCAGCCAATATGTTCAGCCTGGCCTGACTGCCGAATTCCGCGATGGAATCGGCCGCCGCACCGGCTGGTATATTGAAATCGACCCGGTTTTCCTGCGCATTGGATGATGCCGACACGGACGCCAGCAAGGCGGCGCCCAGCATGACGGCGGTCGCGCAACGATGTGACGACATCCTGCGTATCTCCTCGATTCTGGCTTCTCTGTACCGGACTATGTTGCCCGTTGATCTCATCGACGAACGGCGAACGCTGTTCCTAATATACAGGCCACATTTCTTCTCAAACGATCAAGGAAATGACGCGTTGCTACGACTAACGACTAACGACTAATGACTAACGGCTCGCGGGCGCGGGCGGCATGGCGTGCTTCGCCGCCGCGTCGCCGATCAGGATCTTGTCCTTCGTGACCGACAATGGCACGTCGAGGAAGGCACTGATGTCCCTGGCGAAGCGTTCCGGCTGGTCGATCCGGTAGTGCCCGACCAGCGTCGTGCCGCCCAGGCCGGGATCGACGATGACGATTTTCTTCCGGCTGTAGCGGTTGAAGTCGGCGACCGCATCGCTCAGTGTCTGGTTCTTGAAGATCAATTTACCCTCCCGCCACGCCAGTTTGCGTTGTACTTCCTGCGGCTCGCGCCGTACCGTGATCTCGGCCGGCTGGTCCGGCACGAACGCCTGCTGGCCCGCGAGCAGCAGCTTCTTGCGCCGCACGCCATCGGCATTCCACACTTCCACCTTGCCTTCGGTGACGAGGACTTCCGCGCCATTGCCGTAGCGCCGCACGGAGAAGGCCGTGCCGACGGCCCGCACGCGGACATCCCCGGCCTCGACCACGAACGGCTTCGCCTTGTCCCGCGCGACCTCGAACCACGCTTCGCCCTGCTGCAGCTGGACCTGCCGCGCGGTGTCGGTGTAGTTCACGCTGATGCGGCTGGCGCTGTTGAGGTTGACCACGGAAAGGTCTGCCAGCGGCAACCGGCGCTGTTCGCCTTGCGCCGTCTGCAGTGACGGGCCGGCGGAAAACAACGCGACATCGGGCGGGCCGAACCACGTGCCGACCATGACAGCCACGCTGGCCGCGATGGCACCGTAGGTGGCGAAGGCGCGCGTCCAGGCCCGCCGGCTTGCCGATGATTGCCAGCTCGATCCGGCCCATTCCTGTTCGAGCCGCTCCGGCCGCGGCTTGAGCGATTCCTGCACCGTGGCTTCATCGAGCATCGTATGGATGGCCGTGGCACGCAGCCAGGCGCCGCGATGGCGCGGATCGGCCGCGTACCAGGCGTCGAACGCGGCGGCTTCGTGCGGCGCCAGGTCGCGCGCCTGGCGCAGCACGACCCAGTCCAGCGCCTGATCATAGATCGTGGACATTTTTCTTCTTTGCTAACGTATTGCCATGGACGGCGGCGCGCCCGCGGGCGTTTTCCATGCCGACGCGCTCGATCATCTTCGAGATCAGGTCGAGCCCGCGGCGGGTTTCGTACTCCACCAGTTCTTCGGAGATGCCGACGGTTTCGGCGGTTTCCTTCTGCGACATGCCATAGATGCGGCGGGCACGGAACACGGCCTTGCAGCGGGCCGGCAGGTTGGCGATCAGCCCGATCACCCATTTCAGTTCGGCGCGCGCCATGGCGATCCGCTCCGGGTCCGGGCTGTCGCCGGGAACGTCCAGGTCTTCCAGGTTGGCCACCGCATCGATGCGCACGACGGCTTCGCGGCGCAGCTTGTCGGTGAGGAGGTTCTTCGCCGTCTGCACGAGGAAAGCCCGCGGCTCGCGCACGTGCGCGAGGCTGGGGCTGTCCAGCACGCGCGAATACACTTCCTGTATCACGTCGTCGACTTCCTCCGGCCTGCCGCAGACCCGCCGCAGCACGCTGCGCAGTTCCGCCTCGAACGGCAGGAAGTGCGTTATCACCCAGGCAACAGCGTCGTCGTCCCTCATGTCCCCATGCTTTCTTTTTGTTCGTATTGCTACGACGAATGGGTGGGAGATTTCCTAAGGGTGCGGAGGAATTTTTTAGGCGCCGCCGTCGTAGCCGTTCTGCCGCCAGGCCTCGTACACCACCACGGCCACGGTATTGGACAGGTTGAGGCTCCGGTTTCCCGGCCGCATCGGCAGCCGGATCCGCTGCGGCGCGGGGAAGGTCTCGCGGAACGCCGGCGCCAGCCCGCGCGTTTCGGAACCGAATACGAACACATCGCCCGGCTGGAAAGCCAGTTGCCCGAACGGCGTCGAACCGTGCGTGGTCATCGCGAACATGCGAGCAGGGTCCGGGGCGGCGGCGGCCAGGAACGCTTCCCAGTCCTTGTGCACCTTCATCTGCGCGTATTCATGATAGTCGAGCCCGGCACGACGCATCTTCGCGTCGTCCAGCGGGAAGCCCAGCGGTTCGATCAGGTGCAGTTGCGCGCCCGTGTTGGCGCACAGGCGGATGACATTGCCGGTGTTCGGCGGAATTTCTGGATTGACCAGCACTACGTGGAACAACTGTTTCTCCTCGATCGAATAGGTACTGCACAAGAATCACCGCGGCCCATCGCGGCGGGGCGGCGTGCGGGCAAACACGAAATTCGTCACCCGCGCGGCGCCGTGGCGCTTGAATACGGCGGCCAGCTCGCCCAGCGTCTGGCCGCTGCTCATCACATCGTCGACGATGCCCACATGCCGGCCTTCCAGCAGCGCGCGGTCCGGCACCGCGAACACGTGGGCAACGTTGGCGCGGCGCCGGCCGCCATGCAGTTTGCTCTGCGCCGACGTTTCCTGCACGCGCTCGGCCAGCTGCGGCACCACGGCGATGCCCAGCAGCCGTCCGAGCGGCCGAGCGATTTCCAGCGCCTGGTTGAAGCCGCGTTCGGCGAGGCGCCCCGGCCCCAGCGGAACGGGGCACAGCAATGCGGGCGCCACGAACGACGGCACCGTGCGCACCGCTTCGGCCAGCAACCCGGCGAACAGCCGCGCATGCGCGAGCTGGCCGCCGAACTTCAGTTCCAGTACCAGGCGGTCCCACGGCAATGCATAGGGAGCCGCGGCTACGGTCGCATCGAAGGGAGGGTGGCGCGCCACGCAGGCACCGCACTTGAGCGTGCCGCAGCCGGCCGGCAGCGGGTCGGCGCACACCGGGCAGCGTGCCGCGGCGGGCGAGCCGAGGAACTGCGCGCGGCAAGGCGGGCACAGCGCCTCCCGGCCGTGCATGCCGCACAGCACGCACGGGCAGGGCAGCAACGCGGCCAGGGCCTTCGCCATCGTCATCGCCATCGCCATCGAATATGCTCCAAGCATGTAGACTGCGTACATTATCGCACTCAACCCAACAATTCCCATGCAAGCCCGCCCTCCCAAACTGTCCGCTCCGATCGACCTGGAGCGTGTTCGCGCATTGTTCTCCCGGCCGGAACGCCTGCGCGATGCCGAGTTCCTGCGCCGCGAAATCGCCGCACGCATGCACGAACGCCTGCAATTGGTGCGCCTGGCGCCGCAGCGCGTGCTCGATGCCGGCTGTGGCGGCGGTGCCGATCTCGCAACATTGCAGAAATCGTATGCCGCGGCGCAGGTCGTTGGCCTCGATGCGTCGATACCGATGCTCAGGACGATCGACACGCAAGGTGCCCGCGGCTTGAACCGCCTCATCAGCAAGCTGCTGCCGGCGAAGAGCGGCATCGACCTCGTCTGTGGCGATTTTGCCGACCTGCCGCTGGGCTCGGCCAGCGTCGACCTTGTCTGGTCGAACCTGGCGCTGCACTGGCATCCGCAGCCGGACCGCGTGTTTGCCGAATGGCGCCGCGTGCTGCGTGTAAACGGCCTGATGATGTTTTCCTGCCTCGGTCCGGACTCCTTACAGGAAGTACGTTCTGCCTTTACCGATATCGATCTTGCCCCGCATACACTGCCATTTGTGGACATGCATGATTTCGGTGACCAGCTCGTCGAAGCGGGCTTTTCCACGCCGGTCATGGACATGGAAAAAATCACCGTCACGTACGACGATCCGGCGAAGCTCCTCGCCGATGTGCGGGCGCTGGGTGGCAACCCCCTGAGCACCGTACGTAAAGGCTTGCTCAGCCGTTCAGCCCGTGAGAAGCTGTTCACGGGATTGCAAAAACAGCGCCGCGCAGACGGCAAGATCGGCCTCACTTTCGAGGTCATTTATGGACACGCTTTCAAGCCGGAATCCCGGGTTACAAAGGATGGCGAAGCCATTATTCGCTTCGCGCCGCGGACACCAAAATGATAGCGATACATGTGGCGCCGCACCATTTTTCGTGGCGCAATTTACCTTGAAGTCGATAAGATTTACTGCTTATAATCCTTGACTGTTTTGGCTACTTTTTTCCATACGGACAGCAAGATCCTGACGTTGCAAAAGCCAACAACAGCAAGGCATCAATAGCCCGCGTCATCGGCGATATCGGGTCTGCCGGTGGCACGGTCGTGGTTCCGACAAGGAATCAAAAGGTGTTGAAATGCACGAGACGATCCACCTCTACAGGCAGATCGTCGCCATAAAAAATTTTTCTTATATCTTGGGTTGGTTTTGGGGATCATATGAAACTTGCGAAGCGACTTACATCGTTGCTGGCCGCATCATGGGCGGCGCTGGCCTGCTCGCCGGTCTTGGCAGCGCCGGCAGCGACGGCAGAGGGAACATACACCGCGGCCACGGGGGGCACCGGCGGGCCGCTGAAGAACCAGCTTGACCTGCAGCCGGCCGCCACCCAGATCGCCTCGGAAATCTACACGCTGCACAACTGGATGATGATCGTCTGCCTGGTGATCTTCGTCGCCGTGTTCGGCGTGATGTTCTATTCGATCCTGAAGCACCGCAAATCGGTTGGCCACAAGGCCGCCACGTTCCACGAATCCACCGCCGTCGAAATCGCCTGGACGGTCGTGCCTTTCCTGATCGTCATCGGCATGGCATTGCCCGCGACCCGCACCGTGGTCGGCATGAAGGACACGTCGAATGCCGACATCACCATCAAGGCCACCGGCATGCAATGGAAATGGGGCTACGACTACCTGAAGGGCGAGGGCGAGGGCATTTCGTTTGTCTCGAACCTGTCCACGCCCCGCGCCCAGATCGGCGCACCGGGGGCCCCGGCCACCGAGGCGCGCGGCGAGAACTACCTGATGGAAGTCGACAATGAAGTGGTCGTCCCCGTCAACAAGAAGATCCGCATCGTCACCACCGCCACGGACGTGATCCACGCGTGGATGATCCCGGCGTTCGGCGTCAAGCAGGACGCGATTCCCGGCTTCGTGCGCGACACGTGGTTCAAGTCCGAGCACACCGGCACGTTCCGCGGCAATTGCGCCGAACTGTGCGGCAAGGAGCACGCATTCATGCCGATCGTCGTGAAAGTCGTCACGGACGCGGAGTACACGGCCTGGGTCAACACGAAGAAGGCCGAAATGGCCGCGCTGGCGGACGATCCGAACAAGACGTGGACCATCGACGAACTGAAGACCAAGGGCGAAAAAGTCTATACCGCCAACTGCGCCGTGTGCCACCAGGCCAACGGCAAGGGTGTGCCGGGCGCATTCGCACCGCTCGACGGCTCGGCGGTCGTGAACGGCGCCAAGGGCGACCAGATTCACGTGCTGCTGAACGGCCAGAAGAGCGGCAAGTATCCGGCCGAAATGCCGGGCTGGAAGCAACTGTCGGATTCCGATATCGCCGCGGTCATCACCTACACGCGGAACAACTGGTCGAACAAGCCAGCGGAAAACATCGTCCAACCGGCTGAAATTGTGGCAGCACGCAAGTAATCCAGGAGCATTACGATGAGCACGACTACTCTCGACCACGGTCAC
Organism: Pseudoduganella sp. jia 12; assembly: GCF_055502675.1. Taxonomy (NCBI): domain Bacteria; kingdom Pseudomonadati; phylum Pseudomonadota; class Betaproteobacteria; order Burkholderiales; family Oxalobacteraceae; genus Pseudoduganella; species Pseudoduganella sp. jia 12. Next base: position 153,464 of record NZ_JBUXKP010000005.1, read on the forward strand.
GACCATACGCCCGACCACGCGCACGACCATGCGCATGGCCACGACGACCACGCGCACGACCATCCGACCGGCCTGCGCCGCTGGCTGTTCGCCACCAACCACAAGGACATCGGTACGCTGTACCTGTGGTTCTCGTTCATCATGCTGCTGTCCGGCGGCGTGCTGGCACTGATGATCCGCATGGAGCTGTTCCAGCCTGGCCTGCAGTTCTTCCACCCCGAGTTCTTCAACCAGCTGACCACGATGCACGGCCTGGTGATGGTGTTCGGCGCCATCATGCCGGCCTTCGTGGGCTTCGCGAACTGGATGATCCCGCTGCAGATCGGCGCATCGGACATGGCGTTCGCCCGCATGAACAACTTCAGCTTCTGGCTGCTGCCGCCGGCGGCGCTGCTGCTGGCAGGTTCGTTCTTCGTGCCGGGCGGCGCCACCGCCGCCGGCTGGACGCTGTATGCGCCGCTGTCCACCCAGATGGGCCCGGGCATGGACATGGCGATCTTCGCCATGCACATCATGGGCGCGTCGTCGATCATGGGCTCGATCAACATCATCGTCACGGTGCTGAACATGCGCGCACCGGGCATGACGCTGATGAAGATGCCGATGTTCTGCTGGACCTGGCTGATCACCGCCTACCTGCTGATCGCCGTGATGCCCGTGCTGGCCGGCGCCATCACGATGACGCTGACCGACCGCCACTTCGGCACGTCGTTCTTCAACGCCGCCGGCGGCGGCGACCCGGTCATGTACCAGCACATCTTCTGGTTCTTCGGCCACCCCGAGGTGTACATCATGATCCTGCCGGCATTCGGCATCGTCTCGCAGATCATCCCGGCTTTCGCCCGCAAGCCGCTGTTCGGCTATGCATCGATGGTGTACGCCACCGCGTCGATCGCGATCCTGTCGTTCATCGTCTGGGCGCACCACATGTTCACCACCGGCATGCCGGTCACGTCGCAGCTGTTCTTCATGTACGCCACGATGCTGATCGCGGTGCCGACCGGCGTGAAGGTGTTCAACTGGATCGCCACGATGTGGAAGGGCTCGATGACGTTCGAGACGCCGATGCTGTTCGCGGTGGGCTTCATCTTCGTGTTCACGATCGGCGGCTTCACGGGCCTGATCCTGGCCGTGACGCCGATCGACATCCAGGTGCACGACACCTACTACGTGGTGGCGCACTTCCACTACGTGCTGGTGGCCGGTTCCCTGTTCGCGCTGTTCGCCGGCTTCTATTACTGGGCGCCGAAGTGGACGGGCCACATGTACAACGAAACGATGGGCAAGATCCACTTCTGGGTGTCGCTGATCACGTTCAACATCACGTTCTTCCCGATGCACTTCCTGGGCCTGGCCGGCATGCCGCGCCGCTATGCGGATTACCCGGCGCAGTTCACCGACTTCAACGCCATCGTGTCGGTCGGCGCGTTCGGCTTCGGCCTGATGCAGGTGTTCTTCCTGTTCTGCGTGGTGCTGCCGACGATCCGTGGCGGCAAGGCCGCACCGGCCAAGCCATGGGAAGGTGCCGAAGGCCTGGAGTGGACCGTGCCGTCGCCGGCGCCGTTCCACACCTTTGAAACGCCGCCGACCGTCAAGTAAGCAGGGGAATGCCATGTCGAACCAGAAAAAGAGCAACCTGCGGCTGGCGCTGATCCTGGGTTCGATCGCGCTCGTGTTCTTCGTGTCCGTGATCGCCCAGCGCCTGCTCTGAGCCGGGCATCGCATCATGATGAAAGACGAAAACCGCAAGCTGCTCGGCAAGCTGGTCGTGATCGCGGTGGCGATGTTCGGGTTCGGCTACGCGCTGATCCCGGTCTACAAGCACATCTGTGAAGTGCTCGGCATTAACGTGCTGACGCAGAAGGATGGCACCGTGGCGCCGCCGGAAAACACCCAGGTCGACCGTTCGCGCAGCATCACCGTGGAGCTGGACAGCAACGTGCAGGGCACGCTGCGGTTCCGCCCCACGACGAACAGCGTCACCGTGCATCCGGGCGAGATGGTGACGGTGGTGTACGAGGTGGTGAATTCGCAGGGCCGCGTGGTGAATGCGCAGGCGGTGCCGAGCTACGCACCGCAAAGCGCCACGCCGCATTTCAAGAAAGTGGAGTGCTTCTGCTTCAAGCAGCAAACGCTGCAGGCGCACGAGGCAAAGCAGATGCCGGTGATGTTCTACCTGGATCCGAAGCTGCCGAAGGAAGTGAAGACGATCACGCTGTCGTACACCTTCATCGAGATCGGCGGGCTGGCCCAGGCACCGCTGCCCGAGTCGGAATCACTGCGGCATGATAGGGCGGGGCAGTTGTGAACGACCGCAAGCCGTCCTTCCTGTATTCGTTGAAGGCGGTGCTGTGGTCGTTCGTGGGGCTGCGCCGCAAGAGCGATTTCGACCAGGATACGGGCAAGCTGAGCCCGATCCATGTGATCGTGGCCGGGCTGATCGCCGCGGCCGTCTTCATCGGCATCCTGGTTGCCGTCGTCGCGCTGGTGGTATCCCAATAAATAGAAATTCGTAAATTCGACAAGTTCGCGAGGAGATGAAGATGATTTCGAAGCAAGCACCGTATTACTTCGTGCCCGGGCCGTCCCGCTGGCCGATGCTGGCCGGGATCTCGATGCTGGTGACGATGGTCGGCGCGTCGGCGTGGGTCAATGACAGCACGTGGGGCAAACTGGTGTGCCTCGTCGGTATCGCCGCCATGCTGGCCGTGCTGTATGGCTGGTTCGGCGACGCGATCCACGAATCCGAGGGAGGGCTGTACAGCAAGCGTATCGATCACTCCTACCGCTGGTCGATGGCCTGGTTCATCTTCTCCGAGGTGATGTTCTTCGGCGCCTTCTTCGGCGCGCTGTTCTACGCCCGCGTCATCTCGATGCCCTGGCTGGCGGACCTGGACCACAAGGTGCTGTGGCCCGACTTCGCGGCGCAGTGGGGCAATACCGGCCCGGCCGGCGTGGTCGACAACTTCAACGTCATGGGCCCGTTCCCGATCCCGACGATCAATACGGCGCTGTTGCTGCTGTCGGGCGTTACGCTGACGATCTCGCACCACGCGATCCAGGCCGGCAAGCGCAGCAAGTGCGCGCTGTGGCTGGCTGCCACGATCCTGCTGGGCGCCGTGTTCATGGGCTTCCAGGTGTATGAGTACATGCACGCCTACCAGGACCTGAACCTGAAGCTCACGTCCGGCATCTACGGTTCCACGTTCTTCATGCTGACCGGCTTCCACGGTTTCCACGTGACGATGGGCGCGATCATGCTGGCCGTCGTGCTGTTCCGCGTGATGAAAGGGCACTTCACGCCGGAAAACCACTTTGCGTTCGAAGGCGCCGCCTGGTACTGGCACTTCGTCGACGTCGTGTGGCTCGGACTTTATGTCGTAGTGTACTGGCTGTAAGGCAAGGCTATAATCGCTTCGCCTGGTGGGATGAAAGCCGCAGCGGGCAGCCGTTGCGGCTTTTTGTTTGACCTTGTCCTGTATGACCTTGTGCGGCCTTGCCTGTTCGGACTCAGCGAATGCCGGTCGGCTGGATATAGCCCATCCGGTTCAGCACGAGGATGATGACGAACAGCGCGACCGAGAAGCCCACGCGCAGCGCAAGCGCGCGCACGGTGCGGGGATTGCCGCCCTTGCCGCGCATCAGGTAGAACAGCGCCGAGGCGAGGCTGCCGATGATCAGGATGAAGGCGATGGCGACGAAAATTTTCATGATGGCGGCACGGAAAAGTGGAGTTTCATTGTAATGCGTATCGCGTTCCGTTTTAAGGCCGTGCCGTTCGTGGCCACGCTGCTGCTGGTGATACTGGGTATTGCGCTGGGGCGCTGGCAGGATGGCCGCGCCGACGAGAAACTGGCAGTGGCGGCCGAGCTGGCCGGCGGCAGCACCGCCGCGCCACTGGTGGCGGGCGCTTCGCCCATCGCGATGGCCGAGGCCCAGTTCCGCCGCGTGTCGGCGACCGGCACGTTCGTCGCCGGCTGGCCCGTGTACCTGGACAACCGTCCGCATGCGGGCCGCGCCGGCTTTTACGTGCTGATGCCGTTCCGCCTCCAGGGCACGGCGATGCATGTGCTGGTGGCTCGCGGCTGGCTGCCGCGCGATGTGGCCGACCGCCAGCGCATCGCTCCGTATCCCACGCCGTCCGGCATCGTCACGATCGAAGGCGTGGCCAAGCCGAATGCCGGGCACGTGATGGAACTGGGCGATGCGCCGCCACTCGTGGCCGGCGCCATCGTGCAGAATGCCGGCGTGGACCAGGTGGCCGCCGCCAGCGGCCTGCAACTGCATTCGTTCGTGCTCGAGCAAACCTCCGCCGACGGCAGCGAAGGCGTGCTGCTGCGCGACTGGCCGGCGCCCGACCTGGGCGTCGACAAACACCGTGGCTATGCGTTCCAGTGGTATGCGCTGGCGCTGACGGCCTTCCTGTTCTTTATCATCAGCGGATTTCGCAGTGGAACCAAACGCAGTGGAACATAAACCAATCAACAAGAAACTCGGGCGCTGGAAGCTGCTCGCCGTGCTGGCCGTCTGCGCGTCACCGCTGGTCGCTTCCTACTTCATGTACTACGTGGTCAAGCCGACCGGCCGCACCAATTACGGCACGCTGATCGACCCGCGCACCGTGCCGATGCCGGAGATGGCCACCCGCACGGTGGGCGGCGATCCCGTCACGCTCCAGTCCCTGGCCGGCAAGTGGATCATGCTGAAGGTCGGCGGCTCGGACTGCGGCCAGGCGTGCCAGGACCAGCTGTTCACGATGCGCCAGCTGCGCACGATGCAGGGCAAGGAACGCGACCGCGTGGAACGCGTGTGGCTGATCACGGACGAGCAGCCGCTGGAAACGATGCTGCTGCGCGTGAACGACGGCACGCGGTTGCTGCGCGCGCCCGCCGATGCCGTCCATAAATGGCTGCCGGTGGAGAAGGGCGGCAAAGCGCAAGACCACATCTACATCATCGACCCGCGCGGCAACCTGATGATGCGCTTCCCGAAGGATCCCGATCCGGCGAAGATGAAGAAGGATATCGGCAAGCTGCTCAAGGCGTCGTCGATCGGGTAACAGCGCGGCTGAACAAAGGAACACCATGCACCACACCACGTTGGCCCAGATGGCCATCACCGCCCTGATCGTCGCGCTGCTGCCGCTGTCGATCGTGTTCATTTCGAAGGATGTCAACAAGTACCGCAAGCTGGTGTGGATCAGCGTGTTCATCACGTTCGACCTGATCGTGTTCGGCGCATTCACCCGGCTGACGGATTCGGGGCTGGGCTGCCCGGACTGGCCGGGCTGCTACGGCCTGGCCAACCCGTTCCTCGCGCACGAGGAAATCCGCGCCGCCGAGGCGCTGATGCCGAGCGGCCCGGTGACGATGTTCAAGGCCTGGGTCGAGATGATCCACCGCTACTTCGCCATGGCCATCGGCGTGCTGATCATGGCCATGATGGCCGTGGCGTGGTACCGCTGGCGCCGCGAGCGCAAGGCCGGCTACCATCCGGGCTATCCCACCCTGCTGTTCTTCTTCGTGTGCCTGCAGGGCGCCTTCGGCGCATGGACCGTCACGCTGAAGCTGCAGCCGGTGATCGTCACCATCCACCTGCTGCTCGGCATGGGGCTGCTGGCGCTGCTCGCCTGGTTCGGCGGCCGGCAGGACAACGCGATGACACCGTTCGGCCCGGCGGGCGTGCCGGCCCCCACGCTGCGCACCATCCGCCGCCTCGCGGCGCTGTCGGGCTTCATCGTGCTGGTGCAGCTGTTCCTCGGTGGCTGGGTCAGCACCAACTACGCCACGCTGGCGTGCATGGAATTCCCGCTGTGCGGCGGCAAGGCGATCCCGGACATGGATTTCGAGCATGGCTTCCACCTGTGGCGCGAGCTGGGCAAGACCAAGGCCGGCCACTACCTGCCATTCTCCGCGCTGACGGCGATCCACTGGGTGCACCGCAACTTCGCGCTCGTGGTCGTGCTCGTGCTGGGCTACACTTGCTGGAAGGCGTGGCGGGTGCCGCTGCTGCGCAAACCGGTGAAGGGCATCGCCATCGTGCTGGTGCTGCAACTGCTGACCGGCGTGGCCACGATCTACCTGAACTTCCCGCTGACCATCGCCGTGCTGCATAACGCCGGTGCCGCTCTCCTCGTGCTGTTGCTGACCATGGTAAACTATCGGGCCAGTTTTTCGACACCCACTCCATGACCACGCAAGCCGCCGCACATCGCCAGACCAGCCGCATCGCCCAGTACTGGGCGCTGACGAAGCCGCGCGTCACGCAACTGGCCGTGTTCTGCGCCGTGATCGGCATGTTCCTCGCCACCGACGGCTTGCCGGACTGGCGCCTGGTCGTGGCCGGCACGATCGGCATCTGGCTGCTGGCCGGTGCCGCGTTCGCGGTCAACTGCCTGGCCGAGCGCGAGATCGACGCGCGCATGGCCCGCACGGCGCGCCGGCCGATGGCGCGCGGCGAGATCACGCCGACGCAAACGATGGTCTTCTCGAGCGTCATCGGCGGCGCCGGCATGTGGATCCTGTATGCGCTGGTGAACCCGCTGACGATGTGGCTCACCTTCGTCACCTTTGTCGGCTACGCGATCATCTACACGATGATCCTGAAGCCGGCCACGCCGCAGAACATCGTGATCGGCGGCCTGTCGGGCGCGATGCCGCCGGCACTGGGCTGGGCCGCCATCGCCAACGAGGTGCCGATGCAGGCCTGGCTGCTGGTGCTGATCATCTTCCTGTGGACGCCGCCGCATTTCTGGGCGCTGGCGCTGTATCGCCGCGACGACTATGCGAAGTCCGGCCTGCCGATGCTGCCCGTCACGCATGGCATGGCGTTCACGCAGTTCCACGTGTTCCTGTATTCGATCGCGCTGGCGGCCACCACGCTGCTGCCGTTCGCCGTCGGCATGAGCGGCCTGATCTACCTGGTCAGCGCCGTGCTGCTCGATGCCGTGTTCCTGTGGTATGGCTGGCGCATCTGGCGCAACTACAGCGACCTGCTGGCCCGCAAGGCCTTTGCCTTCTCGATCCTGTACCTGGCGCTGCTGTTCGGCGCGCTGCTGCTCGATCACTACATCCGGATCTGACATGAAAAAACTGCTTGCCGCGCTGTTCTTCCTGAGTGTCCTCGTCGGCTGCGCCGACAAGAAGGCCAATTTCGTCAACACCGACATCACGGGCCTCGACTACGCCAAGGGCTTTTCGCTGAAGGACCACAACGGCAAGCCGGTCACGCTGGAGAGCTACAAGGGCAAGGTGGTGGTGATGTTCTTCGGCTTCACGCAATGCCCGGACGTATGCCCGACCACGATGGCGGAAATGGCCGCCGTGATGAAGGAACTGGGCCCGCAGGCCAGCGACGTGCAGGTACTGTTCGTGACGCTCGACCCGGAGCGCGACACGCCCGAACTGCTGAAGCAATACGTTCCGGCGTTCGATCCGCGCTTCACCGGCCTGTATGGCACGCCGGCCGAAATCGCGCAGACCGCCAAGGAATTCAAGGTGTTCTACAAGAAGGTGCCTGGCCAGGATCCGGCCAACTATTCGATCGACCACACGGCAGGCAGCTACGTGTTCGACAAGCAGGGCAAGGTGCGCCTGTTCCTGCGCCATGCGCAGGGCACCAAGCCGGTGGTGCACGACCTGAAGCAGCTGCTGTCCTGATCATCCTCCTGTCGTTTCCCTGTGTTGCGGCCCGCCACGGCGGGCCGCTGTCTTTCCGATAACCTTGCATCCTTTGCAGGCCGCCCCCATCTGCCAGGCAACCTGGAGGATGCCGCCGCATGGAAAAGCGCTTTCAACCCTATACCCGCCTCGCGGCGATCGTGTTCCTCGTCGTCGGCTGCCTGTGGGTGCTGCGGCCGTTCCTGCCGGCCGTGCTGTTCGCCTGTGCGATCACGATCTCGAGCTGGCAGGTGTACGTGCGCCTGCTGGACAGGCTGAAAGGCCATCGCACGCTGGCCGCCACCGTGATGACGGTGTCGCTGGTCCTCCTGATCCTCCTGCCGCTGGCCCTCGTCACGTGGAACGTGGCAGACAATGCCGGCAACGTTTACCGCGCGCTGCGCGATGCGCTGGCGTCCGGCACGATGGCGGCGCCGGACTGGCTGCGCGGCATCCCCGTCGTCGGCGACACTGTCTTCAACTACGTGCAGAACCTGATCAGCAGCCGCGAGCAGCTGATCGATACGGCGAAGCGCTTCATGGAACCGGCCCGCCATTTCCTGCTGGGCGGCGGCCTCGTGCTGGGCAGCGGCGTGGCGCAAGTGAGCCTGGCGGCATTCGTCAGTTTCTTCCTGTACCGCGATGGCCACACGCTGCTGAAGGCACTGTCGATCGGCATGGACAAGATCATGGGCGAGCATGCGCTGGAAGTGGCCGACACCGTCAGCCGCACCGTGCGCGGCGTGATGTACGGCCTGCTCGGCACCGCGCTGGCGCAGGCCTTCGTCGCCGCCGCCGGATTCATGATCGCCGGCGTGCCGGCCGTGGCGCTGCTGGCCGTGGCCACGTTCCTGTTCTCGCTGATTCCCGTGGGGCCGCCGCTGATCTGGGGCGGCGCGGCGATCTGGCTGTTCCAGCAGGGCAGCACCGGCTGGGCGATCTTCATGGTGGTGTGGGGCGTGTTCCTGATCAGCGGTGTCGACAACGTCGTCAAGCCCGTGCTGATCAGCCGCGGCTCCAGCCTGCCGTTCCTGCTCGTGCTGCTGGGCGTGCTGGGCGGCGTGATCGCGTTCGGCTTCGTCGGCCTGTTCATCGGCCCCACGCTGCTGGCCGTCGCCCTGGGCCTGCTGCGCAACTGGACCAACGTCAACCCCGTCACGCCGCACCGGCCCGGGCGCGAGCAGGGCGAGGCCGCACCGTGAACGATCCGCACAATTTCTTCAAACCGGGGTCAGACCCCGGTTTTGGGAAATATTTCCTCGGATTGGGGTCTGACCCCGGTTTTGGGAAACGTGCTAGTCCAGCAGGGTCTTGACCAGCGTGCGGCCGTCGGGCAGTGCGCTTTCCTGCTTCACCATCAGCTGCGTGCCTTTCGCATACCAGAACTTCGATACGCTGCCCGGCACGTTGTAGTCGGTCGTGACGATCCAGCAGTCGACGGGGCCCGCGGGACCGGCGATGGCTTCGCTCCCGGCCACGCGGAACGTGTAGCGGGCCGGCGCCGTGGACCCGCCGGCGTGGTAGAACACGACCTGCGCCTCGTAGCCGTCGGCCAGCGGCAGCGCCTGGATGAATTCCATGTCGGCCTCGAAGTTGAAGGCCGGCTCCTTCGTGTCGACCGCCAGGTTCTTCTGCGAGTTGTCCCGCAGGTCCGCCATGCCGCTGATCCTGTCCGGCGCGAAGGCAAAGCCTTCCACGGTCTTGCGGCCATTCTTTTCCGTGATGCGCACATGCGTCAGCGGGCGGAAGGTGCCCGTCTCGAACGTGGACTCGAGCCGCTTCACGGAAGGGGTCTTGCCCACCGCATCCCAGCGCTGGCGCAACTGCATCTGTTTGCCGTCGAAATGGATGTCGCGCTGCCAGATGTCGAGCGCCATATTGCCGTCGGCCGAGCGCAGGTAGCGCAGGTAGCGGTGACTGCCTTCCTTCAGCAGGTGGAAGCGGGGCAGCGGCGTGCCCACCTCCACATATTGCGGGGCGGCTTGGGCCAGCACGGAAGCGGCCAGCAGCGTGGCGCCCAGCAGGGCAAATCGGCGATACGGCATGCGGGTTCCTTTCATTTCAATCCTGTTCATCCTCGGCGGTGCGCGGCACGCGAGGGATGACCTTCACCAGCAGGATGCGCGGACCGTTCATCTTGCGCACCACGATGTCGAACGCGTTGAAACTCACGCGCTGGCCCTGTTTCGGGATGTCGCCCAGCTTCAGCATGATCAGCCCGCCCACGGATTCCACTTCGTCCAGGCCCAGTTCCTCGTTCTCGATGTCGATGCCCAGCACCCGTTCCAGCGAAAAGATCGGCAGGCTGGCCTTGCCGATCAGCGAACCGTCGTCGCCTTTCAGCCAGTCGTTCTCGTTCAGGCGGAATTCGTCGTGGATCTCGCCCACCATCGCGCCAAGCAGGTTGTCGAGTGTGAGGAAGCCCACCGGCCGCTTGCCCTTTTCGCCGATCAGCGCGAAGTGCGGGGCGCCTTCGCGGAAGCGGCGGAACAGTTCGATCGCCGGCGTGCGCGCGGAAATCGTCTCCACGGGGCGCAGGAATGGCGTGAACGACTTGATCGGCTTGCCGCTCTGCTGGGCGAAGAACAGGTCTTTCAGGTGCACGATGCCGAGCACCGATTCGTCGCTGTCGAAATAGGGATAGCGCGAAAAGCGGTTGCGCACCACGGTTTCCAGGTTCGCTTCCAGCGAACGCGAGGCATGCAATGCGATCACCTCGTTGATGGGCCGCATCAGGTCCGAGACGCGCAGCTGCGAGAAATCGAGCGTGTTGGCGAGGATGTTGCGCTCGTCCTTGTCGAACTGCTCGCCCGGCTTGCTGGTGCGCAGAATCAGCTTCAGTTCCTCGGTCGAATAGTGCGAATCGTGACCGCCCGGGCCGCGCAGGCCGGCCAGGTGGAGCACCATGTTGGCGCTCTTGTTCAGCACCCAGATCGCCGGGTACATCATCCAGTAGAAGCCATACAGCGGCACGGCGCACCAGACGGCCACGGATTCCGGCACGCGGATGGCCAGCGACTTCGGCGCCAGTTCGCCGACCACGATGTGCAGGAACGAGATCGTGACGAAGGCGAACACGAACGAGATGCCGTGCAGGACTTCGGGAGAGGTGACGCCGACGGCGGTCAGCAGCGGCTCGAGCAGGCCGGCGAATGCGGGTTCGCCGATCCAGCCCAGGCCCAGCGAAGCGAGCGTGATGCCCAGCTGGCATGCGGACAGGTAGGCATCGAGCTCGCCATGTACTTTTTCAAGGATGCGGCCCCGCAAGCCCTGTGTTTTCGCGATGGCGCGCACGCGGGTGCGGCGCAGTGTCACGATACCGAATTCGGCGGCAACGAAAAAACCGTTCAGTGCAACGAGGAGGAGTGCGAACAGGACCAGCAAAAGGTTATGCATAAGGCACACCCAGGGCTGCTTCCGTCACGGCGCAGCATGGTGGCGCGTGGTGCGGAATTCTCCGGGGCGGGTAGTTAAAACAGACATATTATCCGACGGGCACGTTACCCAGCGCAAATTAAGCCCGGGGGCGTGGTGTCCTACACCGTAAACAGTCCCGTATTCGCGGCCATGATCGCTTCCACCGCCGGGTGCTTGATGCGCCGTTCGCTCGAGATCGCATAGAATTGTTCGCGCAGTTCGGTGGCGGCGCCGGCGGGAATGGCGCCGTATTGCGCAAGGATGTCTTCTTCCAGGCCGGCTGGGGCGAAGAACAGGCTCTTGCCATCCCGCGCGAACGTGGTCAGCATCGCGTTGTCCTCGAATTCGCCCACCACGTCGGGGCGGACGTCGTGTTTCAGCAGCCATTCGTCGATGCGGCCGCGCAGCGCGTTGTTCCGTGTCGGCAGCAGCATCGGCGCATGGTGCAGGTTGCGGGGAAAGTCGTCGCCGAGCTCCCTGACCAGATCCGGCCCGCCGAACAGCATCATCTCGCTCTCGCCCAGCAGGTGGTTGTACACGCGCAGGCTGGCCGAGGCACGCACGGAGCGGTCCGTCAGCACCACGTCGAGCTTGTGCAGCGCCAGGTCGGCCAGCAGCGATTCGAATTCGCGCTCCACGCAGATCAGCTTGACGGGCACCTGCATCTCGAAAGCGGCGCGCAGCAGGCGATAAGCGATCAGTTTCGGCAGCGAGTCCGAAATACCCACGGTCAGCCGGGTACGCCCCGCATCGGCCTCGTTCAGCGCTTCCTGCATGCGGTCGCCCAGCTCGAAGATCTGTTCGGCATAGGTGAGCGCCACGCGGCCCGCTTCGGTCGGCACCAGGCGGCGGCCCTGCTGCGTCAGCAACTGCTTGCCGACGGATTGCTCGAGCGCCGACAACTGCGCGCTGACGGTCTGGATGGCCAGGCCAAGCCGCTCCGCCGCGCGCGTGACGCTGCCTTCCGCGGCCACCACGCGGAAGAAATACAGGTGGCGAAAGTTGATCCCGCTGGTTTTCATGATTTCGGCTTTTGCGAAGTGAAGTTCACATTATCTTCTATTTTTCAATTGGCGGAAACTCTCTACACTGCATGCATTGATTGAGCAACAAGACAAAACAAAAAAGCAGTTGAGCAAGAACAAACGGGCAGCGCGACAAACCACCGCACTGCCCATGACGGAAGGGGGCGGGAGTCCGCCCACGACGAATCGCGGCGCGCTACATGACACCAGTCGCGCCGGATATGCAACAAGGTGTCCTACTAAACGAAGGAGTAACGATCATGGCAATCAGTCTGCAAAAAGGCGGCAACGTCAACCTGTCCAAGGAAGCTCCCGGTCTGTCGCAACTGACGATCGGTCTGGGCTGGGACGTGCGCACCACCGATGGCGCCGCATTCGACATCGACAGCTCGGCATTCGTGCTGAAGGCCGACGGCAAGGTGCGCAACGACCAGGACTTCATCTTCTACAACAACCTGAAGACCGCCGACGGCGCCGTGGTGCACTCGGGCGACAACCGCACCGGCGAAGGCTCGGGCGACGACGAGACCGTGAACGTCGACCTGGCCAAGGTGCCGGCCGAAGTGGACCGTATCGCCGTCTGCGTGACGATCCACGATGCCGAGTCCCGCCGCCAGAACTTCGGCCAGGTACAGAAAGCGTTCGTGCGCTGCGTGAACAGCGCCAACGGCCAGGAAGTGGCGCGCTACGACTTGTCCGAAGACAGCTCGACGGAAACGGCGATGGTGTTCGGCGAACTGTATCGCAACGGCAGCGACTGGAAATTCCGCGCTGTCGGCCAGGGCTTCGCCGGCGGCCTCGGCGCCCTGGCAACGAGCTACGGCGTGGCGGTCTGAGGATTGCCAGCGGGCGGCCGCCGGCCGCCCGCGAAATGAAGCAGTGACCATGCAGCAAACACGCAGTGAACAAAGGAGCGAATCATGTCAGTGAATTTGAGTAAGGGCCAGAAGATCTCTCTGGACAAGGAAGCCGGCGGCGCGCTGTCGCAAGTGACGATGGGCCTGGGCTGGGATTCCGTCAAGAGCAAGGGCTTCCTCGGCTTTGGCAGCAAGAGCGCCGACATCGACCTGGATGCCTCGTGCCTGCTGTTCGACGAGGCCAACAAGCCGGTCGACACGGTGTGGTTCCGCCAGCTGAAAAGCCGCGACGGCAGCGTGGTGCACTCCGGTGACAACCGCACCGGCGCCGGCGATGGCGACGACGAGCAGGTCACCGTCAACCTGCAGCAGGTACCGGCCAACGTGAAGAGCATCGTCTTCACGGTGAACAGCTTCACCGGCCAGAGCTTCGCCCAGGTGCAGAACGCCTACTGCCGCCTGCTGAACGCGAAGGACGGCAAGGAAGTGGCGCGCTTCGACCTGTCCGTGCAGGGCTCGCACAGCGCCCAGATCATGGCCAAGCTGTACCGCCACAACGGCGAATGGAAGATGCATGCGATCGGCGAAAACGGCACCGGCCGCACCTTCGAGGAATTGCTGCCGCAAGTCGCCCAGCACCTGTAATCACCTGCCGGCACCTGCCGGCACCCGTAGCAAGTGAGTCGCGGCGGCCCGGCGCCGCCGCGCAAGGACAAGCAGTATTCGAATGCAGTTGTACCGTGTTTCACCTGCGCCTGCCCCATGGCGCGCTTCCCTTTGCGGTGGTCCGGTCAACCGGCCACCGCTTTTTTTGCTTTTTTGATTTATTCTCGAGGTCTCCACGCCCCGCGCACGCGGCCGGCGGCCGATCATTCGATAACGAGGACATATGCGAGTCTGGTACAACCGAACGTTTTCATCGATCTACAACGCGATGACACTGATCCGGCAGCACGACCACGCCGGGCGGTATCACCTGCTGTACTCGGCCGGCAGCAGGACCGTTGCCGCGAACGCGGCTCACCAGTTCGAAGTGGAACCACCGCTGAAGGGTGATGACTACCTGGCGTGGTGCCTCGAGTTCTGCCAGCGATGGGACATCGGCATTTTCGTTCCCCACCGGGAGGCGGCACTGGTCAGCGGTGCACGGGAGCGCTTTGCCGCCATCGGCACGCGGGTGCTGGCGGTGGCCAGCCCCGAGGTGCTCGCCCTGCTGCACGACAAGGAACGTTTCTATGCGACCGTCGAGCTGCCCGTTGCCGCACCGCCGGAAACCGTGCCGTTCACCACGGCGGCGCAATTCGATGCCGGTTATGCCGCGTTGCGGGCAAAGTATCCGAAACTGTGCGTGAAGCCGTCGAAGTCCGTCTATGGCCTGGGTTTCGCCGAACTCGATGAGGGGCGCAACAGCGCGCAGATCCTGATGGCCGGCGACCAGTACCAGATCGGCCTGGAAGACTTCCGTGCCGGCCTCGCCGGCCTGGGAGAGTTCCGCACGATGCTGCTGATGGAATTCCTCGAAGGCCTGGAATACAGCGTGGATTGCGTTGCCGACCAGGGGCGCCTCGTTTGCGCCGTGCCGCGCCGCAAGCTGACCAAGCCGGGCGCCGGCCAGGTGGTCGACCCACAACCGGTGATCCTCGACGCGGTGGCGAAACTGGCGTCCGACTACGGCCTGAACGGCGTGTTCAATGTGCAGTTCCGCGAGAGCGGCGGGCGCATGCGGTTGCTGGAAATCAATCCGCGCATGTCCGGCGGTGTCGGCATGGCGTGCATGGCGGGGCCGGCGTTGCCCTGGCTGGCGCTTGCCGGTTTCGACCGGGGCTATGAACACCTGGAGATTCCTCCGGTGCGCGCCGGCATCCGTGTCGGCGAGTGGCAGCACGCCATCGAAATCGAAGGCGCGCAATGAACGACCGCATGGTGGAGGACCGGCACGCGGCCGAGACCCGCGAGGTCGCCATGCCGACCGGCGTGCTGGCCGTGCGCACGGCGCCGGGCCCCTATCCGCTGGACATGCTGCTCGGCTTCGGCGCGCGCGCCAATGCGAAACGGGGCTTCCTGTTCGTCAGCAAGGTACTGGGCAAGCACTGGCCATCGCGGCCCGGCGCCATGCGGGAATTGCACGATGCGCTTGCGGCAGGGCTGCCTGCCGCGCTGCCGGGGCCTGTGGTCTTCATCGCCATGGCCGAAACGGCGATCGGCCTGGGACAGGGCGTGTTCGAGGCACACCTGCGCCGCGGCCCCGGGAACGAAGCGCTGTTCCTGCACACCACGCGCTATCGCATCGATGGCGCGCCGCTGGTCGAATTCGCCGAGCCGCACAGCCACGCGCCGCGGCAGTTCCTGCACCTGCCCACCGATCCGGCACTGCACGCGCTGTTCATGCGGGCGCGCAGCCTCGTGCTGGTCGACGACGAAGCCAGCACCGGCACCACGTTCCGCAACCTGGCGGCTGCGTGCCGCGCGCTCAATCCAGCGCTGGCCCATGTGCACCTGGCCACGCTGACCGATTTCATGGGCGAAGGCGCCGGCGACGCGCTGGCCGAAGCCATCGGCTTGCCGGTCACGCAGGGCGCCGCGCTGCGCGGCAGTTATACATTCGCCGCCGGCGCCAGCTTCCCCGAGGCCGGGCCGGCACAGGTGGTCGGCGCGGCCGATGGTGTCGCGGTGGGGGGCGCCTTCGGCCGCACCGGCCTGCCGCGGCCCCTGGCCATCCCCGCCGCCACGGCCGACGTGCTGGCATCGGGCATCGAGGCCGGCGAGCGCGTGCTGGTGCTGGGAACCGGGGAATTCATGCACCCGCCATTCCTGCTGGCCGAAGCGCTGGAGGCGCGCGGCATCGACGTCGCCGTGCAGTCGACCACCCGTTCGCCGATCCTCGAATGGGGGGCGATCGGCAGCCGGCTCGCCTTCGCCGACAATTACGGCGAAGGCATCGCCAACTATGTCTACAACGTGCGGCCGGGCCAGTATGCGCACGTGTTCATCTGCCATGAAACGCCGGCCGGGGAAGCATTGCGCGACCTGGCCCGCCAGGTCGGCGGCCGCCTGGTGCATTTCCGATCGGAGAGCGACATTGCATAAATTCCTGTTCGTCGACCTGGACGACACGCTGTTCCATTCGCTGGCGAAATGCGATCCGCGCGAAACGCTGCGACCGATCGCCTTCCTGAAGGACGGTTCGGCGAATTCCTATACGAACGGCCGCCAGCGCGCCTTCCTCGACATGGTGGGGCAGGGCATGACGCTGATCCCCACCACGGCGCGCGATCGCGATGGCCTGGCGCGGGTGGATTACCCGTTCACGCATTGCCGGATCATCGATTTCGGCGGCATCATCCTGGCGCCGGACGGCACGCCCGACCCGGTCTGGCTTGCGCGCATGGGCGACGACATGGCCACCGCCTTGCCGGGCTTGCGCGAGGCGCAGGCCGTCATCGACGGCTACGCGCGGCAGGCCGGCATCCCGGCGCGGATACAGCTGGTGGAGGATCTTGGCCTGCCGTTCTACGTGAACGTCAAGGACCCGGACAAGAACCTGGAACGGCTCGACGCGATCGAACGCGAGGCGGTGGCGCCGTGGCTTGCCGCCGAAGGGCGCGAGTTCTGCCTGCACCGCAACGGCAACAACCTGGCGGTGCTGCCGAAGCGGCTGAACAAGGCGCGCGCGGTCGAGTACCTGCAGGCCCGCCTGCGCGACGAGCATGGCGAGATCATGACCTTCGGCATGGGCGACAGCCGCTCGGACGCACGCTTCATGGCCGCCTGCGACTATGCGATCATCCCGCGCGGCACGCAACTGGCGGCATTGACGGTGGGGGCGCTATGAACGATTTCTCCGGAAGCTACCGGCAGGGCGACGTGCGCTTCCTGCTCCGCCGCCTGCCCGGCCATTCCTTCACGTCCGTCGAGGAGAAGGAGGCGCTGATCCAGTCCGGCCGCCGGCACTACAGCGAAATGCTGTCGGCGGAATCGCTGCCGTCGAGCCGGCACCTGGCGCTGTTCGACGAGGCATGCCGGGCCAACCGCGGCCGGATGGCGGCCGATTGCCTGCGGCTGGCGCACCTGATCGCGGCACGCCGCGCCGGCCAGATCACGCTGGTGTCGCTGGCCCGGGCCGGCACGCCGGTCGGCGTCATCCTCAAGCAGTTGCTCGAGCAGGTGCTGCACCGCGACGTGGTCCATTATTCGGTATCGATCGTGCGCGACCGCGGCATCGACGCGGCGGCGTTGCGCACCATCCTGGCGCGCCACGTGCCGGCTTCGATCGTGTTCGTCGACGGCTGGACCGGCAAGGGCGTGATCGCCCGCGAGCTGGAACGGTCGGTCGGCGAATTCAACGTGCGCCACCGTGTGCGGCTCGATACCGGCCTGTATGTGCTGTCCGACCTGGCCGGTGCCGCCGCCTGCGCCAGTTCCGACGCCGATTACCTGATTCCGTCCAGCATCCTGAACGCCACCGTGTCCGGGCTGGTCAGCCGTACCGTCATCAGCGGCGACAGCGACCAGGACGATTTCCATGGCTGCCTGTATTACCAGGAATTCGCCGCGCATGACCGGTCGCGCGGCTTTGCCGACGATATCGTCGCCGCCGCGCTGGAGATCGCCGCGGCCGGCGAACTGGCCCCGGTGCCGCTGGACCGGGCGCGCGCGGCCGCCACGTCGCGCGCCTGCCTGCGCGAGATCGCGCAACGCTACGACGTGGCCGATGTCAACCTCATCAAGCCCGGCATCGGCGAAGCGACGCGGGTGCTGCTGCGGCGCGTGCCGCGGTTGCTGATCCTGCGCGACCCCGATACGGCCGACGTCGCGCACCTGAACCTGCTGGCGCAGGAAAAAGGCGTTCCGGTCGTGGTCGACCGCACATTGCCCTACCAGGGCGTTTCACTGATCAGGAGGGAAGGCGATGCATGACAAACCCATTGGCGCGTCGCTGTACGTACCGGCCACGCACAAGGACCTGACCGCGATCGCCGACGGCGAGCGGATGCCGGCCCTGCGCTCGGTCATTTTCTGCACCGAGGATGCGGTGGCCGAGCGCGAGCTGGAAACGGCGCTGGCCAGCCTGGCCCGGACGCTGGCGGCCACGCGCAGCCATGCGCGGCTCGACCGCTTCGTCCGCGTGCGCAATACCACGGTGCTGGCGCGCGTGCTGGCGATGCCGGGGGCGGAAAAGCTGGCCGGCTTCGTGATCCCGAAGGCCACCCGCGACAACCTGGACGACTACATGCGCCCCCTGGCGGGCACGAAGCACCTGCTGATGCCCACGCTGGAGACGGCCGAGGTATTCGATCCGGCGGAAATGCGCGCCCTCCGGGTGCGCCTGTCCGCGCCCGACATCGCCCACCGCATCCTGGCGCTGCGGATCGGTGGCAACGACCTGCTGGCGCTGCTGGGACTGCGCCGGTCGCGCGACATGACGATCTACCAGTCGCCGCTGGGCCCCGTGATCGCCAGCCTCGTGACCACGTTCCGGCCGCATGGCTTGCGCCTCACGTCCCCCGTGTTCGAGCACCTGGATTGCCCGGCGCTGATGGCGCAGGAAGTACAGCAGGACATCGCCTACGGCATGGTCGGCAAGACCGCGATCCATCCGTCGCAGATCGAGCCGATCGAGCAGCACTTCCGCGTGCAGCCGAAGGAGGTGGCGATGGCGCTGCGCATCCTGGACCGCGACGCTCCCGCCGTGTTCAAGCTCGACGATTCGATGTGCGAAGTGGCCACGCACCGCGACTGGGCCAATGCCGTCATTGCCCGTGCCAGCAGGTTCGGCACGCATGCGACACCGGCGCCGGCGGACGAGCCGGCAGCGGAGACTTCCTGGCGGTCCGAAAGCGAAAACGGGATCGACGGTTCGGTTTTTGCGAAGTGAGCCTCCCATGAACTGCTGTTTTCCAATTGCGTGCCAGGCTCTACACTGCATGATGTCGAGCAAACATTAAGTAGATACTAAGCAAACAAGGGGAAGATTAATGAAGCATTTCAGGATTTCATTCATAGTCACGGCAGTCTGCCTGGCCATCGCAGGCTGGTGGGGCTACCGTGCGGCAGGCATTACGGGCGCCCTGTCGGCACTCGGCATTGCCATGATTCTCGGCGTGATGGAAGTCTCGCTGTCGTTCGACAACGCGGTGGTCAATGCCTCCGTGCTGAAGACATGGGACGACTTCTGGCGCAAGCTGTTCCTGGGCGTGGGCATCATCATCGCCGTGTTCGGCATGCGGTTGCTGTTCCCGCTCGTGATCGTGGCCGTGGCCGCGGATATCGGGCTGACCGAAGTGTGGACGCTGGCGCTGAACAACCCGGATGAATATTCGCGCCACCTGACCGAGCACCATGCCGAAGTGGCGGCGTTCGGCGGTATCTTCCTGCTGATGGTGTTCCTGAATTTCATCCTGGACCCGGAAAAGGAAACGCACTGGCTGGGCAACTTCGAGCAGAAGCTCGGTTCGCTGGGCAAGGTTTCGTCGATCTCGATCATGGTGGCGCTGGCCACGCTGCTGGGCTGCATGACGCTCGTGCAGGAAGGCCAGAAACTGGCGGTGCTGCTGTCCGGCCTGTGGGGCCTGCTGATCTACGTGGGCGTCGATGCGCTGTCGAACTACCTCGAAGCGGGTGAAGAGAGCGAATCGGGCGTGGGCGAGATGGTCAAGCGCGGCGGTATCGGCGGCTTCCTGTACCTGGAAGTGCTGGATGCTTCGTTCAGTTTCGACGGCGTGATCGGCGCGTTCGCGATCACCAAGGATGTGGTCATCATCATGGTGGGCCTGGCGATCGGCGCGATGTTCGTGCGTTCGATGACGGTGTACCTGGTTGAAAAAGGCACGCTCGATGCTTACGTGTACCTGGAACATGGCGCACACTATGCGATCGGCATCCTGGCAGCGATCATGCTGGCAAGCATGAAGTTCCATGTGCCGGAAATCTTCACCGGCCTGATCGGCGTGGCCTTCATCGCGGCGTCGGTGTGGTCGTCGGTACGGTACCGCAAGCGGCAGGAATCCCTCGCCATGGCGTGAGGGTTGCAAGCGAACACTTAAAATAAGAATGGACGGGTGACAAGCCCGTTCCGAGAATCGCGGCGCGCCATAGGACACCGGTGCGTCGCGCCGGAAGCAAGGTGTCTCAAACAACCAAAGGAGAATTCGATCATGGCAATCAGTCTGCAAAAAGGCGGCAACGTCAACCTGTCCAAGGAAGCTCCCGGTCTGTCGCAACTGACGATCGGCCTGGGCTGGGACGTGCGCAACACCGACGGCGCCGCATTCGACATCGACAGCTCGGCCTTCCTGCTCAAGACGGACGGCAAGGTGCGCAGCGACTCCGACTTCATCTTCTACAACAACCTGAAATCGGCCGACGGTTCCATCGTGCACTCGGGCGACAACCGCACCGGCGAAGGCGAGGGCGATGACGAATCCGTCCAGGTCGACCTGTCGAAGGTGCCGGCGGACGTCGACAAGATCGCCGTCTGCGTGACGATCCACGATGCCGATGCGCGCCGCCAGAACTTCGGCCAGGTGCAGAAGGCCTTCGTGCGCTGCGTGAACGCCGCCAACGGCTCCGAAGTGGCGCGCTACGACCTGTCCGAGGACAGCTCGACGGAAACGGCGATGGTGTTCGGCGAACTGTATCGCAATGGCAGCGATTGGAAATTCCGCGCTGTCGGCCAGGGCTATGCCGGCGGGCTGGCTGCGCTGGCCAAGAGCTACGGCGTCGCGGTGTAAGCCATGCCCGTTTTCAGCATTACCGGAGAAGAGGATCCGTTCCTGCACGTGACGCTGCGCCACGGCGAAAAGATCTACTGCGAAGCAAACGCCATGGTCATGATGGAGTCGAACCTCGAGCTGAAAGGCAAGATGAACGGCGGGCTGGGCGCGGCGCTGATGCGCACGTTCGCCAACGGCGAGTCGTTCTTCCAGCAGCATATCGAGGCCGTCAAGGGCGATGGCGACTGCCTGCTGGCCCCCACGCTGCCGGGCGCGATGCAGGTGCTGGACGTGGGCGCGCGCCAGTACATGATCAGCGACGGCGCGTTCGTCGCGGCATCGTCGAGCGTGAACCTGAACGTGAGGACCCAGAACGTGGGCACCGCGCTGTTCGGCCAGACGGGCGGGTTCTTCATCACGGAAACTTCCGGCAGCGGCCAGCTGGTGGTATCGGGCTTCGGCTCGGTGGCCACGCTGGACGTGGAAGCCGGCAAGGATATCGTGATCGACAACTCGCACGTGGTGTGCTGGGACAGCTCGCTGCGCTACGAGATGTCGGTGTCGACGAGCCGTAGCAGCGGCTTCCTCGGCAACCTGGTCAACAGCGTGACGAGCGGCGAAGGGATGGTGCTGCGCTTCTCGGGCACCGGCAAGGTGGTGGTGTGCTCGCGCAGCCGGGCGGCGTTCCTGTCGTGGCTGTCGAGCACGAAGCCGCAGTAACGAGTGCAGTATCGGGCACGGTAACGAGGGCAATGAAGGGCACGGTAAAAGCGCAGTGAAGCGCAACACATCGAGGAGGATGACATGTCTGTCAATTTGACGAAGGGCCAGAAGATCTCGCTGGAGAAGGAAGGCGGCGGCGCGCTGTCGCACGTATCGATGGGCCTGGGCTGGGATGCCGTGAAGAGCAAGGGCTTCCTCGGCTTCGGCAGCAAGAGCGCCGACATCGACCTCGATGCTTCCTGCCTGCTGTTCGACGAAGCCAACAAGCCGGTCGACGTGGTGTGGTTCCGCCAGCTGAAAAGCCGCGACGGCAGCGTGATGCACTCGGGCGACAACCGCACGGGTGCCGGCGATGGCGACGACGAGCAGATCAGCGTGAGTCTCGACCAGGTGCCGGCGAACGTGAAAAGCATCGTCTTCACGGTGAACAGCTTCACGGGCCAGAGCTTCGCGCAGGTGCAGAACGCCTACTGCCGGCTGGTGAACGCGAACAACGGCAAGGAAGTGGCGCGTTTCGACCTCTCCGTGCAGGGCTCGCACAGTGCCCAGATCATGGCCAAGCTGTACCGGCACAACGGCGAGTGGAAAATGCACGCGATCGGCGAGAACGGCATCGGCCGCACGTTCGAGGAACTGATGCCGCAAGTCACCCAGCACCTGTAACGTATATCACCCGCGCCCGCCCATGGCGCGCAAACCCTCACGGTGGCCCGGTAATCCGGCCACCGTTTTTTACACGCCATATTTCTCAAAACCGGGGTCAGACCCCGATTCCTGGAAATTGTTTCCCAAAATCGGGGTCTGACCCCGGTTTCAGGAAATGTTTTCGAGATTATTGCGCTATGCTGGCCGCCTTTGACGAGGGAACCGAATGCGCATCCTGCAGATGATCTTGTTTGTCGCCGTTTTCCTCGCCGTGCTGTGCGGGCCCGTGGTGCTTGCAGCGCGCACGCTGGAGCGGCGGGGGTTTCCCGGAGTGCGGCGCTGGCTGCGGGTGATCGTGCCGGCCCAGCTGATCGTGGCGCTGGGGACGATCGTGCTGGCCGATGAGTATGGCCAGCACGCGCTGCCGACGCTGATCGTGGTGACGACGATCGCCACCAGCGCGCTGGGCGCGGCGGTGCTGTGGATCATGCGGGCGGTGTGCCCGGCGCGCCTGCTTTAAAGAAGCTAGGCGAGGAAGAATTCCAGCCCGCGCGCCATGGCCGGAAACGCGGCGGAACCATGGTTTTCCTGCGCGAAGACCAGGAACTGCGCACGCGATATCGTACCCTCCATCGCCGCCAGTTTCACGGACAACTCCCGCGCTTCATCGATCATCCGCCGCTGCGCGGCGATCGCATCGCGCGAGCCGGCGACGGTACCGGCAGGCTGTTCCAGTTCGCCCGCGGACAGCAGCACCGACGGCTTCACGCCCAGCGCGGCGGCACGTTTGCCGAACCCCTCCAGCCCTGCCAGCACGGCGCGTTCGCGGTACCAGATCGACGGGCTGGCGGCGATATACGCCTGGAACATCGCCGGTCGCGTGAACAGCGCGTGCAGCGCGCACAGGCCGCCGTACGAGTGCCCGTAGAGCGCCTGGCGCCGGGGATCGACCGGCGCCACCGACCGCACCAGCGGCTTCAATTCCTGCTCGATGAAGTCGAGGAAGCGGTCGGCGCCGCCCTCCGTCGCCGGTGCACCGGTCGTGGGCGGCGTGTAGTCGCGCCCGCGGTCCGGATGGTAGTCGTCGTCCGTGGCATAGCCGATGCCGACGATGACGGGCGCCGCCTGCCCGGTGACCTTGCTGCGCCAGGCCGTCATGCGGGCCATCTGGGCCAGCAAGGGGAACGAGGCGTTGCCATCGAGCGCATACAGCACCGGATAGCCGGCGGCCGGCGTGGGCATGTCCCGGCCCTGCGGCACACTGAGGAAGATGCGGTAGCGCCCGCCCGTGATCGAGGAAGCCAGGTCGCGCTGGCGTGCCTGCGGCAGCGCGACGGCCTGCCAGGCATCGCCGGCGCGGGCCACGCCAGGGAGCAGCGCCGAACCGAGCAGGGTACCGCCGGCGGCCAGCAGGCGGCGGCGGGGAAGGAAAGGAAGCATGACGCGGGCCTATGAATGAGAATGATTCTCATTTTATCGCAGCCAAGCCCGATGCGTAAGCGCTCAGCCTTGCAAGGCGATGATCGCGGCGTTGTACACCGCATGCGTAACCACCGGCGCCAGCAAGCCGCCCTTGCGCCCGTAAGCCAGCGCGGCGCACACACCCAGCACGAAGACCGGCACCATCGATACCGGCGGATGCACGACGGCGAACAGCGCCGCGCTGGCCGCCACGGCCGGAATGGCGGGCAGCGAGCGGCGCAGGCCGCCGAACAGCAGGCCGCGGAAGATGAACTCCTCGGACAGCGGCGCCGCCACACAGGCAATGGCCAGCAGGACGGGCAATGCGATGGCGCCATCCGGCTGCGGCAGGGCGATGCCGAAGTGGCGCATCGCCAGCATGTACAGCATGGCGGCGCCGATGGCCGGCAGCGCCCATGCCGCGCCGGACAGCAAGGCCGGCATGATCGGCCCATGCAGGAAGCGGGGCACGCCGGCCGTTCCCATGCGCCAGTAGACGAAGCGCACCAGCGCCCAGGTGACGGCGCCGCCGATGGCCAGTGCCAGCGCCAGGTCCGGCAGCGCCGGCGTACCCTTGCCACGGTGAATGACGGTAACGGCGATCGCCTGCACGGCGAAGAACAGCAGCGCGGCAACCATGCCGTCGGCCGCGGACACGCGCGGCGGCGGCGCCGCGGACGGATCGAGCAGGTAGGGCAGGTGGTCGCGTGCCTTCTGCCACAGCGCCAGCGCCAGGGCGGAAAGCAGCACCACCACGGCCACCCGGTGCGTCCACGTGTCGGTGTACAGCGCGAAGCCATACATGCCGGCGAAGATCGAGTAGAGGTACACGTAGGTCGGGCGGATGCGCGCGCCGGCTTCGTGCGCCAGCGGGTCGGAAGCCCACACGCCCAGCGCCACCGCGATCAGCGCGAAGATGGGAATGCCGAGCGCCACCAGGGCGATCCGCGCCGGCAGGCCGGGATCGATGGCGGGCGCATGGGCGATACCGACCGCGAACACGGCGGCCGGGTAGGCCAGCGCCAGCAACGCCCACAGCCGCGCCTTTTCCATCAGCATCCGTTCCAGCGTGCCGGGAAAGGTGTACAGCATCCACAGCGCCTGGCCTTCCGTGTTGATGGTCTGGAAGGCCGACAACAGCAGCACATAGCTGCCCAGGCCGAACGCGATCGACGCCAGCGCGGCGCCGTCGGTGCCCATTTCGGCCATCGCATCCATGCGCCCCGTGAAGAACAGCTGGCTGCCGATGATCACCAGCGGCACCACGAGGCTTTGCACGAGGAACGTGCGGTCGCGGCCCAGCAGCCGCAGCTCGCGCCGCTGCAGCGCGGTACCGGGCATGTCCCTTGCCGGGGCCGGCGGCCGCTGCGCACGTGCCGACTCGCGCGAACTGGCGGCCACCACGCCGGCCGACAGCTGGCGGGACAACAGCGCGATGCCGGCCCCCAGCAGCAGCGCCGTCTGCAACGCAAGCAGCGCGCCCGGGCCGAGGGCGGCCTGCAGCGACCGGGCGTCGAGCAGTTGGCCGACGAGGCCGGGCGGCGTCCACAGCGTCCATGCCGGCCACGCGCGCGCCCAGTCCATCACCATGCCGCCGCCGGTCGACAGCGCGATGACGACGTAGATCAGCGGCATCGACGCGACGGAAATCGCCGCCTGCAGGTTGCGCAATTGCGACGGTGGCAGCGACAGCCGCAAGCCCGTGTCGGCCAGCGTGCGCACCGTGGCGGCCAGCGCCAGCAAGGCCAGCGACGCGGCCAGCGCAGTGGGCGGCAAGCTCCAGCGCAAGCCGGCATACCAGCCGATCGTCGCCGTCGCGGGGAACAAAACCAGCCAGCCGGTGGGATTGGTGACGGTGCGCTCCGCGACCCGAGCCCACAGCAATCCGTTGCGCCGTACGGGCAGCGTGACGAGCCATTCGAGGTCCCAGTCCGGCTGCGCCAGTTCGCGGCTGCCGAGCGGCACCAGCAGGGCCACGAGCCACAGCAGCCACAGTTCCATCGCCAGCGCGCGCTGCAGCGCCGGGCTGAATGGCGCCTCGCCCAAGTCGGCCAGCGCCGCCCGGTCCCGCTCATGCGCGGTGACGTGGCCTTTGCACGCGCTTTCCTGCGCCAGCTCGCAATGCAGGTTGATCAGGATCTGGCGTGCCTGGAACGAAAAGGCAAACACCATCGCCAGCGCCATCGCGAGCGGCAGGATCCATTTGCCGCGGCGCTTGCCGGCGGTAGCGGCGCGGCCACTGGCGCTGCCCGTGCCGCGCTTGCGCCGCATCGACAGCGTGGCCAGGTTCAGCAGGCGGCGCAGCCGCAGCCGCGCCAGCAGCCAGGCGGCGCGCGCATTGCCGACGGGGAGCGGCCCGTTCATCCCCCTGCCGCCTCGTTCGTCACCGCCGGCTCGCCGGATTCGTCCGTCAGGCGCAGGAACACTTCCTCGAGCGACGTGTCGCTATCGTCGCGCAAGTCGTCCAGCGCGCCGGTCGCCACCAGTGCGCCGCGGTGGATGATGCCCACGCGATCGCACATGCGCTGCGCCATGTCGAGCAGGTGGGTGGAGACGAAGATCGTCTTGCCGGCGGCGGCGCGCCCCACCAGTAATTCCTGCACGTCGCGCGCGGCGCGCGGATCGAGGCCGTTGATCGGTTCGTCGAGGATCAGCACCGCCGGGTCGTGCACGAGCGCGCAGGCCAGGCCCAGCTTCTTCTTCATGCCCATCGAATAGTTGACGGCGAATTCCTCCGACACTTCATCGAGGCCGAATTCGGCCAGCAGCGCATCGGCGCGTGCGGCGGCGGCGCGCCGCGGCAAACCATGCATCTCGCCGACGAATTGCAGGATTTCCCGCCCGCGCAGGTAATCGTAGAAGATCGGATTGTCCGGCAGGTAGCCGACGTGCCGTTTCACGTCGGCCGCCCCGGCATGGCAATCGAGGCCATCGACCAGCACGCGGCCGGCGCTGGGCACGAGGATGCCCATCATCATGCGGATCGTGGTGGTCTTGCCGGCGCCGTTCGGGCCGAGAAAGCCGAACACTTCGCCGCGCCGTACGGCGAGCGTCAGCGGCTTTACCGCTTCGTAGTCGCCGTAGCGCTTGGCCAGGCCATCGAATTCGATCATGTCGCTCCCGGTTCACGTGGGGAACGACGATCTTAACATTACGTCATTGCTGGCGCAGGCTCATGCCGATGCGGTCCGTGCGCGGCGCCCAGTTGCCGAGAATGTCGGCCGATACCAGCACGCGCTCGGCGCGGCCGATCAGCAGCGCGCGCGGCACGGTGCCGAACACGCGCGAATCGCCGCTGTTGTCGCGGTTATCGCCCAGCATCAGGTAGCTGTCATGCGGTACCGTCACGGGGCCGAAGTCGCGCATCGCGCGCACCTGGGGCAGCACCTGGATCCGGTAGTCGGCGTCGCCGCTGCGCTCGCGCAGGTGCAGCGCAGCCAGGTCGCCCAGTGCCGCGATATGCTCGGTGCCATTGCCCAGCACCGTGTAGTCGGCCTGGCGGCCGTTGATCAGCAGGCGCTCGCCGCGCATCTCCACGGTGTCGCCCGGCAGCGCGGCGATCCGCTTGATGAGCCGGGTGCCATCCTTGGGCGACGAGAACGTGACCACGTCGCCGCGCCGCGGCTCACCGGTGCGCGCCAGCGAAATGTCGGTAAGGGGAATCTTCACGTCGTAGGCCAGGCGGTTGACGAACACCACGTCGCCCTCGAGCAGGTTGGGGCGCATCGATGCGGAAGGAATCGGGTTCCAATCCGCCACGGCGGTGCGGAAGATCCCGAACAGCAGCAGGAAGGCGATGAAACCCTTGTTAGCGCGGATGGCTTCTTTCATGTGATGTCCCCGGGTGGTTGTGGAATCCCATCATCGGATGCGGTTCTTAATAGAGACTTACAGCGGAGACTTACAGCGGAGACTGACGGCGGAGACTTACAGCGCCGGACTTACAGCGCCGGACTAACAGCGAGGAACTTGCGCCGCAGGACTCATCGCGCAGCCTGGTCGGGGACACCCAGCGCGGCGAGCATGCGCCGCCGGCCGCGCGGTGGAACGCCGAGTGCGCGGCTGTCCAGGTCCTGCTCGACCCAGCCCTTGTTCAATGCAAGCCGCAGCAGCCCCGCGCCGAGCGCGCCACCCAGGTGGGGCCGGCGTTCGCTCCAGTCGAGGCAGGGGCAGGCGAAGCGGCGGCGCTGGCCGCGCAGCGCGGCAATGTCGAGCCCCAGCGCGGCGAAGCGCTCCTCTCCTTGCGCAGTCAGCGCATAAGCGCCGCCATCCTCGACGAGCCAGCCCGCCGCCAGGAAGTGATCGTTGAGCAGCACGGCCAGCGCGCCGGCCATGTGGTCGTAGCAGGTGCGCGCTTCGCGCAGCCGGTCCGGCGTGGTCGTGAGGAAGGGGGCACGCTGCACACCGGCCACGACGAGCAGCGCTTCGAGCGCGGCGGCCACGTCGCCACCAGCCAGGCTGTAGTAGCGGTGCCGGCCCTGCGCGAGCTGGCGCAGCAGGCCATCCTCGTGCAGCCGCGCGAGGTGCGCGCTGGCGGTGGACGGGCCGATACCGGCCACCACCGACAGTTCGGTGCTGGTGCGCGCATGGCCGTCGAGCAGGCTGCACAGCATACGCGCGCGGGCCGGTTCGGCAATGGCGGCGGCGATGCGGGCCAGGCGATCGTCGGCGGTGGTGGCGGTGGTGGCGACAGTGGTGGTAGTAGCGACAGTGGCGGTAGTGGCCGGTGCGCCGGCGCGTGCTGCATCCATGATTCGGTCCCGGGCGAAGTATCGGTGTGGTTTTTTCAGGATACTGCATCCCTCCCATCAAGCAAAGGAACAGCATGGACACCGGCCAATGGCCCATCGACGCGGTGGCGGCGGTTACCCTCACGGACCCCTATCCCTTTTACGCCGCACTGGCGGCGGATACGGTCCCCCGTTGCGACGAGCGCTTGCGACTGTGGGTTGCCGCGCATCCCGGCACGGTGCGCGATCTGCTGGCGCACCCGGATTGCCGCGTGCGGCCCGTGCATGAACCGGTGCCGGCCGCGCTGGCCGGCCCGGCGGGCGACCTGTTCGGCGCGCTGGTGCGCATGAACGACGGCGCACGCCATGCCGCGCCCAAGGCCGCGCTGCAACGGGCGCTGGCCGAATTGCCGGTGGCGACCGTGGCGGACCGCGCGGCAAGCATTGCCGCACGCATGGCCGCCGGGGTACGCGAGGCCGTCACGCTGGATGCATTTGTGCGCGGCGTGCCGGTGTGCACGGTCGCCAGCCTGCTGGGTTTCAACGACAAGGAATTGCCGCGCATCGCGGCGCTGGTGGCCCGCTACGTGGCGTGCCTGTCGCCGCTGGCGTCTGCGAGCGAAATCGCGGCGGCGCACGATGCGGCGAAAGCGCTGTTGGATGCGCTGCACCGCCTCGTGCGGCAGGAGAGAAGGACAGCCTTGCTGGCCGGCGTGACCGGTGCGCAGTGGCCGGACGAGCATGTGCTGCTCGCCAACCTCGCTGGCCTGATGACACAAACGTTCGAAGCGACGGCCGGCCTGCTCGGCAATTGCATCGTGGCCCGGTTGCGTGGCGACGCGAGCGATCCAGCGCTGCTGGTGCCGGCCGTGATGGCGCGCGATCCGGCCATCCACAACACGCGCCGGTTCGCGGCCGTCGATATCCGCATCGCCGGTGCGCACATTCCGGCCGGCCACGCGTTGCTGCTGGTGCTGGCGGGCACGGCCGGCTTCGGCGAAGGCCGCCATGCCTGCCCGGGCCAGCGGCTGGCACGAACCATCGCGATGGAAGCCATGCAGGCGCTGGACGCAGCCGGGCCATTGCCCCGCGTGGGCTGGCGCTACCGGCAATCCGTGAATGCCCGCATGCCCGCCTTTATTGAAAAGGATGCACCATGATCGCCGTGATCTTCGAAGTGATGCCGCACCCTGACGGCAAGCAGGCATACCTGGACCGTGCCGCGGCGCTGCGGCCGCTGCTGGAGGACATCGACGGCTTTCTTTCCATCGAGCGCTTCCAGAGCCTGGCCGATCCCGGCAAGCTGCTGTCGCTGTCGTTCTTTCGCGACGAGGCGGCGCTGGTGCAATGGCGCACGCTCGAAGCGCACCGCGCCGCACAGCAGGCGGGGCGCGAGGCACTGTTCGCCGACTACCGGCTGCGCATCGCCGGCGTCATTCGCGACTACGGCATGCGCGAGCGGGAAGAAGCGCCGGCCGATTCCCGCACCCATCATGGTTGAAACCGAGGGCTGAAATCGAGAATTGAAAACAAGGGCTGAAGCGCTGCCGCCTCAATACTTCCAGTTCAGCGTCACGCTGGCGTTGCGCGGCGCCGCGTAGTAGCTCTGGCTCCAGTACAGGCTCGTGAGGTAGCGCTTGTCCGTCACGTTGTTGACGTTGACCGCCACCGACAGGTTCCGGTCGATGTCGTAGCGTGCCATCAGGCCCAGCGTGGCATACGACGGCTGGCGGATCACGCCGTTCGCCTCGTTGCGGTAGATGTCGTCCTGCCAGTTGACGTTGGCGCCCACGCGCAGTTGCGGCAGCGACGGTACCTGGTAGGTGGCCGAAGCGCGCAGCAGGCGGCGCGGCATGTAGGTCTTGACGGTGTTGCCGTCCGGGTCTTCCAGGTTCATCACGGAGAAGCCGGTGCTGACCTGCAGTCCCTTCGCCAGTTCGCCGGAGACGTCCAGTTCGACACCCTTCGATTCGGCATCGATGCCGCGGTACCAGGCCTTGCCGGCGCTGGTGATGCCGGCCTGTTCGGCGGTGTTCAGCTGCTTCGTCCTGTAGACCGAGGCGGCGGCATTGAGCTTGCCGCCGAACCATTCGCCCTTGATGCCCGCCTCCGCCGTGCGGCCTTCCATCGGGTCGAGCGTGGCGCCGCTTTCATCGGTCTCGCTTTGCGGATTGAAGATTTCCGTGTAGCTCGTGTAGGCGGTCAGCGCCGGCGTCAGCTCGTACGTCAGGCCCACGTAGGGCGTGGTCCTGGCATTCGACTTGAACCTGGTCACGCCATACGCGGTGCCGGTGCTGTCCGCCTTCGTGTGCGTGAAGCCGGTGATCACTTTCAGCGGATCGGTGATGTCGAACCTTGCCGCCACGTAGGCGGACTTGCGCCTGTCCACGTAGGCGCTGCCATCGGTCGCCGAATCGAATGCCGGTTCCGGGTAGCTGCCGGTCCACCGGTCCAGCGCCACGAGGGCCGTGCCGATGCCCTGGCCGTAGTGCGACACGTCGTCGAGCGTGGAGCGCGACCAGTTGGCGCCGAACGTCAGGTCGTGCCGGCGTCCGCCCAGCGTGAACTGGCCGGTGGCGGAAGCGTCGAGCAGGTTCTGCTTCAGATCCGATGCGTACAGCGACGGATAGGACACGAGGCCAAGGCCGGTTGCCGCGTCGACGTCGCCAGAGGTGTAGAACAGCTTGCCGTCGGTCTTCGTCGTGTTGCGGGTGGCGGTCACCTGGGCGCGCCAGCCGTTGCCGAACTGGTGGACGAGTTCCGCGAACGTGCGCTGGTTGTCCACGTGGTTGCGCGTCCAGTCGGC
The DNA here is from genome assembly GCF_055502675.1 of Pseudoduganella sp. jia 12. Taxonomy (NCBI): domain Bacteria; kingdom Pseudomonadati; phylum Pseudomonadota; class Betaproteobacteria; order Burkholderiales; family Oxalobacteraceae; genus Pseudoduganella; species Pseudoduganella sp. jia 12. The sequence continues at coordinate 184,498 of NZ_JBUXKP010000005.1, forward strand.
GGCCGTCGAATAGCCGGTCGGCAGGTCGGTCGGCGTGCCGTCCGAATAGATCAGCGGCAGCGCACCCCACATACCGCCTTTCGTATCGTTGACCTGGCTGGCGTGGCCCACGGTCAGCGTGGTGTCCTTGTCCAGTTTTGCTTCCACCACCCCGTAGAACACTTTCTTCTTTGCCGAATAGCGGTCGAGGTACGAGTCGCCATCCTCGTAGGCGCCGACGATGCGGGCCGACACCGAGCCCGACTCGTTCAGCGCGCCGGCGATGTCGGCTTCCACGCGCTTCTTGTCCCACGAGCCGACCGTGACGTTCGCCGACGCCTGGAACGGGATCGTCGGGCGCTTGCGCAGGAAGTTGACGGTGGCCGACGGGTTGCCGGTGGCGGACATCAATCCGTTGGCGCCACGCACGACGTCGACGCGGTCATACATCACCGTGTCCAGGTCGCCCATTACCAGGCCGAACACGAACGGCGTGCCCACGCCGTCATACTGGAAGTTCGTGATGTCGAAGCCGCGCGCCGTGTAGTAGGTGCGGTCGTTTTCCACGCGCTCGACGGTCACGCCGGTCACGGTCTCCAGCATGTCGTTGACGGCGTCCAGCTGGAAGTCGTCCAGCTTCGCGCGCGTGACGACGGAAACCGATTGCGGCGTGTCGCGCAGCGACAGGTCGAGCCTTGCGGAACCCGTGCTGTTTTTCGCCGTATAGCTTTCAGCCTCGGCGCTTCCTTGCACGACGACGGTCTGCATTTGCTGCTCGGCTTCTTCCGGCACCGGCGTGTCCGGGGCAGCCTGGACGGTGCCGCACAGCAGCGCGGCGGCCAGGGCAAGGGGATTGGGGCGCGGGAAGAAGGTCGGGGGCAGCATGGATTTCCAATAATGAGAATGAGAACGATTCTCATTATAGATGGAATATCAAGTGCTTGCCAGGCGGTGACTGGCCCATCACGGGTAAAAGCAGGTAAAACGCCGTCAGGAAACATGAGCCTGCAAAGTAAGCCTGCAAAATTGAGCTTGTACTGCGGGCGTGCCGTCAGTGGGCCCGTTGTTGCACCAGCGCGCTGCCGATGCCGTGGCGGTGGCCTTCGCTGACGGCGGTCACGGTGCCGTCCGGATTGAACACGAGCGCGTTGGCGGCGCCGATTTCTTCCGGCTTGTCCGCCCAGCGCTGGCGGAAGGGCGCAAGCGCCGTGGCCTGCGGGCTGCCGGAGAAACCCGGTTCCACGTCCGTGGCCGCGCCATTGCGCTCGGAAAGGCGGGGCGCGTCGATGGCCTGGTCCATGCGCATGCCCAGGTCGACGTGATTGACGATCGTCTGCAGCACGGTGGTGATGATCGTTGCGCCACCCGGGCTGCCGATCGTGAATGCCGGCTTGCCATCCTTCAGCGCGATCGTCGGCGCCATGCTGCTGCGCGGGCGCTTGCCCGCTTCCGGCACGTTCGGCGCGGGGCCGGCGAAATCGAAGTCGGTCATCTCGTTATTGAGCAGGAAGCCGTAGCCCGGCACCACGATGCCGCTGCCGCCCCACGATTCGATCGTGAACGTGTAGGAGACGATATTGCCTTCCTTGTCCGATACCGTGAGGTGCGTGGTATGCGCGCTTTCCTGCTGCAGCCTGGTGGCAGGACCAGCCGCAGCCGCGGGGCGCAGCGGCACGCTGGCATCCTGCTGGAAGGGGTAGGGATCGCCGGCCGCCACGGGGCCGCCGGCCGCGCGGTCCGCGTCGACGAGCTTGCGCCGTTGCGCCGCGTATTCCTTGCTGAGCAGTCCCGCGACAGGCGCATCGATGTATTCGGGATCGGCGAGATACGCATTGCGGTCGGCGAACGCGAGGCGGCTCGCCTCCAGGTACAGGTGCTCGGCCTGCGGGCGCGGCAGCGCTTTCAGGTCCCAGCCTTCCAGGATGTTCAATGCCTCGAACACGGTCACGCCGCCGCTGCTGGGCAGCGGCATGCCAAACAGTTCGTAGCCGCGGTAGGTGCTGCGCACGGGCTGGCGGATGCGGGCTTCGTAGTTGGCGAGATCGGCCAGCGTCATGGCGCCGCCACGCACGGCGACACCCGGCGCGGTGGCGGGGCGGTTGACGGCATCGACGATCGCGCGCGCCAGCGGCCCTTCATAGAACGCCTTGACGCCGCCCTTGGCCAGCGTGCGATAGGCGTGCGCCAGGCCGGGATTCTTCAGCAACGCACCGGGCGGCAGCGCCTTGCCATCCTTCAGGTACAGCGCGGCGGTGGCCGGGAAACGGCGGAATTTACCGGTGTTCTCGTCGACCAGGCGGGAGAAATTGGCGTTGACCGTGAAGCCCTTGCCGGCCACGTCGATCGCCGGCGCGAGCACCTGCCTGAACGACATCGTGCCGTAGCGGCGCAGCGCTTCGTCCCAGCCGCGCACGGTGCCCGGCACGCCGACCGACTGGCCGCTGGCCACCACGGTGTCGAAATCCATCTCCTTGCCGTTGTCGAGGAAGACCGCGGGCGTGAATGCGGCCGGCGCCGTTTCGCGGTGATCGATCGTGATCACGCGTTTTTCCTTCGCCAGGTACACCACCATGAAACCGCCGCCGCCGATGCCGCAACTGAAGGGGTCGGTCACGCCCAGCGTGGCCGCCGCGGCCACGGCCGCGTCGATCGCATTGCCGCCCCGGTCCAGGATCGCGATCGCCGATTGCGAAGCCTGCTCGCTGATCGTTGCCACCGCGCCGCCGGTGCCGGTGGCCACCGGTGTCTTCGCGATGGCGACCGTGCCGAGAGCGGTCAGGACGATGGTGGCGACGAGGCGTCTGGTCATGTTTTGGCGGGCTGGGCCGGTTGAACGATGGATACGCGCAAGCTTACCCGATAATCCGGCAGCGCCTCGTCCAGGGCGGGCGGTTCGGGCGGCTCCAGTTTTTCCAGCGCGAACGTCAGGCCATCCTGCGTGATGGCGGGCTGCGCATTCGGCATGTTTTCCGCGAGCACGAAATTACGCGTGCCGAGGCGGCTCGTCAGCGTGAACGTGTAGCTGATATAGCCGGCCCAGACGCAGACCGCGCCTTTCTTACAGCGGCTGTCGTTGATGCGGTCGAGCTTCAACGTGGTGCCCGGCGCCAGCATCACGCTTTCGCCCTGGCGCAGCGCATAAATGGCGCTGGTCTTGCGCGGCTTGGCATCCGCCACGTCCGCCGCCGATTGCGTGCGCTCGACCGAACAGGCGGCCACCACGCCGAACATCAACGCACCGGTAATGGTGCCGACAAACCTGGCTTGCATAGGTCCTCCATGCAAATGACTGGGGAGGCGAGGTTATCAAATTGTTATTATTGGCAGCGCACGGCTGAGCATTATCTGCCTGGAAATGGAGCGTTCGAGAACAAAAGTTGCTCAAAAAATGGGGACGGACCCTATTTTTAAGGAAATAGTCGGAGGAGGTCGGTTCTTCAATCTGTTTCCAAAAACCGGGGTCAGACCCCATTTTCTGGCAATATTTCCAAAAATCGGGGTCTGACCCCATTGTTTGGCAATATTTCCCGTGATCGGGGTCTGACCCCGGTTTTGGGCAATAAAAAACCCGGCGTAAAAGCCGGGTTTCTGGGTGGCGCGGGGCGCGTTACACGTAAGCGGCCAGCGCGCCTTTCATTTTCTTCAGCGCGGCCGATTCGATCTGGCGGATCCGCTCGGCGGAGACGCCGAACTCGTCGGCCAGCGTGTGCAGCGTGGCGCCGGAACCGTCATCGTTGGCCAGCCAGCGCGCTTCGACGATGCGGCGCGAGCGCGCGTCCAGCTTGCCCAGTGCCGTTTCCAGGCCTTCGGACTGCAGGCGCGTCACCTGTTCCGCTTCCAGCACCTTGGTCGGTTCCGACAGGTCGGACGACAGGTAGGCGATCGGCGAGAATTTGTCGTCTTCGTCGTCGGTCGGCGCTTCCAGGGCGATATCGCGTCCGGACAGGCGGGTTTCCATCTCGATCACTTCTTCGCGCTTCACGTCCAGCGTTTTCGCCAGCGCATCGATCTGGGCCGGCGTCATCGCATCGAGGCCCGTTTTATGGCTGCGCAGGTTGAAGAACAGCTTGCGCTGTGCCTTCGTCGTCGCCACTTTCACCAGGCGCCAGTTTTTCAGGATGTACTCGTGCATCTCGGCCTTGATCCAGTGCATCGCGTACGACACGAGGCGCACGTTCTGGTCCGGGTCGAAGCGCTTCACCGCCTTCATCAGGCCGATGTTGCCTTCCTGGATCAGGTCGGCATGCGGCAGACCATAACCCAGGTAGCCGCGGGCGATCGATACGACGAGACGCAGGTGGGACAGCACGAGCTTTTCAGCCGCCTTCAGGTCGTTGTTTTCCTTCAGGCGCCGGCCCAGCGAGACTTCTTCTTCATGCGTCAGCATCGGCAGGCGGTTCACAGCGGAAATGTAGGCGTCCAGGTTACCCAGGTTGCCGCTGAACCCGAGTCCCAGTGCACTGGTTCCGGCTGGAACGAGGGCGGAAGGTGTGGACATAGTCATTTTCATTCCTCGCTTGAAGGTCTTGCTCCGTCACGCTGCGGGATTGCAGCACGACATTTGCATACAGCATGCAGTGTCGAACTTAATTCGGTCTTAACCACCGGCAAGGGCTGTCTGTCAAGCTTTGCCGTGTTCAACGTTGCGTTTGAACATATATTAGCACTCTCCACTAAGGAGTGCCAATCTAGACTATTCAATGGCCCCGATAGCCAAAATACTATGGCTCGATACTAGCCGTTAGGCCTGGAATACGGCTCACGCCGGCATTTATTACTTGCCAGAATTTGAGCTGGATCAAAGGATTGGGATCAAGATTATCGACAGGGCGCAACGCACTCTGTGCGTGAACGCACGATGGGCCGGGGAGGCGTGTAGGACCGCAGCCAACGACTTTGTACGCCGGCAGGAAGGTGTGAACAAACAGATAAGGGCGGCCCGCCCGATTGCAAGGGCCGAACCTTATCGGGACAGGACCGGTAAAGCCCTGTCAGGACAGCCGCTTCAGTTGCCGCCGTACCGACAAGGCCGCGCCAACGAGACCCAGGCCGGCGGACAGGGCCAGCAACAACGCCATCGCCAGCGGTTCGAGCGGGGACAGCTGGAATTCCGAAGCATACAGCCGGGCGAACTCGGCAATGGCCCGGTTCAGCGGTCGCAGCGACAGGGCCACCGCGCCCAGCGCAACGATGCCGGCGCACAGCCCCAGCAACGCCCCCGTGTAATAGAACGGGCGCTGGATATACGTGTCGGTGGCGCCGATCAGCCGCGATACGAGGATTTCCTCCCGTTGCGTGAGCACCTGCAGCCGGATCGTGTTGAACACGACCGCCACGACCACGGTGCCGAGCGTGGCAGCCAGCAGCATCAGGCCCACGCGCAGCACGCCCAGCAGTGCGGCCAGCCGCTTGACCCATTCCGAATCGACCTGCACCGATTCGACGCCGGGAATGGCACGGATGCGTTCGGCGATCTCGTCCACATGGACACTCTCCGCCGCGCTCTGGAAAGCGTCGAGCCGAACGACATAACTGTCCGGCAGCGGATTTTCGCCCAGCGTGTCGATCACGCCGGCCACGCCATTCTTTTCCTGTAACTCCTCGAGCGCCTTTTCCCGGGGCACGAACACGATCCGGGCGTTTTTCGCGGCCGCGCGCAGCGAGCCGGCCATGCCCTGCGTGTGCTCGCGCGGCAAGTCCTGCTTCAGGAACACGGACAGTTCCGGATCGACGGCCATCTGTTCGGACATCGGCCGGATATTGTCCAGCACTGTCACGCCGGCGAACGGCAGCGCCAGCGCGATCGCCACGACGAGGATATTGAAGAAGAACGAGCCCGGCGCGCGGCGCAGGTGCACCAGCGCGGAGCCCAGCGCATAGCCATGTTGACGCAGCCACACGCTCATGCGGCCTCCGCCAGCAGTTCGCCGCGCTGCAGCTGGATCACGCGGGTGGCGCTGTCCAGCACCAGCTCGTCGTGGGTGGAGATCAGGCAGGTAACGCCGGCCTTGTTGAACGCGCGCAGCGCATCGAATACCTTGTTCGCGCTGGCACGGTCCAGGTTCGCCGTCGGTTCGTCGGCCAGGATGATCTGCGGCCGGTTGACGATCGCCCGCGCGATCGACACGCGCTGCTGCTCGCCGCCGGACAGCGCGAGCGGGCTGGCCGACGCACGGTCCAGCAGGCCCACCTTGTCCAGTGCCGCGCGGGCGCGCTCTGCCGCCTGGCCGCGGGGCAGGCCCGTGACCAGCATCGGCATCATCACGTTGGCCAGCACCGTGCGATCGGTCAGCAGCCGCTGCTGCTGGAAGATCAGGCCCAGGTTACGGCGCAGGAAGGGCACGCCGGCGCTCTTCAGGCGGCCGATGTCGGTGCCGTTCACGGTGACCTGGCCCGAAGTGGGGCGTTCCATCGCGGCGATCAGCTTGAGCAGCGTGGACTTGCCGGCGCCCGACGGGCCTGCCAGATAGACCAGTTCGCCCTTGGCGACCGTCAGTGTCACGTCGCGCAGCGCGGTGGTCTCGGAGGTGTATTGCTTGGTGACGTTGGCGAATTCGATCATGGCCGCTTTTTTCTGGTGCCCTCAGCCGAGCAGGGCTTCGACGAATTCCTCGGCGTCGAACGGTTGCAGATCTTCGATCTTTTCGCCGATGCCGATAAAGTACACGGGCACCGGGCGCACGCGCGCGATCGCGGCCAGCACGCCGCCCTTGGCGGTACCGTCCAGCTTGGTGATGATCAGGCCCGTGAGCTGCAGCGCATCGTCGAACGCCTTCACCTGGGTGAGGGCGTTCTGGCCGGTGTTGCCATCGATGACGAGCAGCGTTTCATGCGGCGCATCGTCCATGCCCTTGCCGATCACGCGCTTGATCTTCTGCAGTTCGTTCATCAGGTGCAGCTGGGTCGGCAGGCGGCCCGCCGTGTCGATCATGACGACATTGGTGCCTTTCGCCTTGCCGGACTGTACCGCGTCATACGACACGGCGGCCGGGTCGCCGGATTCCTGCGACACCACGGTCACGTTGTTGCGCTGCCCCCAGATCATCAGCTGCTCGCGGGCGGCGGCGCGGAACGTGTCGCCGGCGGCCAGCAGCACGGTCTGGCCGTGCGCCTGCATATGCTTGGCGAGCTTGCCGATCGTGGTGGTCTTGCCAGCGCCATTGACGCCGGAAATCATCATCACCGTCGGCTGGTGCCGGCCGAGCACGAAGGGTTTCTCGAGCGGCCGCAGCAGGTCGATCATCAATGCCTTCAGCGCCACCTTGACGGCTGCGGCGTCGGTCAGCTTGTCCTCCTTGACCTTGCGCTTGAGCGCATCGAGCAGGTATTCGGTGGCATCGATGCCCGCGTCGGCCATCAGCAGCGCCGCTTCCAGCTCGTCGTACAGATCGTCGTCGATGCGCGCACCGACGAACAGCAGCGACAGGTTGGCGGACGTTTTCGACAGCCCGGCCTTGAGCCGGTTCATCCAGGACTGTTTGGGTTCCGGGCGCGGTGCCGTTTCGACTTCGAACGGAAGTGGCGCGGGAGCCGAAGGGGGAGCCGAAACAGGGGCGGAAACAGGAGCGGAAACGGGGGCGGGCGCCTGGTCCGCAGGAGCGGCCGGCGGCACGTCGGGCGTGACGGATTTTTTCTTGAAGAAGCTGAACATGTGTCGTGGGGGCAGCCGGTATCGAACCGGTAACACGCTGGGAATGGTTCCTTGCGCCCGCTATTCTACCAGAGCGCACCTGAAACCTTGCTTAAAGGGTATTTCCCGTGTTTCACGCGGATTGCCCCGGAAACCCGCCTGTCGCGCTTCAGGCAACCGTGGGCATACGCTGCCCATTGCGCCAGTCGGCCAGCGCACCGGCCACGTCCGGCAGTGTCAGGACTTGCACGAATGCCGGGGCGCGACGGCGCAGCGCGGCATTGCCGCCGCCGGCCCAGAGCGCCACGGAGTCCGGCAGCCGGGCACGCAATTCCTTCAGCGCATCGAGCACGTGGCGGGTATTCATCGACGACGAGAACGACAGCGTCACCACGTCCACCTGCAGCGCGCGGGCCGCCTCGACGATGTCGGGCAGCGGCGTTTGCGGGCCCAGCGAATAGCAGCCGGCGCCTTCGGCCACCATCAGTGCTTCGGACATCAGCAAGCCCAGGCCATGCTTTTCCTGCGGCGTGGTGGTCAGCAGGATGCGTGGGCGCGGCGTGCCGCTCAGCGGGTTGGTCGACGGCATCGAGAATATCGCGCTGCGCAATACCATCTGCAGCGTTTCCGTGATCAGGTGTTCCTGCCACACGCCAAGGTCGCCGCATGCCCAGGCATCGCCGATCGCGCCTGTCAGCGGGGCCATCAGGTCGATGACGAAGTTGCGCAAGCCCATTACCAGCAACGCCTGTGACAGCTTGCGCCGCAGCGCATCACTGTCGTGCGCGCGGCACAGGTCGAGGTAAGGCGCCAGTTCGGTCGCGCGATGGGGGCGCGGCCGGCTGCCGGTGGCTGTTTTCTCGGCCAGGGCCTGCAGTTCCTGGGCCGTATAGCCGATGACCTTGCCCGGCCGGAAACCAAGATCGATCAGGCGCTTGACGAGGCGCAGCTTGTGCACCTGTTCGACCGGGTACAGCCGTTCGCCGAACGGGTCGCGTTGCGGCTGCGGAAAGGCATAGCGCCGTTCCCATACGCGCAGCGTTTCCTTGGCCACGCCGGTATCGCGCTCGACATCGCTGATCGTGCACGGTATGGGCGAAAAAGGCATCGGGTTGTTCATCTGCGCGGGGGATTCCTGCTCTGGGGCGTGCAGCATTTTAATGCCTTTTCTTGGGGAAAAATTACAGCATGGCTCCGGATGCCAGGGGTGGTCATGCAACCTGCCTGGCTTGTCCATGACATGCGCAGGCAGGATGCCGGGATGCATTTTATTTACGTTCTTCCACGACTCATGTCATGGACAAATGCACGCAAAAAATTTGTGCCGGTCAGCGATCAGGCGCCGAGCCAAGGCATGAATTGCCGGCTCAGTGGCACGGTGACCAGGGCCAGCAGCGTCTGCAGCGTGATCAGCGACGCCATCAGGCGTGCATCGCCTCCCAGCTGTTTTGCCATGATATAGGCGTTTGGCGCTGTCGGTAGCGCGCAATAGAAGCACGCCGCCAGCGCCGCTTCCGGCGACACGTCCAGCAGCAGGCACACCTGGGCCGCCAGCAGCGGCATCACCAGCAGTTTCAACACGGAAGTCACCGTCAGCGCGGCCGGGCGCACGCCGTCCAGCGTGAAGACCAGGCCGCCGCCCACGCACAGCAGGCCCAAAGCGGTGGCCGCCTTGCCGAGGATGTCCAGCGTGTTCATCAGCGCTTTCGGCAACTCGATGCCCAACGTGCTGACGAGCACACCAGCCAGCGTGGCCTGGATGATCGGGTTTTTCGCCAGCGTCCTGCCGACGCTGGCCAGGTTCGGCTTGCTGCCGCTCCAATAGGCCAGCGCGACCACCGACAGGGCATTCACCACGGGCAGGCACAGCGCCAGGGCCAGCATGACGAGCGATGCCGTTTCCGGCGGGAAGAACAGCGCGGCCACGGCCAGGCCGAAATACGTGTTCGGGCGCATCGCGCCCTGCATGACCGACGAACGGCTGGCACCCGGCAGCGCCGGCAGCAGCAGCAGTGCCCCCAGCGTCAGTATCACCACGGCGAACGTGGGCAGCAGCGTGGCGAGCGCCAGTTCGCCCACCTGTGCGCCCTCGAACGACAGCCGGGCGGTGCCGGCGAACAGCATGGCGGGAAACGCCACGTTGTACGAGAACTTTTCCATCGACGGGAAGAACTCGGCCGGCATCCAGCCGAAGCGGCGGATCGCCACGCCCAGCAGGATGATCAGGAAGACGGGAATGATGGAAGCAAGCATGGTGCGATTCTAATGGTGCCAGGTCGATATCGGTGCGCCGGTCAGTCCGCCGAAATGCCGGACGGCCCCACGCGGTGCGCGTTCGGCGTGCTCGAGATACGGATGCGGATCAGGTGGCGGCCCGGATCCGTATACATGGCGCGGCCATGCAGCGTGCGGTGGTTGTCGGCCCACAGCAGCGTATCGTCCGGCAACTGGCGCACGAAGCGGGGCGCACGCTCTTCGACGATCTCGTTGAGCAGGCGCAGCGCCGCTACCAGTTCGGTAGTGGCCATATCGGGCCGGGCTGCAAGTCCTTTTTCAATCGAATCGTAGCGCCACCGCATCGCCAGGCCGTCGGCATGGAACACCGGTGCGTAGAATAATTCGATCTGGTCGTCGCCGGCGGCATAGACGGAAGGCACGCGGAAGGGCACCGGCGTATCGCACAGCAGTTCGTAGGCGGCACGGCCTGCTTCGGTTTTCTGCAGTTCGGCCACGATGTCTTCCACGTCGATCAGCAGCGATTCGCCGCCGTTGCAGCGGGCCGAGGCCACGACGTACAGCAGGAATTGTTCTTCGGGCATCGGATAGAACGAGGAATCGGTATGCATGTCCGCATTGCCCGTGCGTTCGGAGAACGTGACGAATTTCGACTGGCTGCCTGGGCGGGCGCGCACGTCCCATGCCACGCGCTTCGTGCGCTGGTCGGTCGACGTGGGAAAACCCTGCGTCAGCGCGATCGCATACAGCACGGCATTGCGGTGTGCTTCGGAAAGGCCGGCAAGGCCCAGGCCGGTGATGGCCAGGCCGCGTGCCTTGCGGCTGGCCATATGCGTGGCCAAGCCGCGCAGTGTCGGCACCTCCAGCAGTTCACGCTGCAGCGCTTCCTCGTCGGGGTGCGGATAGAAGCCGTTGCCGTTGAAATCGTCGAAATGGCGTTCGACGATGGCGATGACGCGGGGCAGGTCGGCGCCCCAGGAAAAATTGGTTTGGACGACAGCGATGTTGCCGGATTGCTCGATAGACGAAAACATGGAAGCCCCTGAATTGTAATTGCCGTGCGGCAATAAAGAGCGCATTTTGCTTGAGACTGACCCGTTGTTCAACAAACTTTTGTGCAGTGCACCAGCAGTCACTGAGGCAAGAATTGTTTTATCTATAAAAGATTCATGCATGAAGCCTTGCAGGTGCAACAGAGTTGCCTCTTGCTTAACAGACAGATGGTTACAAGTAGTGTGACTTTTGACTGGCGTAAAAACGACACAAAAGAAAATTGTATTGGACATATAGATAACGGATCAGTCCAAACGATGTTGCGATGCGCTAGAATTTTGCCACACGGCAACTCGCCAGACACTCACAAGGGAAACACATGAAATGGCTCACTGAGCGCAAGCTCTCCACCAAGCTGGGACTGGCCTTCGCGGCGGTTCTGTTACTGACGGCAATCGTCGGTCTTTTTTCGATCAATCAACTGGCCAAGGTGAACGAGACGGCAAGTGGCCTCTCGTCGCGCTGGATGCCGGCGATGCGCGTGATCCAGGACATCAAGTCGCAGATCGCCCGCGTGCGGACCCGTGAGCTGCAATACATCATTTCGGACCAGGTATCCGAGCTGGACAAATATGACAAGGTGATCGCCAACGACCTCGTCGACCTGAAGAAGATGCAGGACGAATACGTCGCGCTGATCAAGACGCCGGAAGAGCAGGCGCTGTACAGCGAATTCCTGACGCTGTGGGATCGCTACATGGTCGAGGATGCCAAATTGCGCGCGGCCGTGCGCGCCGGCGACATCCCGCTGGCGAAGCAATTGATCCGGGGCGAATCCAACAAATTGATCGTTGCCTTGCGCGGCCAGGTTGACAAGTTGGTTAAATACTACGGCGAAGGCGGCAGCGCGGCGGCAGAATTTGGTGATCAGGTATACAATGCGTCCCGCGCCTGGATCGCCGGCCTGCTCGTCATCTCCGTGCTGCTCGGTGCCCTGGCTGCATTGCTGATTACCCGCTGGCTCGTGAAGACGCTGGGCGGCGAACCGGAATACGCGGTGGAACTGGCCGGCCGGATCGCGGCGGGTGAACTGAGCGTGGACGTGCACACCCGTGCGGGCGATGACAGCAGCCTGCTGTTCGCGATGAAGTCGATGCGCGACAGCCTGGCCAATATCGTGGGCCAGGTGCGCCATGCCACGGACACCATCGCCAGCGCAGCACAGCAGGTGGTGGCCGGCAACATGGACCTGTCGGGCCGTACCGAAGCACAGGCCAGTTCGCTGGAAGAAACGGCGGCATCGATGGAAGAACTGACGTCGACCGTGCGCCACAATTCGGACAATGCGCGCCAGGCCAACGAGCTTGCCGTGAATGCTTCCGCGATTGCGGAGCAGGGTGGCCAGGTGGTGTCGCAGGTGGTCGAGCGGATGGGCGCGATCAACGAGTCGGCGAAGAAGATTTCGGACATCACCGGTGTGATCGACGGTATCGCCTTCCAGACCAATATCCTGGCACTGAACGCGGCAGTGGAAGCTGCCCGTGCCGGCGAGCAGGGCCGTGGCTTCGCCGTGGTCGCGTCGGAAGTGCGCAATCTGGCACAGCGCTCCGCCGCGGCGGCGCGCGAGATCAAGGAACTGATCGGCGATTCCGTCGACCAGGTCGAAGCCGGTACGAAGCTGGTCAACCAGGCCGGCAACACGATGGGCGAAGTGGTTGTCAGCGTGCGCCGCGTGACCGACATCATGGGTGAGATCACCGTGGCCGGCCAGGAACAGAGCGCGGGCATCGTGCAGGTCAACGAAGCGATTGCGCAGATGGACGCCGTCACGCAACAGAACGCGGCACTGGTGGAAGAAGCGACCGCCGCGTCGCACAGCATGCAGGATCAGGCCGCCGGCCTGGCCCAGCTCGTGAGTATTTTTACTCTTGATGGATTAGCAAACCATCAGTATAGTGCCGCCTCCAGTGCCAGGCGCACTGATAACAAGACGGTGCGATTGAATCGGCCGCGACAATAAGTGAACGCCGCACCTTTACCAAGGGAACGCGGCACAGTGGCAAATCGGGGTTTGCCCTCACACATAAGCGGTCCGGAGTGCCAATGCGCTCCCGGCACCGCAAGACCGAATTTAGCCGTTGCTTTACTTTTTTAGATGCAACACAACTGAAGGAAATGTAATGAAAAAAACTCTAATCTCCGTTGCAGTTCTGGGCGCAATGAGCAGCGCCGCCTTTGCACAGTCGAATGTAACGATCTACGGTATCGTTGACGCAGGTATCGTCGCCGAGCGCGGCGGTAAAGACGGCAACGTGACCAAGGTTTCCTCCGGCGTCGCCAATGCATCGCGCATCGGCTTCCGCGGCACGGAAGACCTGGGTGGCGGCCTGTCCGCGATCTTCACCCTGGAAACGGGCTACAAGACCGACGACGGCCAGCTGGACAACACCAGCAACACGCTGTTCAACCGCCAGGCTTTCGTCGGCCTGCGTTCGAAAGAAGCGGGCACGCTGACCGTCGGTCGTCAGTACACCCCGTGGTACAACGCGCTGGTGCAAGTGGGTGACCCGTTCGCCGCCGGCCTGTCGGGCTCGGCCAAGAACCTGTTCCCGGCCAACGGCATCAATGTGCGTAACAGCAATGCTGTCGTGTACCAGACCCCGATCTTCAACGGTTTCTCCGGTGAAGTGTTCTACGGTTTCGGCGAACAGTCCGAATCGTCGGCCGGCCGCCAGCTGAGCGCAGCCGTGTCGTACACCAACGGCCCGCTGAACGCCCGCGTTGCCTACAACAACCGCAACAACGACACCGCTTCGACCGCCACCGCGGCCGCAGTGGAGCGCGGCATCGGCCACAACAGCCTGCTGGCCGTGAACTATGACTTCCAGGTTGCCAAGGCTTACTTCATGTTCAACCGCAGCAAGGGCCTGAACAGCGTGAACTACGCAAACCAGGGCACCGTGAATGGCGTTCAGGGCGGTATCGCCTACACGACCGTTGCCGTGCCGGCTTCGCGCGACAGCCGCGACGGCCTGCTGGGCGTGCAAGTGCCGGTGGCTGGCGCAGGCAAGGTCATCGCTTCGTTCATCTACAAGGATGACCGCGAAGCCGTGAACCGCGATGCCAAGCAGTGGGCAATCGGCTACATGCACGACATCTCGAAGCGCACGACCGGCTACGTGTCGTACGCCAAGATCGACAACAAGAACGGCGCAGCGTTCACCGTCGGCGGCAACACCGAAGTCGGCTCGGGCGACTCCGCGTTCAACGTGGGCGTGCGTCACTCGTTCTAAGTCATTCGCCTTTGGGCGCATGCAGAAACCGGCCTTCGCGGCCGGTTTTTTTTCGTGCGCGTTTTCGTCCATTTCTCGTGCGCGTTTTCGTCCATTTCTCGTGCGCGTTTTCGTCCATTTCTCGTGCGGTAGAATGACGCCAAATCCACTCTGACGGCCTTCCAATGAAAACAAGATCGAGCGTCGCCATCTCCTTGCTCTTCGCTTGCGCCATGGCCGCCGCCGCACCGCAGGGTGCGAAGAAAACCGCGCCCGGCAAGGGCGGCCTGCCGCGCTATGGCATGGCGGTGTACTCGGACCTGTGCGTGCAGCCGGGTGGCGAGTTCGGTGGCCAGCGCGTCACGCTGCAGCGCTTTGCCGAGGTGGATACGGTAATCTACGAATACACGGCGGGCGGCCTGTCGTGGCCGGTGGTGGCGAACGACGTCAATATCGACCCGCGCGGCCGGCAGATGTATTTCACGGTACAGCCGCCGGACGAGCCGGAGCGCACGCTCAGCGGCAAGTTTTCAAGCGATGGCAGCACGCTGACGCTGGACGGCGGCTATTGTGCCGACGAGTCGCTGCCGATGACCTTGCAGAAGGTGCGCGACTTCGCGCAGAAACCCAAGGCGTGCCGTGCCTGCCCGGCCGGCAAGAAGGCGCCGGCCGAAGCGCCCGCGGCGCCGAAGTGGGAGCCGGCGCCGCCATCGCAGGGATAGTGCTTAGTTCGCCTGCGCAGTCTTCGCCTTCGCGGCCTGGTCGCGGATCGTTTCCAGCGTGGCGCCCGGCGTGATCAGGTTGCCGTCGTAGCGCAGTTCGATCACGGCCGGCAGGTTTTGTTCACGCGTGAAGGCGAGGGCGCGTTCCAGTGCGGGCGCGAACTGCGCGGTGGTTTCCACCGTTTCGCCATGGCCGCCATAGGCTTGCGCCAGCGCGGCGAAATCCGGATTCTCGAGATCGGTACCCGAGACACGGCCCGGATAGGCGCGCTCCTGGTGCATGCGGATCGTGCCGAACATGCGGTTGTTGAACACGATGACGATCACGCCCGCGCCATATTGCACGGCCGTGGCCAGCTCCTGGCCGTTCATCATGAATTCGCCGTCGCCGGCAAACGTGATCACCGTGCGGCCTGGGTCGACGATCTTCGCCGCCACGCCGGCCGGCACGCTGTAGCCCATCGCGCCGCTGGTGGGCGCCAGCTGCGTGCGCATGCCGCCGTAGCGGTGGAAGCGGTGCGCCCACGTGGCATAGTTGCCGGCGCCGTTCGTGATGACGACGTCGTGCGGTGCCAGCGCATCGATTTCCTGCACGACCTGCCACAGGTCCAGCGGCGCCGCGCCATCCTGGAAGATGGCGGGCTTTTGCTGCCATGCGTGGAGCTCTTCCCTTGCCTGGGCAACGCTGCCTGCCCACGCCGGCGCCTCGATGGGCGCCATCGCCGCCAGCATGGCGGCTGCCTGCGGCATGCCGCTGGCGATCATCAGCTCGGCCTGGAAGACACTGCCCAGTTCTTCCATGCTGGCATGGATGTGCACCAGCCGCTGGCGCGGCAGCGGCGCCTCGATGACGGTATAGCCGCCGGTCGTCATTTCGCCCAGGCGCGGGCCGAGGGCGATCAGCACGTCGGCGTCCTTCACGCGCGCGGCGAGTTTCGGATTGATGCCGATGCCCACGTCGCCAATGTAGTGCGGGTGGTCGTTGTCGAGCAGGTCCTGGTAGCGGAACGCGCAGGCCACCGGCAGCTGGTTCGCTTCGGCGAAGCGGGCGATGTCCGCGCAGGCGTCTTCGGTCCAGCCGCTGCCGCCCAGCAGCAGCAACGGGCGCTGCGCCCCGGCCAGCATCGCGCGCAGCGTGGCGACCTGCGCCTGCGACGGGCTAGCCTGCACGGGCTGGTAGCGGCGCGTGTCCGGCACGGCAGCCTGCGTGACGAGCATGTCCTCCGGCAGGGCCAGCACGACCGGACCCTGGCGCCCGCTGGTGGCCACCTGGAACGCGCGCGCAAGGTATTCGGGAATGCGCTCGGCGCGGTCGATCTGGGCCACCCATTTCGCCATCTGGCCATACATGCGGCGGTAGTCCACTTCCTGGAAGGCTTCGCGGTCGATGAAGTCCCCGCCCACCTGCCCGATGAACAGGATCATCGGCGTGGAATCCTGGTAAGCCGTGTGCACGCCGATCGACGCGTTCGTGGCGCCCGGCCCGCGGGTGACGAAGCAGATGCCGGGCTTGCCCGTCAGCTTGCCGTAGGCGTCGGCCATGAAAGCGGCGCCGCCCTCCTGGCGGTTGATGACGAAGCGGATGCCCGATTCGTGCAGCGCATCGAGCACGTCCAGGTAGCTCTCGCCGGGCACGCCGAACGCGGTGTCGACGCCGTGGATCTGCAGTGCATCGACCAGGATCTGGCCGCCGGAACGGGTTGGATGGGTCATGTGGGCCTCTTATGGATGATGCGGCATTCTAGAGCGGGGGCAGGGCGCGGGCTTTTGAAATGGCGACACCGATTTCCGTTTTGCGGCGCAGGTTTCGAACCCCGTCCGGCGATCGGTTACAATAGCGCCCGATGCAAGCCAGACAGCCGCTGGCCGGCGCAGCAATGCGTTGGCGGGAGGAAGGTCCGGACTCCACAGAGCGGGGTGACGGTTAACGGCCGTCCGCCGAAAGCCCTTCACGGGGTATAAGGCGAGGAATAGGGCCACAGAGACGAGCGTATTAAGTTACGGTGAAACGCGGTAACCTCCACCTGGTGCAATTTCAAATAGGCACGCGATGATGCTGCTCGCGGAGCGTGCGGGTAGAAAGCTTGAGCGGCGGAGTAATCCGTCGCCTAGAGGAATGGCTGTCATAGCACCGGCTTGCCGGTGCCGTAACAGAATCCGGCCTATCGGCTTGCTTCACTTAATTCGGCGATGAAGAACTACATCCTGGCTCTCGATCAAGGGACCACCAGTTCCCGCGCCATCCTGTTCGACCACGAAGGCCGCATCGGCGGCTGTGCCGCACAGGAGTTTCCCCAGCATTTCCCCCGGCCCGGCTGGGTCGAACACGACCCCGGCGACATCTGGGCCAGCCAGCTGGCCGTGGCGCGCCAGGTGCTGCGCGAAGCGAACGTGCGCCCGGCCCAGGTGCGCGCGATCGGCATCGCCAATCAGCGCGAGACCACCGTTCTTTGGGAACGCGCCACCGGCCGCCCCGTGGCACCGGCCATCGTGTGGCAGGACCGCCGCACGGCCGACCAGTGCGAAGCCCTGCGCGCCGCCGGCAAGGCAGACCTGATCCGCGACTGCACTGGCCTCGAGCTGGACGCCTATTTTTCCGCCACCAAGCTTGCCTGGCTGCTCGAGAACGTGCCCGGCGCGCGCGCGCGGGCCGAGCGCGGCGAACTGTGCTTCGGCACCGTCGACAGCTGGCTCGTGTTCAACCTGTGCGGTGCCCATGTGACGGACGTGAGCAACGCGTCGCGCACGATGCTGTTCAATATCCACCTGATGCGCTGGGATGCGGACCTGCTGGCGCTGTTCGATATTCCCGAAGCGGTGCTGCCGGAGATCGTGTCGTCCAGCGGCGAGATTGGCGCCACCCACGCGAGCCTGTTCGGCAGCCCGATCCCCGTGGCCGGCATCGCCGGCGACCAGCAGGCCGCCACGTTCGGCCAGGCCTGCCACCAGCCCGGCATGGTCAAGAACACGTATGGCACCGGCTGCTTCATGCTGATGCATGCGGGCAGCCAACCGGTGGTGTCGCACCAGCGGCTGCTGTCGACGGTGGGCTGGCGGCTCCACGATGGTCCGTGCTACCTGCTCGAAGGCAGCGTGTTCATGGGCGGCGCCACCGTGCAATGGCTGCGTGATGGCCTGGGCATCATCGAGAAATCGAGCGACGTGGAAGCGTTGGCCGCCTCCGTGCCGGACAGCGGCGGCGTGCTGCTGGTTCCCGCGTTCGTCGGCCTCGGCGCCCCGCACTGGGACCCGTATGCGCGCGGCACGATCGTCGGCCTGACGCGCGGCAGCACCGCCGCCCACATCGCCCGCGCGGCGGTGGAGGCCATCGCCTACCAAAGCGCCGAGCTGCTGGCGGCGATGCAGCGCGACGCCGCGCACCCGGTCGTCGAAGTGCGCGCCGATGGCGGCGCGGCGCGCAACGACCTGCTGATGCAATTCCAGGCCGACCTGCTCGGCGTGCCCGTCGTGCGCCCGCGCGTAACGGAAACCACCGCGCTGGGCGCCGCCTACCTGGCAGGCCTGGCCGTGCATTTCTGGGCGTCGAAAGAAGAAATCGCCGCGCAGTGGCAGTGCGAACGGCGGTTCGAGCCGGCCATGCCGGAAGAGCGGCGCGTTGCCCTGCTGGCACGTTGGGGGCGGGCCGTGGAGCGCTCGCGCGGGTGGGACGTTGACTGAGTCCCGCTCCAGGTTCGGCCTATATTTTTTCTTTGCAATGACGGTACTCTGCATGGCGCCGCACATGCCTTGGGCCATCGTAGCGGCACGCCGATATTGCGACCTCGAGAACAGCTTGGCTTTTGCGCCGGCATTCGATGCAGTCGTTCGCGTCACAGGGTTTGTATAAAGGTACATTCGCAGCGTCACGAACTCCACCTCATTAAGCGTTTGCGGTGAAGTATTTACTCCGCTTGCAGGCTGCATTATTCCGTATGCTATTACCATGTCGATATCTTCATGAAAGACACTATATGCACGGAATTACTGTTTTTTAATTCATCGAAAAGCCAATAATTTGTCTATACAAATTGTTTCCACGGAGTATGTCTTGGACACTCGTTGGCGTCTCTCTCCGGCAATATATTTGTCGAAATGATATTGAGACAGGTCATTCTCCGAAGCACCTACTACGCTCCGAGCCCTGCATTAATGCGCTCACACTGTCGGGAAACGACGACAACCCCGCGTTTCGTCCCCGCCTGATGGCTGTTGTCGCCCCACCACTCATCCGTTGCACATCAGCAACGTTATATTTTTCTCAAATTTTATCGCTTGCCAGTCGGTAGCGTTTCATGCTGCGCCGCAGATGAGGTAGCACATGCACTAAATGGCCTAGGTACCTGATTTGTCAATGTTTTCTGGCGTGAGACTGCTTGAACGATACGCGCTAAGTCCTTAATTTCATTAGTAAAAATCGACTTTTACCGCTTGGAAATCGCTTGACCACTGTCGTGCCGTCCTCTAAAGTGGGCACCTGTGTCAAAAAGTGTCGTTTTGTGGGATAACGGGGCGGAAACGGCGCCACCCAAAGCCAACAACAGATTTATCCAAACCAGGTTCTGAAAAGAAAGTACAGCCGTGTTCCAGGGCGCTTCCGCGATCAGTCTCGATGCGAAAGGCAGGATGTCTATTCCCGCCAAGCATCGTGACGCACTGGCGATCCAGTGTGAAGGTCGCCTTACGCTGACCAAGCACCCGGACGGTTGCCTGCTGATGTATCCCCGCCCCATGTGGGAAGCCAAGCGCGACCAGATTGCGTCGTGGCCGATGTCCGCCCGAGGCTGGCAACGCATCTTGCTGGGCAATGCCAGCGACGTGGAGATGGATTCCGCCGGCCGCATTCTCGTGGCGCCGGAACTGCGCGCTGCGGCCGGGCTGGGCCGCGAAGTCGTGTTGTCCGGCATGGTGACGTATTTCGAAATCTGGGACCCGGTGAAACGCGCTGAAAACGAGCAAGCCACGATCGACACCGGCATGCCGGACACACTGTCCGATTTCTCTTTCTAAAGGCCCCGCCACATGAAGAACACAGCGGTGCCAGATTTCCAGCATCGTACGGTGCTGTTGGACGAAGCGGTCGACGCGCTCGCCATTGCCGGCGAGCGCGCCGACGGCATCTATGTCGACGGTACTTTCGGCCGCGGCGGCCACAGCCGCCTGCTGCTGTCGCGCCTCGGCGCACAGGGCCGCCTTGTCGCGTTCGACAAGGACCCGCAAGCCATCGCCACCGCGCACACCATCGACGACCCGCGCTTCACGATCGTGCACGACAGTTTCGCCACGATGGCGACCGCCTTTGCCGAACGCGGCATCGGCCAGGTCGATGGCGTGCTGCTCGACCTGGGCATTTCGTCGCCGCAGGTGGATGACGCTGCGCGCGGCTTTTCGTTCCGCAATGACGGGCCGCTCGACATGCGGATGGACACGACACGCGGCATCTCCGCGGCCGAATGGCTGGCCACGGAATCGGAACAGACTCTTGAAAAGGTGATCAGGGATTATGGGGAAGAACGGTTTGCTTTTCAGATTGCAAAGGCGATTGTTGCTCGCCGGGCAGTCGAATCAATTTCAAGCACACGACAGCTTGCCGGCATCGTGGCAGGCGCGGTCAAAACCCGGGAGAAGGGCAAGGATCCGGCCACAAGGACCTTTCAGGCTATCCGGATTCACATCAATCAAGAGCTTGAGGACCTCCAGGCCGGATTGAAGCAGGCATACGACGCGCTGGCGCCCGGCGGCATCATGGCCGTCATCAGCTTCCATTCGCTGGAAGACCGGATCGTCAAGCGCTTCCTCGCCGAACGTGCCAACGTGCCGCAGCCGGACCGCCGGCTGCCGATCCGCGCCGCGGACCTGCCGCAGCCCGAAGTGAAGCTGCTGGCCAAGATCAAGCCCTCCGACCGTGAGGTCGATGAGAACCCGCGTGCCCGTTCGGCGGTCATGCGCGTTGCAGCTCGTCTGCCCATGCGGCTGCCCAAGCACGAGAGGCCGGCATGACCGGCAAGCTCAGCGTCGTACTGGCCGCGCTGCTGGTGGGCTGCGCGCTGTCGCTCGTCAACGCGCAATACCAGGCCCGCCACCTGTTCATCGAACTGGAGCGCGCGCAGGCCAAGGCGCGCCAGCTCGACATCGAATGGGCGCAGCTGCAGCTGGACCAGTCCACGCTGGGCAAGCATGCCCGCATCGAGGAAATCGCGCACGGCGACCTGGGCATGACCCAGTTGACGCCGGCGCGCACGCAATACCTGACGGAGGGCGAAGAGTGAGCCGCCCGAATCCCGCAAGCTCCCGCGTGGCCGCCTCCAAGGGCGTGTCGTTCACGAAGAGCCCCGTGCTCGCGGTGCGGCTGCCGACGTGGCGTTCGCGCGTGGTGCTGTTCGTGCTGTTCGCCGCCTTCGCGGCACTGGCCGTGCGCGCGGTCTGGCTGCAGGGGCTGTCCACGCAATTCCTGCAGAAGCAGGGCGAAATCCGCTATGCGCGCACGATCGAACTGCCGGCCACGCGCGGCAAGATCATGGACCGCAATGGCCAGGTGCTGGCATCGTCGATTCCCGTGAAGGCCATCTGGGCGATTCCGGACGACGTGCTGCAGGCGCCGCCGGAAAAGATCCGCGCGCTGGCCAGGCTGCTCGACATGAACGAGGCCGAGCTGCGCAAGAAACTCGATTCCGACCGCAACTTCGTTTACCTGAAGCGGCAGGTCGAGCAGGACGTGGCCGACGAGATCGCGAAGCTGAAGATCGACGGCATCGACACGCGCAAGGAATACAAGCGCTTCTACCCGCAGGGCGAAGTGATGACCCACGTGGTGGGTTTCACCAACGTGGAAGACGTGGGCCAGGAATCGATGGAGCTGGCGCACCAGAAAACGCTGGTGGGCCAGACCGGCTCGCGCCGCGTCATCAAGGACCGCCTGGGCCATATCGTCGAGGATATCGGCGCCAAGCACGAACCGCACGACGGCAAGGACCTGGTGCTGTCGGTCGATTCGAAGATCCAGTACATCGCCTTCACCCAGCTGAAGGCCGCCGTCGAGAAATTCGCCGCCAAGGCCGGCGCCGCCGTGGTGCTGGACGTGCACACGGGCGAAGTGCTCGCGCTCGCGAACTACCCCAGCTACGACCCGAACGACCGCCGCAAGCTCACCGGCGCGCAGCTGCGCAACCGCGTGATGACCGACACGTTCGAGCCGGGGTCCACGCTGAAATCGATCACCGTGGCGCTGGCGCTGGACAAGGGCGTCGTCACGCCTTATACGCACATCGACACCGGTAACGGCCGCCTCACGATCAAGGACCGCACGATCAGCGACACCAAGGCACACCATGTGATCAACGTGCAGCAGGTCATGGAGATGTCGTCGAACATCGGTACCACGAAGATCGCGCTGTCGATGCCGGCGCAGGATATGTGGGAAATGTTCACCAAGGTCGGTTTCGGCCAGCAGCCGAAGTGGGGCTTCCCCGGCGCCGTTGCGGGCCGCGTGCGCCCGTACAAGAACTGGCGCCCGATCGAGCAGGCCACGATGAGCTACGGTAACGGCATCTCGGTATCGCTGATCCAGCTGGCCCGTTCCTACCTGATGTTCGCCCGCGACGGCGACCTGATCCCGCTCACGTTCGAGAAAAGCAATGACCTGCCGCAGGGCCAGCAGATCATCAAGTCGCAGACCGCGCGGCAGATGCGCGAGATGCTCGAGCTGGTCGTCACCGGCAAGGACGGCACCGCCAAGCAGGCCCAGGTTCCGGGCTACCGCGTGGGCGGCAAGACGGGCACTGCCTACAAGGCCGAAAACGGCCGTTATGCGATCCCGCGCAAGTACATCGGCTCCTTCGTGGGCATCGTGCCGCTGTCGGCACCGCGCTTCGTGATCGCGGTGATGATCGACGAGCCGACCCAGGGCGGCCGTTACGGTGGCCAGGTGGCTGCACCCACTTTTGCAAAAGTCGCAGAGAACGCGCTGCGCGCCATGAACGTGCCTCCCGATTCCACCGTGACGGAAATCGTGGCTCCTACGGGTAACGAAGGGGAGGCCATGTAATGACGGACATGAACAATAACGACGACATCAACAAGATCGCCCACTGGATCAGGAAGGCTGCCCCGAACGGGCAGCTGGCTTCGGACTCGCGCCGGATCAAGCCCGGCGACATTTTCTTTGCCTACCCGAACAACAGCGCCGGGGATGGCCGTACCTATATGGAACGCGCCATCGAGCAGGGCGCCAGCGCCGTGGTGTACGACCCCGAGGGGTTTGCCTGGAAGCCGGAGTGGCGCGTGGCCAGCCTGCCGGTAGCGGACCTGAAGCACGCGGCGGGGCCGATCGCGCACGCCGTGTACGGCATGCC
The DNA here is from genome assembly GCF_055502675.1 of Pseudoduganella sp. jia 12. NCBI lineage: Bacteria > Pseudomonadati > Pseudomonadota > Betaproteobacteria > Burkholderiales > Oxalobacteraceae > Pseudoduganella > Pseudoduganella sp. jia 12. The sequence goes on from NZ_JBUXKP010000005.1 coordinate 207,677, forward strand.
CGATGCGGGCATGTTCACGGTCGGCATCACGGGCACGAACGGCAAGACGTCGTCGGCCGTGTGGCTTGGCCACGCGCTGTCGCGCGCCGGCGAAACGGCCGCCGTCATCGGTACACTGGGCGTGGGCCTGTTCCATGGCCGCACCGAACCGGAATTCACGGCCACCGGCTACACCACGCCGGACCAGGTGCTGCTGGCCCGCACGCTGGACGAATGCCGCGCCGCCGGCGCGCGCTCGCTGGCGATCGAGGTCTCGTCGATCGGGCTCGAACAGGGCCGCGTGGCGGGCATGCATTTCGACGTGGCGCTGTTCACGAACCTCACGCGCGACCACCTGGATTTCCACGGTTCGATGGAAGCCTATGCGCAAGCCAAGGAAAAGCTGTTCGCCTGGCCGGGCCTGAAGGCGGCCGTGATCAACCTGGACGATCCGGCAGGCGTGCGCATGGCGTCGCAGGTGAAGGATGGCCTGGTGATCGGCTACACGCTGAAGAACGACATCGACATGGCCGGACTGGAAGGCGTATCCATCCTGCGCGCCAGTCAGGTGAAGAGCCGCAGCGCCGGCACCGAGTTCCACCTCGAGTCGCCCTACGGCGCCGCACAGGTGAAGACGAAGCTGGTGGGCGGGTTCAACGTCAGCAATGCGCTGGGCGTGCTGGGCGCGCTGCTGGCGAAAGGCATGCCGCTGCGCGCGGCCGTCGACGCCATCGAGGCATTGACGCCGGCGCCGGGCCGCATGCAGCTCGTGGGCGGCAACGAGGCGCCGATGGTCGTCATCGATTACGCGCACACGCCCGATGCGCTGGAAAAAACGCTCGAGGCGCTGCGCCCGGTCGCCACCGACCGCGGCGGCCAGTTGTGGTGCGTGTTCGGCTGCGGCGGCGACCGCGATCCGGGCAAGCGCCCGCAGATGGGCCGCATCGCGCAGGCGGCGGACCACGTGCTCGTCACCAGCGACAACCCGCGCAGCGAGGATCCGCACGCGATCATTGCGCAGATCGTGGCAGGCATGGATGCCAGCCGCCCGGCGCAGCCGATCGAGGACCGCGCCGCGGCCATCCTTTCCGCCGTCAAGCACGCCGGGAAAAACGACGTGATCCTGGTGGCCGGCAAGGGCCATGAACCGTACCAGGAAATCAAGGGCAAGAAATTGCCGTTCTCCGATACCGATCACGCCCAACTGGCGCTGACTGCCCGACTGACGATGATGAGGCCGAACTGATGCGCGCAACGCTGGACCAGATCCTGGGCGCGCTGAGCGGCGCGCGCCTGTCGGGAGAACCCGTCGCTTTCGACGGCGTGTCGACTGACAGCCGCACCGTGGCGCCCGGCGCCCTGTTCGTCGCGCTGCGCGGCGAGAACTTCGATGCCCACGATTTCCTGCCGCAGGTGGCGCAGAATGCGGCCGCCGTCGTCGTCGAGAAACTGCCGGAAGGCTGGACCGCGCCGGCCACGCTTTCCGTCATCCTCGTTCCCGACACGCTGGTGGCGCTGGGCGAGATCGCCCGCTGGTGGCGCGGCCAGTTCGACCTGCCGCTCATCGGCGTCACGGGCAGCAACGGCAAGACGACCGTCAAGGAAATGATCGCCGCCATCCTGGCCGCCGCCCACGGCGAGGAAGACCGGCTGGCCACGCGCGGCAACCTGAACAACGAGATCGGCGTCCCGCTCACGCTGTTCCGACTGGCCCCGCATCACTCGTCGGCCGTCGTTGAACTGGGCATGAACCATCCGGGCGAGATCGGCCGGCTGGCGAAGATCGCCGCGCCCACCATTGCGCTGGTCAACAATGCGCAGCGCGAACACCAGGAATTCATGCACACGGTGGAAGCCGTGGCGCGCGAGAACGGTGCCGCGCTGGCCGCGCTGCCAGGCGACGGTACGGCGGTGTTCCCGTCGCACGACGAATTCACGCCGGTGTGGCGCGAGCTCGCCGGCAGCCGCCGCACGATCACCTTCGGCCTGACCAAGGAGGCCGACGTGAGCTGCACGTTCCGCCCGGCCGATTTCGGCAACCAGATGTTCGTGTCGATCCGCTGCAGCGATGGCGAGCTGGTGCAGTTCTATGTCGCCCTGCAGGCAGCCGGCGAGCACAACGTGCGCAACGCGCTGGCCGCCGCCGCCTGCACGGCCGCCGCCGGCATTTCGTTCGACCACGTCAAGGCGGGGCTGGAAAGCTTCGCACCGGTCAGCGGCCGGCTGCAGCGCAAGCAGGCCGCCAATGGCGCGGTCGTCATCGACGATACCTACAACGCGAACCCGGATTCCGTGCGCGCCGCGATCGACGTGCTGGCGGGCAGCCCGGCACCGCGCGTGCTGGTGCTGGGCGACATGGGTGAAGTGGGCACCCAGGGAAAGGAATTCCACGAAGAGATCGCCGCCCATGCGGCACAGAAGGGCATCGAACAGGTGCTCGTGACGGGAACGCTGTCCCTGCACATGCAGGGCGCGGTTGCAGGTTCGGGCTTAACGAACATCCGTCATTTCGAACAGTTCGACGCATTGCTCGCGGCAGTCGACGCGGCAGTGACGCTGGACACCACGGTGTTGATCAAGGGCTCCCGTTTCATGAAGATGGAGCGGGTCGTGCAGCATTTGATTGGATCGCAACAAGCTAACAAGGAAAACCACTGATCATGCTGCTTTGGCTCGCACAGTACCTGCAGGACGATATCGGCGCATTCCGCGTCTTCACCTTCATTACATTTCGCGCGGTGTTCGCCACGATCACGGCGCTGGTGATCGGCCTCGTCGCCGGTCCCGCCGTGATCCGCAAGCTGACCGCGATGAAGTACGGCCAGGCCGTGCGTACCGACGGGCCGCAAACGCACCTGAAAAAACACGGCACGCCCACGATGGGCGGTGTACTGATCCTGATCGCGATCGGCGTCTCCACGCTGCTGTGGTGCGACTGGTCGAACCGGCTGATCTGGCCGGTGATCGTCGTCACGCTGGGCTTCGGCGCCGTGGGGTGGGTGGACGACTATCGCAAGGTGGTCAACCAGGACCCGGAAGGCATGCGCTCGGCCGAAAAATATTTCTGGCAGTCGCTGGTGGGCGTGGCCGCCGCGCTGTACCTGGCGTTTTCCGTGTCGGCACCCACGCCGGCCGAAGTGTTCAAGCTGTTCTTCCAGTGGGTGCAGTCGGGCTTCTCGATGGACCTGCCGCCGAAGGCCGACCTGATCGTGCCGTTCTTCAAGACCATCAGCTACCCGCTGGGCGTGTGGGGCTTCATCGCGCTGACCTATTGCGTGATCGTGGGTTCGTCGAACGCCGTCAATTTCACCGATGGCCTGGACGGGCTGGCGATCATGCCGACCGTGATGGTCGGTTCCGCGCTCGGCCTGTTCGCTTACCTCACCGGCAGCGCCACGTACTCGAAATACCTGTTCATTCCGCACATTCCCGGTGCCGGCGAACTGATCATCTTCGTCGGCGCGATGGCCGGCGCCGGCCTGGCCTTCCTCTGGTATAACACGCACCCCGCGCAAGTGTTCATGGGCGACGTGGGCGCGCTGGCGCTGGGCGGCGCACTGGGCACCATTGCCGTCATCGTGCGCCAGGAGATCGTGCTGTTCATCATGGGCGGCATCTTCGTCGCCGAAACGGTTTCCGTGATCATCCAGGTGGGCTGGTTCAAGTACACCAAGAAGCGCTATGGCCAGGGCCGCCGCGTGTTCCTGATGGCGCCTTTGCATCACCATTTCGAACAGAAGGGCTGGAAGGAAACCCAGGTCGTGGTGCGCTTCTGGATCGTGACGATGATGCTGGTGCTGGTGGGCCTGTCCACGCTGAAGCTGCGGTAACAACGGTTAGTAAACGATATAAGCGGTAATCAAAGATGATCTATAACGGCAAAATCGCGCTGGTGCTGGGCCTTGGCGAATCGGGCCTGGCCATGGCGCAGTGGCTCGCCCGCTGCGGCGCGCTGCTGCGCGTGGCGGATACGCGCGCCGTGCCGGACCGCCTGCCCGCGCTGCGCGAAGCGGTGCCCGGCACGCAGTTCATCTCCGGCCCGTTCGGTGCCGCGCTGCTGGACGGCGTGGACTTCGTTGCCGTCAGCCCCGGCCTGGCGCCGGACCGCGAACTGGCCGCCCTCCTGCCGGCCGCGCAGGAAAAGAACATCCCGGTCTGGGGCGAGATCGAACTGTTCGCCCAGGCGCTGGCCTGGCTGAAGGCCGATCGCGCCTATGTGCCGAAGGTCATCGCGATCACCGGCACCAATGGCAAGACCACCGTCACCACGCTGACCGGCCAGCTGTGCGAACGCGCCGGGCTGTCCGTGAAAGTGGCCGGCAACATCAGCCCCGCCGCGCTGGACGTGCTGCGCGAGGCGATGGACACCGACGGTCTTCCGCAAGCCTGGGTGCTGGAACTGTCCAGCTTCCAGCTGCACACCACGCACTCGCTGCAGGCCGATGCCGCCACGGTGCTGAACCTCACGCAGGATCACCTGGACTGGCACGGTTCGATGGAAGCCTACGCTGCCGACAAGGCACGCATCTTCGGCGAGCACACCGTACGCGTGCTGAACCGCGACGATGCGTGGACGATGCGCATGGCGAATGCGATCGGCACCACGGCTACCTTCGGCACGGGCGAGCCGGAAGGCCCGCACAGCTTCGGCCTCGTCAACGAGCGCGGCGTGTGGTGGCTGGCCACGGCCGAGCCGACGGACGACACCGAACCGGTGAAGAAGCGCCGCAAGAACGAGCCGGCGCCTGCCGTCGAGACCTATGTCAAGAAGCTGATGCCGGCCGATGCGCTGCAGATCCGCGGCACGCACAACGCCACGAACGCGCTGGCCGCGCTGGCGCTGTGCCGCGCGATCGGCCTGCCGTTCGCACCGCTGCTGCACGGCCTGCGCGACTACAAGGGTCAGCCGCACCGCGTGGAACTGGTGGCCGCCATCAACGGCGTCGAGTTCTACGACGACAGCAAGGGCACCAACGTGGGCGCCACCGTGGCCGCCATCGACGGCCTGGGCAAGAGTTTCGGCGGCGACAGCCAGCGCATCGTGCTGGTCGCCGGCGGCGATGGCAAGGGCCAGGAATTCGATCCGCTGGCCGGTCCCGTGTCGCGCTACGTGCGCGCCGTGGTGCTGATCGGCCGCGATGCGCCGGCCATCCGCGCCGCGCTGGGCGGCACGAACGTGCCGCTGGAAGATTTCGCGACGCTGGAAGAGGCAACGCAACGCGCCGCGGCGCTGGCCCATGCAGGTGACGCCGTGCTGCTGTCGCCCGCCTGCGCCAGCCTGGACATGTTCAGGAACTACGCGCACCGCGCGCAGGTGTTCATCGACACCGTGCGCGGCATCGCGCTCGATGCGGGACAGGAGATCTGATGGCCTTCCAGCTGCCATTCAAGTTCTCCGGCGGTGGGTCGGTCACCCCGATCGATATCCGTTCGCGCCAGTCGCGCATGATGGAGTACGACAAGCCGCTGCTGTGGGTGATCATCCTGCTGCTGCTGCTCGGCATGGTGATGGTGTACTCGGCGTCGATCGCCTTGCCCGATTCGCGCAAGTACGCGTCTTATTCGAGTTCGTATTTCCTGACGCGGCAAGCCACGTTCATCGCGATTTCCGGCGTGGTAGCGCTGGCGGCGTTCCGCATACCCGTCGCCACATGGCAACGCTGGGCGCCGTATCTGTTCATCGTCACGCTGTTCCTGCTCGTGCTGGTGCTGATTCCTGGCGTCGGCGTGGTCGTCAATGGCGGCCGGCGCTGGCTGTCGCTGAAGATCTACAACCTGCAGCCTTCCGAGCTGATGAAGCTGTTCATCGTGCTGTACGCGGCCGACTACACGGTGCGCAAGCAGGAATACATGCACAAGCTGACCAAGGGCTTCCTGCCCATGGCGATGGCCGTCGGCTTCGTCGGGCTGCTGCTGCTGCTGGAGCCTGACCTGGGCGCGTTCGGCGTAATCGTCTGCATCGCGATGGGCATCCTGTTCCTGGGCGGCGTGAATGCGATCTGGTTCGGCGGCATCGCCGGCATGCTGGTGACGATCTTCGTGTCGATCATCGCGCTGTCGAAGTTCCGGCGCGACCGTTTCTTCGCCTACCTGAACCCGTGGGAAGAGGAAAACGCGCTGAACAAGGCCTACCAGCTGACGCATTCGCTGATCGCATTCGGCCGCGGCGAGATCTTCGGCGTGGGCCTGGGCGGTAGCGTGGAAAAGCTCCATTACCTGCCCGAAGCGCATACCGACTTCCTGCTGGCCGTGATCGGCGAAGAATTGGGGCTGATCGGCGTGCTCGTTGTCATCGGAATGTTCTACTGGATCGTTAAACGCGCTTTCGAGATCGGCCGCCAGGCGATCGCCATCGACCAGACCTTCGCCGGCCTGGTCGCCAAGGGCATCGGTATCTGGATCGGCATTCAGACATTCATCAACATGGGAGTCAATTTGGGGTTGCTGCCCACCAAGGGACTGACGTTGCCGCTGATGAGCTATGGCGGCACCGGCGTGCTCGTCAACTGCCTCGGCCTGGCGATCCTGCTGCGTATCGATTATGAAAACCGCGTGCTGATGCGGGGTGGGCGCACATGACGACGCACATGAGAAAACTGGTCATCATGGCGGCCGGCACCGGTGGCCACATCTTCCCCGGCCTGGCGATCGCGCAGACCATGCGCGAGCGCGGCTGGGAAGTCACGTGGCTGGGCACATCGCACGGCATGGAAGGCGACCTGGTGCCGAAGGCCGGCGTGATGATGGACGTGATCCATTTTTCCGGCATGCGCGGCAAGGGCCTGGGCCACACAGTGTCCGGCGCACTGAAGATGCTCAAGGCATTCCGGGACTGCTACGGGATACTGAAGCGCCGCAAGCCCGACGCCGTGCTGGGCATGGGCGGTTACGTGACGGTACCCGGCGGGATGATGAGCAAGCTGCGCAACGTGCCGCTGGTGCTCGTCAACGCCGATGCCGCACTGCTGCTGTCGAACAGGACGCTGGCGCCCGTGGCCTCGAAGGTGTGCTTCGGCTTCCCGGCCGATTTCGGCCGCGCCGCCGGCAAGGCCATCGTCACGGGCAACCCGGTGCGCAAGGAAATCCTCGACCTGCCGGTGCCCGAGCAGCGTTTCGCCGGCCGCGAAGGCCCGTTGCGCATCCTCGTCGTCGGCGGCAGCCTGGGCGCGAAAGCGCTGAACGATGCGCTTCCGGCCGCGCTGGCGCTCCTCCCGGTCGCGGAACGTCCCCTCGTGACGCACCAGTCGGGCAAGAAGAACATCGATGCGCTGCGCGCCGGTTATGCGCAGGCCGGCGTGCAGGCGAACGTGGTGGACTTCATCGACGACATGGCCAGCGCGTATGCGCAGGCCGACGTGGTGATCTGCCGCGCCGGCGCCATCACGGTGTCCGAGCTGACGGCGGCCGGCGTGGCCAGCGTGCTCGTGCCGCTCGTGGCGTCGACGACCAGCCATCAGCGCGACAACGCGCAATGGATGCAGAAGCAGAATGCGGCGATCCACATGCCGCAAACGGAGCTGACCGCGCAGGGCCTGGCGGCGTTGCTGCAAACGCTCACGCGCAACGCCTGCCGCGGCATGGCCGTGGCGGCGCGGGCGGTGGGCAAGCGCGACGCGAACGACGCGATCGCGAACGTACTCGAACAACTGGCATAACCAGCAATTACTGGCAATCACTGGCAATAACGCGCATAAACGGCAGAGAAGAACGCAAACATGCAACACAAGGTCAAGAACATTCACTTCGTCGGCATCGGCGGCAGCGGCATGAGCGGCATTGCCGAGGTGCTGGTCACGCTCGGCTACAACGTCAGCGGCTCGGACCTGGGCAGCTCGGCTGTTACGCAGCGCCTGGCCGACATGGGCGCGCAGATATTCCAGGGCCACGCGGCCGAATACATCGGTGCCGCCGACGCGGTAGTCACATCCACCGCGGTCGCAGCGGACAATCCCGAAGTGGTGGCGGCCCGTGCGAAAAAAATCCCGATCGTGCCGCGCGCCGTGATGCTGGGTGAGCTGATGCGCCTGAAGCGCGGCATCGCGATTGCCGGCACGCACGGCAAGACCACGACCACGTCGCTGGTCGCTTCGGTGCTGTACCAGGGTGGCCTGGATCCCACGTTCGTGATCGGCGGCCGGCTTACCGCGGCGGGCGCCAATGCCAAGCTGGGTTCCGGCGAATACCTGGTGGCCGAGGCGGACGAATCGGATGCGTCGTTCCTGAACCTGGCGCCGATGATCGAGGTGATCACGAACATCGATGCCGACCACATGGAAACCTACGAGCACGATTTCGAGAAGCTGAAACAGGCATTCGTGCACTTCACGCACCGGCTGCCGTTCTATGGCCGCGCGATGCTGTGCATCGACGATCCGCACGTGCGCAGCATCCTGCCGCAGGTGACCAAGCCGGTCACCACGTATGGTTTCGCGGAAGATGCCGAAGTGCGCGCCGTGAACGCCCGTGCGGTCGGCACGCAGATGCATTTCACGGTGCTGCAGGAAGGCTTCCCAGACCTGGACGTGGTGCTGAACCAGCCCGGCATGCACAATGTGCAGAACGCCTGCTCGGCCGTCGCCATCGCGCGTGAAATCGGCGTCGAGGACAGCGCCACGCAGGCCGGCCTGGCCGGCTTCGCAGGCGTGGGCCGCCGCTTCACCAAATATGGCGAAGTAGCGATCCCGGGCGGCGGTACCTTCACGCTGGTGGACGATTTCGGCCACCACCCGGTGGAAACCGAAGTGACGCTGGCCGCCGCCCGCGCCGCATACCCGGGCCGCCGCCTGGTACTGGCGTTCCAGCCGCACCGCTACACCCGCACGCGCGACCTGTTCGAGGACTTCGCCCGCGTGCTGTCGGTGGTGGACCTGCTGGTGCTGGTCGAAGTCTATCCGGCCGGCGAGGCGCCGATCGTGGGCGCCGATGGCCGCTCGCTGGTGCGCGCGATCCGCGCGCGCGGCAAGACCGAGCCGGTCTTCGTCGAAACGATCGGCGAGGTACCGGAAACGGTGATGAACCTGGTACGGGACGGCGACGTGGTCCTGACGATGGGCGCGGGCGCGATCAGCGGCGTGCCGGCCAAACTGGTGAACTACAAAGCTTGAACGACAGGGCATGACCATGAGTATTTCGAAAGATGAAGCGCAAGCGTTCGGCAAGGTCGGCGTGCTGTTCGGCGGCAGGTCCGCCGAGCGCGAAGTGTCCATCATGTCCGGCAGCGGCGTGCTCGAAGCACTGCGCAGCCAGGGCATCGACGCGCACCCGTTCGATCCGGGCCAGCGTTCGCTGGGCGAACTGGAAGCGGAAAAATTCGACCGCGTGTTCATCGCGCTGCACGGCCGCTACGGCGAGGACGGCGCCCTGCAGGGTGCGCTGGAATTGCTGGGTATTCCGTACACGGGCAGTGGCGTGATGGCCAGCTCGATGGCGATGGACAAGATCACGACCAAGATCCTGTGGCTGAAAGCGGGCCTGCCGACGCCGGAATACGCGGTGCTGGACGATGGCGCCGACCTGGCCGCGGTGGCCGCGCAACTGGGCCTGCCGCTGATCGTGAAGCCGCCGCACGAAGGTTCGTCGATCGGTTTCTCGAAGGTCGAAGCCGTCGAGGACTTCCAGGCCGCCTACGACAAGTGCGCGCCGCTGGACGATTCGGTACTGGCCGAGTCGTTCGTGGCCGGGCGCGAGTTCACGGTGGCGGTGCTGGGCACCGGCGCCGGGGCGCGCGCGCTGCCGGTCGTGGAGATTGTGGCACCGAAGGGCAACTACGATTACCAGAACAAGTACTTCACCGACGACACGCAGTATTTCTGCCCGCCACAGCTCGACGAAACGGTGCAGGCCGAGATGCGGCGCATCGCCGTCGAGGCATACCGGGTGCTGGGCTGCGAGGGCTGGGCGCGCGTGGACGTGCTGCTGCGCGACAGCGACAACCGGCCATTCCTGCTGGAGGCGAACACGTCGCCCGGCATGACGAGCCATTCGCTGGTGCCGATGGCCGCGCGGGCCGAAGGCATGTCGTACGAAGCGCTGTGCGTGGAAATCCTGCGCACCGCGCGTTTGAAGATCAAGGGGTAACACGCGATGTGGCACGACGCAAAAGCCTTGAACGCAACCGCCAGCGGCATCGTCGCGCTGGTGTTTGCCGTTTGCGTCGCCGCCGGTATCTGGTGGATCGCGCACCGGCCGGTATTCGACCTGCGCACGATCCGTGTCGAAGCGATGGAGCGCGCCGAACTGCGCCACGTGAACCTGCTGACGCTGAAGAACGGCACGCAGGGCCGCATCCGCGGCAATTTCTTCACGGCGAACCTGGAACAGGTGCGCCAGGTATTCGAGGCCGTGCCCTGGGTGCGCCGTGCCACGGTGCGGCGCGAATGGCCGAACCAGCTGATCGTGGAAGTGGAAGAGCACGAGGCGCTGGGCACATGGGGCGAGGATGGCCGCCTGCTGTCGGTGAAGGGCGACGTATTTACCGCCAACCTGGCCGAGGCGGAAGAGGATCACGAACTGCCGCAGTTTTCCGGCCCGGACGGCAGCGAGAAGGAAGTGCTGTCGCGCTATGCGGAGCTGCGCAAATGGTTCGCGCCGGCGAAGCTCGTGCCGGCGGGCCTGGCCCTGTCGAGCCGCTATGCTTGGACGGTGACGCTGGAAAGCGGCGCCAGCGTGGCGCTTGGCCGGGAGCAGACGCCGACGATGCTGAAGGAGCGCGTGGCGCGGCTGATTTCCGTGTGGCCGCAGCTGGCCGCGCGCGTGCCGGACATCGAAACGATCGACATGCGCTACCAGAACGGACTGGCGCTGTCGGCCGCGGGGTTGAAGATACCGGCTGAAAAAGCAAAAAAATAAACAAAAAAACACGCTGAAGCAGTACAACGAATACATACGAGCAGATAATGACAAAAGACGCGAAAAACCTGATCGTCGGCCTCGACATCGGCACCTCCAAGGTGGTTGCCGTGGTGGCCGAGGTGATGGGCGATGGCCGCCACGAAGTGATCGGGCTGGGGCAGCACGAATCGAAGGGCCTGAAGAAGGGCGTGGTGGTGAACATCGAAGCGACCGTGGAATCCATCCAGCGCGCCCTCGAGGAAGCCGAGCTGATGGCCGACTGCAAGATCCGCAACGTGTATGCGGGCATCGCGGGCAGCCATATCCGCAGCTTCAATTCGAGCGGCATGGTGGCGATCAAGGAGAAGGAAGTCACGGCGACCGATGTGGCGCGCGTCATCGAAACGGCAAAGGCCGTTAACATCCCTACTGATCAGCAGCTGCTGCACACGGTGCCGCAGGAGTTCATCGTGGACAGCCAGGAAGATGTGCGCGAGCCGATCGGCATGAGCGGCATCCGCCTGGAAGTGAAGGTACATATCGTCACCGGCGCAGTGAGCGCGGTGCAGAACATCGTCAAGTGCGTGCGGCGCTGCGGGCTGGAGGTTTCGGACCTGATCCTGCAGCCCATGGCATCCGCGGATGCCGTGCTCACGCCGGACGAAAAGGAATTGGGTGTAGTGCTGATCGATATCGGCGGCGGCACCACCGACGTTGCAGTGTTCTCGGACGGCGCGATCCGCCATACGGCAGTGATCCCGATCGCCGGTGACCAGATCACCAACGATATAGCGATGGCCTTGCGGACGCCCACGTCCGAAGCGGAAGAAATCAAGATCCGCTACGGCGTGGCAAAGCAGGTGCTGGCAGATCCGGGGGAACACCTGGAAGTGCCGGGCCTGGGCGACCGCGGTCCTCGCAACCTGTCCCGCCAGGCGCTGGCTGCCGTCATCGAGCCGCGCGTGGAGGAACTGTTCGCCATGGTGCACCAGGTGGTGCGCGAATCCGGGTACGAGGGCGTACTCTCGTCCGGCATCGTGCTGACCGGTGGCTCTTCGATCATGCCCGGCATGGTCGAAATGGCGGAGGACATCTTCCTGAAACCGGCGCGCCTCGGCACGCCGGACTATCGCGGCCAGCTGGCCGACGTGGTGCGCAGCCCCCGCTATGCCACCGTGCTCGGTCTTTTGCTGGAAGCGAAGAAGCAGTATTTGCGCGGGCATATCGTGACGCGCCAGGACGGGTCCGTGAAGGCGGTCTGGCAACGCATGAAGGAATGGTTCCTCGGGAACTTCTGAGGTGGGCGGTTGCAGGCCTGCCGCCGCACGCGACAGCCTGAAATACACCCGAAACGGTAACAACAGGGTAAACTATTTTTATATATACGCAGTCTTCGACCCCCAGCCTCTACCGATATGAAGGCTGGCGCTCGAAGGGCGCTTTAACTAGGAGCACATCATGGAGTTCGATATGGTCGATAACGCATCACTGGGAACGGTGATCAAAGTGGTCGGTGTTGGCGGCGCGGGCGGTAACGCGGTGCAGCACATGATCAACAAGGGCATGAGCGGGGTGGAATTCATCGCCGCCAATACCGATGCCCAGGCGTTGTCGGCTTCCAAGGCCGACAACATCATCCAGATCGGCGAGACCGGCCTGGGTGCGGGCATGAAACCCGATGTCGGCCGCAAGCTGGCCGAGGATTCGCGCGCGCGCATCGAAGATGCGCTGCGCGGTGCCCACATGGTGTTCATCGCCGCGGGCATGGGCGGCGGCACCGGCACCGGTGCCGCGCCGATCGTCGCGGAAGTGGCGAAATCGCTGGGCGCGCTGACCGTTGCAGTCGTGTCCAAGCCGTTCTCGCACGAAGGCCAGAAGTGCATGGAGATCGCCGACGAAGGCCTGGAGCAGCTGTCGCAGAACGTCGACTCGCTGATCGTGATCCTCAACGAGAAGCTCGAAGAGATCTACGAAGACGAATCGCTGATCGAATGGCTGCAGCATGCCGACGATGTGCTGAACAACGCGGTGGCCGGCATTGCCGAGATCATCAACGTGCCGGGCCACATCAACGTCGACTTCAACGACGTGAAGACGATCATGGGCGAGCAGGGCAAGGCCATGATGGGTACGGCCACCGCCGCCGGCGTGGACCGTGCGCGCATCGCCGCCGAGCAGGCCGTGGCTTCGCCGCTGCTCGATGGCATCGACCTGTCCGGCGCGCGCGGCGTGCTGGTCAACGTGACCGCCAGCCGTGGCCTGAAGGGCAAGGAGATCAAGGAAGTGATGGCGGCCGTGCGCGCCTTCGCCGCGCCGGACGCATCGATCGCGCAAGGTATCGCCTACGACGATTCGATGGGCGATTCGATCCGCGTGACCGTGGTGGCAACGGGCCTGGGCAAGAACAAGAAGCACGTGCAGCTGGTGCCGCAGCAGATGCTGCGCACGGGCACGCACAACAACGGCCTGAACCCGCAAGCCGGAATGGGCGCTGCCGCCGCTTCGACAGCGATGGGCATGGGCGTTGCTGCCGGCCACAACTTCGAAGGCCAAAAGGCCCCGGCCGTGTGGCGCCGCGAATCGGCTTCCGAGCAGGTGCGCGCGATGGAAAAGAACGGCATGGAAACCTACGATATTCCGGCCTTCCTGCGCAAGCAGGCCGACTGACCCTGGTTGTTCCTGCGGAGTCCTGGTGGACTCCGCCACGCCGGCCTACGTGAGAGGGGCCGGCGCTTTCGAGCGGTTTCGCTCGCGCTCTGGCATACTTGCCGGAGCTGCCGCCTTGGGTGCACGCTTTGGTGTACTACCCCAGCGCGGTTTTTTTTTGCCTGCTCGGCTTTTTCATCTGCGTGCCGTCGCTGTTTTTTTACCCAATGACGGATTCTGGGTTTGCATCCAGCACGGCACGCAACGGTTCACAAGGAGATCACCATGACCATCAAGATCGGCGACAAACTGCCGGAAGGCTCGCTGTCCGAATTCATCGAAGTCGAAACCGAAGGCTGCTCGCTGGGCCCGAACACGTTCAACGTGCAGGAACTGGCCGCCGGCAAGAAGATCGCGATCTTCGGCCTGCCGGGCGCCTACACGCCCACCTGCTCGGCCAAGCACGTGCCGGGCTTCGTGCAGCACGCCGAGGCGTTCAAGGCCAAGGGCGTGGACGAGATCTGGTGCATCTCGGTCAACGACGCGTTCGTGATGGGCGCCTGGGGCCGCGAACAGAAGGCCACCAACATCGTGCGCATGATGGCCGACGGTAACGCCGCCTTCACGAAGGCACTGGGCCTGGATGCGGACTTCTCGAAATTCGGCATGGGCACGCGCTCGCAGCGCTACTCGATGCTGGTCGAGGATGGCGTCGTCACGCAACTGAACGTGGAGCAGGGCGGCAAGTTCGAAGTGTCGAATGCGGAGACGTTGCTGGGGCAGGTGTAAGCCAGGTCGGCCGGATAAAAATGCCGCGCGATTGCGCGGCATTTTTTTTATCGTGCACTACGACCGCCTCATCATCACGCAGCCTTCCTGCGTCGCGCCACGACACCCATCATTCCCAGGCCGCCCAGCAGCATGCCGTACGTGGCCGGCTCGGGCACGGCACTCACCACCGAACTGCCGCCAATGACGCCCTCGCTGTAGAGCGAGGCAACCGTGTCGCTGCCGGTCCAGTTCGAGAAGCTGACGGACAGTTGGCCATCCCAGTGCAGGCTGTCGCCGAGCACGTTGCCGGCATCGTCGATCCGGTAGCCGGCAACGAGTTCCTGGAACTGTTCGTCGATGACCCAGGCACCGTCGGCATCGAGCCCGTCGAATGCCATCAGGATGCGGCCCATGGCGCGTTCGGCGTTGCCGCCTGCATCCAGGCCGATCGTGGTCGCCACGTCGATGCTGGCGTCGAACGTCACCGTTACCTGCGTATTCGCCGCGACCTGCACGTTCATCGACGTGTAGGGCGCCGCCGTCGCGCCGTATTCGCCGTAGCCCATGGCGGAGCTGAGCGCCGCGCCATCGAGCGCGATGCCGGAATAGCCGACGATCGACGACTGCCCGGCGATCATGGCGGAGGAGTGCGAATACGCCGTGCCCACATCGGCGTGCAACTGGCTGGCGCCATGCGTGCCGATGCTGGCATAGGCGTCATTGCTGTAGCCGGGATCGAAGCTGGCGCTGCCGATGTTGAGATAGGGCTGGCTGCCATGCATCATCGTGGCCGATGCCGCGATGCCGTCGTTCAGGTCGAGGTAGGTCAGCGTGATCGTCACGCCGTTGATGTGCACGCTGCTGCTGGCGGCGGCGAACGCGCCGGTCGCGGCGAGCATGAGCGAAGAAGCAAGGATCAGGCGTTTCATGCGGCCTCCCTTGCCGCGCGGCGGCGGGCGATCGCGCCGACGAGGCCCAGGCCGCCCAGCAGCATCAGGCCGGTCGCGGGTTCGGGCACGGCGGAGACGGCCGTGTGGCCGAACGCACGGGTCTCTCCCGTGAAGACGCCGTCCACGCTGGCGCCGGTGGTATTGCTGAACGAGACCGACAGCAGGCCGGCCCACGATTGCGCATCGCCATGCACATTGCCGGCGCCATCGAGCGTGTAGCTGGCGGTGGCGAAATACTCGTCGTCGTCCCACACGAGCGTGCCGCCGCTGTCGAACCCTGCTGCGCCGAGGTAGACCAGCGCGCCGCCGGCTTCGTCCCAGCCGGTACTCGGGTCGCCGCCGGTCGATGTCGTGCCCTGTGCCCAGCCGCTGGCCGAGAAGTACACGGCCGTGTTGGCGGACAGCGTGAAGCCTGCCCATGCGCTCTGCGCCGCCACGTCGTACGAGCCGCGCGACGCGGGGCCGCTGCCGGCCTGGCCTTGCGCGGCCAATGCGGAGAAGCCCGCCCCGGCCAGGCCCGTGATGCTGCCGCTGGCCGAGGCCATGGGGGTGTCGCGTCCGGCGTTGACCGATGACGCCTGGCCGAAGCCCACGCTGCGGAATTCGCGGAAGCTTTCGTTATCAGCCGTCCACGAGCGCAGTTCGCCGCTGACCGTGCCGCCGCCGCTGTTACTACTATTGTCGCCCATATCCGGGGCAAAGACGATCGACGGCGCGATGCCATCGTCCGGTGCCAGGTCGACGAGCGTGATGGTGACCGCGCCGATGCCGCCCGCGCTCGTGGCGCTTGCGGCGGCGCCTTGCGCCATTCCCGCCAGCACCGATGCGGCCAGCAGGTGATATGCCAAGCTTTTCATTGAAACTCCTTTGGTTGCAGGAATTTCATTATGCGTAGCGGGAACGAGGCCAAGGGAGCGCTACCTCGACCGTTACAAAGTTATGTCAGGCAATAATTTTTGAGGGAAATTCGTCTATCCGGAGCGAAATTATCTGGACATACATGTAACGGGCGCAAGATCGACAGCGAAGCGTGCGGTGTAAAAGCCATTCCCCGTTCGGGTAGGTACTGCCGCACGGGACATTTAACGATCCTGCGATAAGGCAACGTTGTAGATTGGCTACGCCTGTTACAACTTATGGTGCCGCCTTCTTGCCCCGGCTGCGCTTCTTCGGCGCCAGCATGATGCCGGTGCAGTTCGGCGCGCCGCAACGGCATTCGAACGCCTTCTTCACGGCCTTGGTATGGCGCTCGTCGTAGATCAGGCCATAGTTGTAGCGCAGCTCTTCGCCTCGTTCGATGTCGCGCAGCGCATGGATGAAGACGCGGTCGTCTTCCTCCATCGCCTCGCAGTTCGGGTCGCACGAGTGGTTGATGAAGCGCGAGTCGTTGCCGCCGGCGCCGCCATCGATCAGCAGGCCGCTGTTCAGCGTGAAGAAGAACGTGTGGTTGATCGGGCCGCCCTTCTCGGCGGTGCGGCGGCATGTTTCATCCCAATCGACGATTTCGCCGGTGTATTCGATGATCCGGGTACCGGCCGGAATGGCGCGGCGGGCGAAGACACCCTTGCCGTGGATCGGCGAATCATGCACTTCGAAGACGGGAGAGGCTTTCGGTTTGTGGGTGGGCTTTGTCATTCGATCATGATACCGTGCAGCGAACGGGAACGCTGATACCGCTCACGGTTCGCGTGCGGGCGAATTACAATGGCCGGCTTACCTGCCACATGCCCGCCAAGGACCGCTTTTGAAACAGCACGCCAAGGAAAACCTGCACAGCATTTATGCGATGGTCATCGCCGTTGCGATGTTCTCGATCATGGACACGGCCATGAAATTGCTGGCTGCCCGCTACCCGGCGATGCAGGTGACGGTATTGCGCGCCTTTTCATCGATGCCGCTGGTCTGCGCCTATGTCGCCTACCGCGGCGGGTTCCGCGGCATCTTCAGGGTGCGCTGGCCGCTGCAGCTGCTGCGCGGCGCGCTGGGGATCGGCATGCTGACCATGTTTGCCTATGGCCTGAAAACGCTGCCGCTGTCGGAGGCGTATTCGGTGTTCTTCATCGCGCCTGCGCTGATCACGGCGCTGTCGGTGTTCATCCTGGGCGAGCGGGTCGACGCCATGCAATGGCTGGCGATCGGCGTCGGCCTGGTCGGCGTGCTCGTCGTGCTGCGCCCGGAGGGCACCAGCTTCATTTCCGTGGCCGGGCTGGCGATCCTGGGCTCGGCGGCATGCTATGCGGTGTCCGCGATCGCCAGCCGGATCCTGTCGCGCACCGATTCGAACGAACAGATCATGTTCTGGCTGCTGGTAATGATCGGCGGCGGCGCGCTGCCGCTGGCATGGCCGGCATGGGTGCCGCAGCAGTGGAGCGACTGGCCCGTGCTTGCCACGCTGGCGCTTTCCGGGTTCCTGGGCCAGCTGGCGATCACCAAGGCGTTCAGCATCGGCAAGGCGTCGATCGTGGCACCGTTCGAGTACACGGCGCTGGCGTGGGGCGTGGCGATCGACTGGGCGTTGTGGAGCACCTTGCCGGACCGGTGGACCCTGGTGGGCGCCGCGATCATCATCGGCAGCGGCATCTATCTCGTGCGCCGCGAGGCCGTGCACAGCGAGGCCGAACATCCCTGAGAACCGCATGTTGTCTGCGTTTTATCCCTTTTGGCATAGGGAACGCGGGGCGGGGAAAGCCGATATAATCGTGAAATGCTGAAACAACGAACCATCAAAGAACAGGTCCGCACCACGGGTGTCGGCGTGCACTCCGGCACCAAGGTCGAACTGACATTGCGCCCGGCGCCACCCGACACGGGCATCATCTTTTCCCGCGTCGACCTGCAGCCGCCCGTCGTGTTCCCGGTCGGCCCGATGGAAATCGGCGATACCCGCATGGCCACCGTGATGATCCGCGAAGGCGCCCGCGTGTCGACGATCGAACACCTGATGTCCGCCTGCGCGGGCCTGGGCATCGACAACCTGTACATCGACGTAACGGCCGAGGAAATCCCGATCATGGATGGCTCGGCGTCGTCGTTCGTCTACCTGCTGCAGCAGGCGGGCCTCGAGGAGCAGGCCGCGCCGAAGAAATTCATCCGCATCAAGCAGCCGGTCGAAGTGCGCGAAGGGCAGGGCGCGGGCGAGAAATGGGCGCGCCTGGTGCCGCACAACGGCTTCAAGCTGGACTTCTTCATCGAATTCAACCACCCGGCCGTCGATGGCACCGCGCAGCGCGCGCAGATCGATTTCGGCAGCCAGTCGTATATCCAGGCGGTGGCGCGGGCACGCACGTTCGGCTTCATGCAGGACGTGGAAATGCTGCGCGGGATCGGCCTGGCGCGGGGCGGTTCGCTGGAAAACGCCATCGTGATGGATGAATACCGCATCCTGAACCCGGACGGCCTGCGCTACGACGACGAGTTCGTGCGCCACAAGATCCTCGACGCGATCGGCGACCTGTATGTGATCGGCCACCCGCTGGTGTGCGCGTACGAAGCGCACAAATCCGGCCACGCGCTCAACAACAAGCTGCTGCGCGAGCTGCTGGCCAATCCGGACGCCTATGAATTCGTCACCTACGATTCGGCCGACGATGCGCCGCCATCGTATGCGCGGCAGCTCGAGCAGGAATGGGCGTATAACTAAGTAACTGCGCCAGGCAAGCTGCGTAAGCTGCGCCAGCTACTCGCGCTGGCCGGACAGCGATCCGGTCCCGGATTATCGCCGGTGCGCTACCAGGTTCTTCAAGGCGGCGATCAGCGCGGCATTCTGCTTCGTCGGCTCGAGCGTTTCGGACAGCTGTTCGAACGAATTCACGCCCACTTCGGGAATGACCAGCTGGCGCCGCTCGGGCTGCGGCGCGCTCATTGCCTTCATCATTTGCACCTTCAGGCGGATGTTGTCGATCTGCCACCCCTTGGCCGCGAGAGCTTCTTGCAGTTTTGGCAATTGCTGTTTAAGCTTGGCGGCGACC
Source organism: Pseudoduganella sp. jia 12 (assembly GCF_055502675.1). Classification (NCBI taxonomy): domain Bacteria; kingdom Pseudomonadati; phylum Pseudomonadota; class Betaproteobacteria; order Burkholderiales; family Oxalobacteraceae; genus Pseudoduganella; species Pseudoduganella sp. jia 12. The sequence continues at coordinate 226,821 of NZ_JBUXKP010000005.1, forward strand.
GACGTGTTCGGTGTCGACAACACCAGCTGGCCGGCCTCGAACGAAATGATGTCGCAGAAGCCGAACGCGGTCGGCAGGACTTTCGCGCAGTCCTGCTGTAACCGCGCCATGCGCTGCACGGCCGGCAGCAGCGGCGCCAGGCGGTCGTTGCGGCGCAGGAAGTCCGTGGCATCCAGGGCATTCCGGTTCTGGCGGGGCGGATTGAAGGTGTTGAATCGCATGCGCGAAACATAGCATAGGCGCGCCATGCGCGCAGCATCGCGGCGGTGCGGCGGCGCTGAGGCGGCCGCCGGGGCAAACAATCGGGCAAGGGGTTCGTTCCCTGTTGGCTATTGTCTTTCCGGCAGCCATCCCAATGTACCCCCGTGCTAAAATCACAGGTCTTTTTGCCACAGGCTCTGGGCGAGGTCGCGAAGCGAGCTTTTTTTAAACGGCGTTTATTCAAGAATTCAAGCATGTCCTTACTGACCGCGATTTTCGGCAGCCGTAATCAACGGCTGCTCAAGCAATACCAAAAAACCGTCAAAGCCATCAACGCTCTCGAACCCGAGTACGAAAAGCTGTCGGACGCCGAATTGCAGGCGAAAACGCCCGCCTTCAGGGAGCGCGTGGCGGCTGGCGAAGCGCTGGACGATCTGCTGGTCGAAGCGTTCGCCGTGTGCCGCGAAGCGTCCAAGCGCGTCTTCAAGATGCGCCACTTCGACGTGCAGCTGCTGGGTGGCATGGTGCTGCATTACGGGAAGATCGCCGAGATGCGCACCGGTGAAGGCAAGACGCTGACCGCAACCCTGCCGGCCTACCTGAACGCGCTGTCCGGCAAGGGCGTGCACATCGTGACCGTCAATGATTACCTGGCCCAGCGCGATGCCGAAACGATGGGCAAGCTGTACCGCTGGCTCGGCCTGACCACGGGTGTCAACCTCGGCCAGATGGAGCACTCGGTCAAGCAGCAGGCCTATGCCTCGGACATCACCTACGGCACCAACAACGAATTCGGTTTCGACTACCTGCGCGACAATATGGTGTTCGATATCCGCGACCGCGTGCAGCGTGGCCTGAACTACGCGATCGTCGACGAAGTCGACTCGATCCTGATCGACGAGGCCCGCACGCCGCTGATCATTTCCGGCCAGGCCGAGAACCACACGGACCTGTACCACAAGATCAACGAAGTACCAAAGCTGCTGACCCTGCAGATCGGCGAGGAAAAGCCGGACGGCAAGGGCACGGTCGAAGTGCCGGGCGACTACACGAAGGACGAGAAGGCGCACCAGGTGCTGCTGACCGAGGCCGGTCACGAAAACGCCGAAGCGATCCTCACGAAGATGGGCTTGCTGCCGGAAGGCGCTTCCCTGTACGACGCCGCCAACATCACGCTGGTGCACCACCTGTATGCCGCGCTGCGCGCGCACGCGCTGTACCACAAGGACCAGCACTATGTGGTGCAGAACGGCGAAGTGGTGATCGTCGATGAATTCACGGGCCGCATGATGACGGGCCGGCGCTGGTCCGACGGCCTGCACCAGGCCGTGGAAGCGAAGGAAGGCGTCAAGATCCAGAACGAGAACCAGACGCTGGCCTCGATCACGTTCCAGAACTACTTCCGCATGTATGCCAAGCTGTCCGGCATGACCGGTACCGCCGACACGGAAGCATTCGAATTCCAGGACATCTACGGCCTCGAGACCGTGGTGATCCCGCCGAACCGCCCGTCCGCCCGCAAGGACAAGCAGGACCAGGTGTACAAGTCGGCGCAGGAAAAATACCAGGCGATGGTGACCGACATCCGTGACTGCTACGACCGCGGCCAGCCGGTGCTGGTGGGTACCACCTCGATCGAGAACTCGGAACTGCTGGCATCGATCCTCGACAAGGCCAAGCTGCCGCACAACGTGCTGAACGCGAAGCAGCACGCCCGCGAAGCGGAGATCATCGCCCAGGCGGGTTCGCCGAAAGCGATCACCATCGCCACCAACATGGCTGGCCGTGGTACCGATATCGTGCTGGGTGGCAGCCTGGAGAACCAGATCAAGCTGCTCGAGGCCGATGCGAACCTGTCGGAAGCCGACAAGGAAGCGAAGATCAAGCAGCTGCGCGACGGCTGGCAGGCGTTGCACGAGCAGGTGGTGGCGGCCGGCGGCCTGCACATCATCGGCACCGAGCGCCATGAGTCGCGCCGGGTGGACAACCAACTGCGCGGCCGTTCCGGCCGCCAGGGCGATCCGGGCTCGTCGCGCTTCTACCTGTCGCTCGACGATCCGCTCCTGCGCATCTTCGCCGGCGACCGCGTGCGCGCGATCATGGACCGCCTGAAAATGCCGGAAGGCGAGCCGATCGAAGCCGGCATCGTCACCCGCTCGATCGAATCGGCGCAGCGCAAGGTCGAGGCCCGCAACTTCGACATCCGCAAGCAGCTGCTCGAATACGACGACGTGTCCAACGACCAGCGCAAGGTGATCTACCAGCAGCGTAACGAGCTGCTGGAGGCGAACGAGATCGCCGAGATGATCCAGAACCTGCGCCACGGCGTGTTCACCGATCTCGTGCGCCAGTACGTGCCGGAAGAATCCGTGGAAGAGCAGTGGGACGTGCCGGCCCTGCAGGCCGCGCTGGCGTCCGAATGGAACATCGATGTGCCGCTGGCCGAGGCGCTGGAGAAGGAATCGAACCTGACCGACGAGGATCTCGTCGAGCGCGTGGTGGCCGCGGCGGACGAGCAGTACAACGCCAAGGTCGGCATCGTCGGCAAGGAAGCATTCGGCGGCTTCGAGCGCAGCGTGATGCTGCAGTCGGTGGACACCCACTGGCGCGAACACCTGGCCGCGCTGGACCACCTGCGCCAGGGTATCCACCTGCGCGGCTATGCGCAGAAGAACCCGAAGCAGGAATACAAGCGCGAAGCGTTCGAACTGTTCGCCCAGATGCTGGACCTGATCAAGAACGAAGTGGTGCGCCAGGTGATGACGGTGCGCATCCAGTCGCGCGAGGAAGTGGAAGCGGCCGAAGCGGCAATGGCCGTCACGCACCTGGAAAACGTCTCGTTCCAGCACGCCGACTTCGATCCGAGCGCGGCGCCGGAAGAACTGCTGGCGCCGATCGCCCAGCCGGCCGGCCCGGATGCGCAACTGCAGATGGGGCCGAAGGTCGGCCGCAACGATCCATGCCCTTGCGGCAGCGGCAAGAAGTACAAGGCTTGCCACGGCAAGCTGGCTTGATGAAAAACCGGGGCGCACCCCGGTTTTTTTTTCGCTTGATTTTTCGATCCGTCGAGGAAGCCCTGGCATGACGAACGAAGCCGCCGGCAAGATCCTGGCGATACGCGATGCGCAATCCACCGATCACAGCGCCCTGGCGCGTTTGCTGCACCAGCTGGGATACGAATCGACGCCCGCCCAGGTCGGCGAAAGGCTGCAGGCGCTGTCGTCCAGCCCCGCCGACCGGGTGCTGGTGGCGGAGCTGCAAGGTGAAGTCGTTGGCAGCATCAGCCTGCACGCGCTGCCGCTTTTCCACACCGCTGGCCAACTGGGGCGCATCACCAGCCTGGTTGTCGACGAGCGGTGCCGGGGCCAGGGAATCGGCGCCGCGCTGATCGCCGCGGCGGAGCGCTGGTTCGCGGCGGTGGGCTGCGTGAAACTGGAAGTGACGAGCAGCGATCGCCGGCTCGATGCGCACCGCTTTTACGAGCGGCATGGTTTTTCGCGGGATGGGCAACGGTTGGCCAGGGGTATCCGCCTGTAGGGCGCGGCAACGAAAAAAGCCCGGCACATGGCCGGGCTTTTCAGGAGTGCACGAAGCAGCTTACTGCAGCGTCAGGATGACCTTGACGGTATCGTCGACGGCCGACTTGTCGATATACCCGATCGCTTTCGGATCGTCGGCAACGGCCTTCTTCACGTCGGCGTTCGACTTGAACTCTTTCGGCGCCTGCGCCTTGCCGGTAAAGACCAGTTTCGACCAGATGGCTTTCACCTGGGCGGCGTCCTTGTCGGTCACCTTCTTGTAGAACTCGTTGCGGATCGCCGAGCCGTCGGCCTGGTCGACCGGCGTGAACATCGTCGATTTGCCGAGGAAGAACTGGGCCGCCTGTTCGGAGAACATGCGGGTGGCCGGGTTCTTCGCGCTGACGATGACCACGGTCTCGGCAAATGCCGAGGAAGGCAGGACTGCGGCCGCCGCTGCGAGGGAGGCGATGACCAGGGAAATGGTGATCTTTTTCATGTGCATTCCTTAGAAAACGAAGTCCACGCCGGCGGCGACCACGGTGACATTCTTGCCGACACCGGCAGGGGTCACGTCGGACAGGAAGCCGTTCTTGGCGCCCGGCTTCACGCGGTCGACCTGCACCTTCAGTGCGGCCGAGGAAGCGAAGTCCCAGCGCACGCCGACCAGGTTGGACGACTGGCTGCCTGCAGCCAGCAGGTTCTTCACGCCGGTATTGAGCGCCGGAACGCGGGCCAGCGCTGCCGGTACGGCAACGGTCGAACCTTTGCCGTCGTACTTGGCATGCGCGAAGTAAGGCAGCACCTTGCCGAAGCGGTAGCCCACCATCGTGTACCACGCATTGCTGTCCGACAGGTAGACAGGATCCTTGGCGCGGCGCATGCCGAATTCCGACTGCACCACGATGTTGTTCCAGTCGGCCATCAGGCCAACGGACGTGAAGGCGACACGCTTGTAGTCGGCGATCGTGATGTCGTCGGCCAGCTGGTTGAAGCCCAGCGAACCCAGCGTGTCCGTCAGAGCGTTGATCGGCTTCACGTCGGTGGCCTTCAGCTTGCCCTGGGCATGGGCGAAGCGCAGCGTGACGGGGCCATGCTCGGCGCTGACGGCGAAGCCGGCCACCGGCGCCTGGTAGCGCGGTTCCGTATGGTTACTCGATACATAGGACTTGCCGCGGGCGATGCCCACGAAGGCTTGCGCCGTCACGTTGGTGTCGCCAAAGGAACGCTGCCAGTTCACATCGACGCCATCCGCGTTCTCGATGAACATCTGGCCGTACATCTCGACCGGCGGACGCATCATCGTGTTTGCATAACCCACGTTCTGGTAGTCGGAGATCAGGAACGCCGGCACCACGATGCGGCCTGCGCGGAACGATACTTGGTCGTTCAGCTTGTACTTGACGAACGCCCATGCCAGCTCGGTCGTGAAGCTGTCGCCGGTCGATTTGCGCGACAGGATCTGCGTGGTGGCGGACAGCTTGTCCGAGAACGTGTAGGTCGCCTGCAGGCCCAGGTTCGAGTCCAGGCCGAACGTGTTCGTGCCGGCCGTGCCTTCACGCTGGTTGGCGCGCGTGAAGCGTGCATCTTCCGTATTGCTCTTGGCGGCGGCCAGCGTGCCGAAGCCGCTGACGTTCAGGTTCTCGCCGATGGCGACAGCGTTGGCGGTGCCGGTTTGCATCAGGCACAGTGCGCCCAGGACGAATGCTGCTGACAGTTTCATTTTCATGCTGAAGAGGTCCGATTCAATGATTGTTTTGTATGGGGTATTGCGTATCGCGAGGCCGCTGCGGAGATAGGGGAGCGGCGCTTTGTTCACGACAGACTGCATGCGGTCTCTACCTTATGGGATATTGCCGCTTGGCACCAAATTTAATTGCTGCGAAGATATACAATATGAAAGTTACTGTCGTTTTTTGTGAACTTTTCGCGGCATCGACACCGGTTCACGACACGTTTTCTACTCAAAAATACAAGGCCCTGTATGCGGACCGGGTACCGGCCGACACCTGTTGTCACAGGTATTACAATAGGGGTTTCACCAACCGCACGAGAACAACACATGGCCGTCAATTCCCCCATTCCTGTCGCTGCAGAACTGAAGCCTGTCGCCGGTATCGAGATCGGCTATGCCGAAGCCGGCATCAAGAAACCGAACCGCAAGGATGTGCTGGTGATGAAGCTGGCCGAGGGCGCCACCGTTGCCGGCGTGTTCACGCTGAACCGTTTCTGCGCGGCGCCGGTGCAGATCTCCAAGGACAACCTGGCTGCGGCAAAGGCCGGCGGCAAGCCGATCCGCGCACTGCTCGTCAATACCGGCAACGCCAATGCCGGTACCGGGGAAGCCGGCATGGCCAATGCCCGCGCCACGTGCGACGCGCTGGCGGCCGAGCTGGGTCTCGATGCGCAGCAGATCCTGCCGTTCTCCACGGGCGTGATCCTGGAACCGCTGCCGGTCGCGAAGATCAAGGCCGGTTTGCCGGCCGCCGTGCAGAACCTGAAAGCCGATAACTGGTTCAACGCGGCCGAAGGCATCATGACCACCGACACGCAGCCGAAGGCCGGCTCGCGCACGGTCACGATCGGCGGCCATGCCGTCACGCTGACGGGCATCAGCAAGGGCGCCGGCATGATCAAGCCGAACATGGCCACCATGCTGGGCTACCTCGCGTTCGACGCGAAGGTGGCGCAGCCCGTGCTCGACGTGCTGGTGAAGGAAGTGGCCGACAAATCGTTCAACTGCATCACGATCGACGGCGACACGTCCACCAACGATTCGTTCATCCTGATGGCCACCGGTGCCGGCACGCTGGACGTGAACTCGGTCGATTCGCCGGAATACCGCGAACTGGCGGCCGCGGTGACCGAACTGTCCGTGTTCCTGGCCCAGGCCATCGTGCGCGACGGCGAAGGCGCCACCAAGTTCATCACGATCTCCGTGGAAGAGGGCGAGTCCGTCGAGGAGTGCCGCAAGATCGCCTATTCCATCGGCCATTCGCCGCTGGTGAAGACGGCGTTCTTCGCTTCCGACCCGAACCTGGGCCGCATCCTCGCCGCGATCGGCTATGCGGGCGTTGACCTGGATGTCTCGAAGATCAACATGTGGCTCGACGACGTGTGGGTGGCGAAAGACGGCGGCCGCAATCCCGACTACAAGGAAGAAGACGGCCAGCGCGTGATGAAGCAGAGCGAAATCACCGTGCGCGTGAAACTGGCGCGCGGCAGCGCCGCCGCCACCGTGTACACCTGCGACCTGTCGCACGACTACGTGTCGATCAACGCCGATTACCGTTCCTGATGGCCGGCCTCGAAGACTTCCTCCAGCGCGCCGAGAGCGTGCTGGCACGGGTGGAGGCGCTGCTGCCGCCCGCCGTGCAGGCGCCGGACTGGAACGCCGCCTCCGCTTTCCGCTGGCGCAAGCGCAGCGGCGGCATCGGCAACAGCACCGGCTGGCTGCAGCCGGTCGCGCACGCGTCGAAAATCACGCTGGGCGATTTGCACAACGTGGCGAACCAGAAGGCGGCGATCGAGCAGAACACGCGGCAGTTCGTCGAAGGCCGCCCGGCCAACAACGTGCTGCTGACGGGCGCCCGCGGCACGGGCAAGTCGTCGCTGATCAAGGCATGCCTGAACGGCTTCGCGGATCGCGGCCTGCGGCTGATCGAGGTGGACAAGGCCGACCTCGCCGACCTGCCGGACATCATCGACCTGGTGGCCGGCCGGCCCGAGCGCTTCGTCGTGTTCTGCGACGACCTGTCGTTCGAGGAAGGCGAGAGCGGCTACAAGGCGCTGAAGGTGGCGCTGGACGGCTCCATCACCGCGCAGTCCGACAATGTGCTGATCTACGCCACGTCGAACCGGCGCCACCTGCTGCCGGAAAAGATGTCCGAGAACATGAGCGCCCGCCACGACGAGGATGGCGACCTGCATCCGGGCGAAACGGTCGAGGAAAAGATCTCGCTGTCCGAGCGTTTCGGCCTGTGGCTGTCGTTCTACCCGTTCAAGCAGGACGACTACCTGGCCATCGTCGCGCACTGGCTGTCCACGTTCGGCTGCACGCCGGAACAGATCGCCGAAGCCCGCGGCGACGCGCTGCGCTGGGCCCTGCAACGGGGCTCGCGCTCCGGCCGCGTGGCCTGGCAGTTCGCCCGCGACTTCGCGGGAAAGATGGGCAGCCCGGCATGACCGACGTGCCGAAGCCGATCGATGTCGCGGTCGGCATCCTGATGAAGCCGAACGGCGACGTGCTGCTGGGCCAGCGCCCGGCAGGCAAGCCATATGCAGGCTACTGGGAGTTCCCCGGCGGGAAGGTGGACCCTGGTGAAACCATTTTCGAAGCGCTGAAGCGCGAGTTCATGGAAGAGCTGGGCATCGAAGTACTCGGTGCCGAGGAATGGTGCGGCGTCGAGCACGTGTACGAGCATGCCCACGTGCGGCTGCACTTCTTCATCAGCCGCGACTGGCGTGGCGAACCGCAAAGCCTCGAAGGCCAGGCATTCGCGTGGCAGGGGGAAGTGGGCGTCGAACCGCTGCTGCCGGCCACGATCCCGCTATTGCAGTGGATCGACCGCGCATAAACAGTTGCTTCAAAAATGGGGACGTACCCCATTTTTGAAGCAATGTTTGCTCTCAGAACTGCGGCTCTCAAAACTGCGTTGCCCGTGTTCGAGACGGCTTACTGCTTGTCTTCCTCGAGCGGATCGGTGGGCGTGGCGCCGGGGATCGTGTATTTTTCCTCGGCCCAGGCACCCAGGTCGATTTGCTTGCAGCGTTCGGAACAGAAGGGGCGGTACTTGTTTTTCTCGCTCCACTCCACTTTCTTGCCGCAGGTGGGGCAGTCGACAACGGTAGGCATGGCTTATTGAATCAGAAATTGCAAAGGGTCAGTTCGAACGGCACGTCTTCTTCCAGTGGCTTCGGCTTGCCGTCGCCGCCCTGGCTGGTGAAACGCACCCACAGCATATATTTGTTGGCCGAGATTTCGGGGATCGCGCCGAACGATTCGTCGAGCGTCAGGCGCAGCATCTGGTACACCTTCCCCTGCAACATCTGCTGGTAGCTGCCGGCATTGGCGATCATCTTTTTCGGCGCGCCGGAATTGCGCAGCAGGCGCAGCAGGAGGGTCAGCGCATCGCACAGTGGCGCCATCGGCGCGAACCAGGTCGCAATGTCGTGATAGCGCTCTTCGAAGGGCCGCTGCTGCCAGGCGTAATACGACGGCAGGTCGAATTCGCAGGCGCCGCCGGGCATGATCGTGCGGCCGCGAATGCTCATCAGCCATTCGTTGTCGCGCACGTTCTGGCCCGGCTTGCCCTGCAAGCCCGCCAGCGCGGACGCCACGCTCTCAAGTTCGTCGAGAATGGCGTCGAGCATCTCGGTCTGCACGGCCGGATTGGAACGGTAGCCCATCAGCATCTGCTTCTGGCGCTCGATTTCCTGCAGCAAGTCCAATTTCAGGTCGGCGCGACCGGCCACTTCGAGCATGTCGAAAATCGTGGTGAGCGCCACATGATGCTGCAACGGATGTTCCTGGTTCAGGAAAAACTTGAACTTCTCGTACAGGTCCTCCAGGCGCAACAGCGTGCGTATGCGCTCGTTGAAAGGATATTCATAAACGATCAAAACGAATCCTCGATGGTGGGCCTGGAAAGATGCCCGTGATTCTGAACCATGCGAAGCAAAAATACAAACGTTGTTAATTGTTTTTACTTCTTTTTCACGTGTTCCTGCCCGCTTCTTCAGCGATCGTTAAGTAAGTCGCATGCAAGCGGTCGACCTGCGGCGCCAGGTCCCCGAGCGCGCCGCCATTGTCGATGACGTCGTTCGCGGCAGCGAGCCGCACCTGCCGCGGTACCTGCGCGGCCATGATCGCGCGCACCTGCTGTTCCGGCAGGGCATTGCGGGCCATCACGCGCGCCACCTGCACCGCTTCGGGGCAATCGACCACGAGCACGCGGCCCACCCGGTCCCGCCATGTGCCCGATTCAACGAGCAGCGGGATATCGAAGATCACATAGGGCCCTGTGCCCAGCAGGCTTTCGGCGAACACGGCATCGCGGATCATCGGGTGCAGGATGCCCTCGAGCCGGCGCTTGGCATCCGGATCGGAGAACGCGAGCGCGCGCATCTTCGCGCGGTCCAGCGCGCCCTGCGCATCGGCGAAGCCGTCGCCGAACGCGGCCAGCAGGGCCGGCATCGCGGCGCCGTACGGCCCCGTCAGGCTGCGCGCGATGGCATCGGTGTCGACGATGTCCACGCCACGTTCGGCAAACAGCCGCGCCACCACGCTCTTGCCGCTGCCGATGCCGCCCGTCAGGCCTACGACGAACCGCTTGTTCATGCCGAGCTCCGTCATGCGGCGCCCAGGAACCGTCCCGTGAACGCGGCAATCTCCTGGCCGAACAGCAGCGCGATCATGCCGGCGGCGGCAAGGTAGGGGCCGAAGGGAATGGGGTTCTCGCGCCCCCGTTTGGCAAACACGATCAGGCCGATGCCGACCACCGCGCCCACCAGCGAAGACAGCAGGATGATCGTCGGCAGCATCATCCAGCCCAGCCACGCGCCCAGCGCGGCCAGCAGCTTGAAGTCGCCGTAGCCCATGCCTTCCTTGCCCGTGACCAGCTTGAACAGCCAGTACACGGACCACAGCATGAGGTAACCGGCGGCGGCGCCGATCACCGCGTCCGCCAGCGGCACGAAGGTACCGTTCAGGTTCACCAGCAGGCCGGCCCACAGCAGTGGATAGGTAAGGTCGTCCGGCAGCAGCTTGGTGTCCGCGTCGATGAACGTCATCGCGATCAGCAGGTAGGCGAACAGCAGCGTGGCCAGGCCTGTCCAGCCGCTGCCGAACTGCCACACCAGCACGGCCGACAAGGCCCCCGTCAGGGCTTCGATAACCGGATAGCGGGCCGAAATGGGCGCCTTGCACTTGCTGCACTTGCCACGCAGCGCCAGCCAGCTGACGACCGGGATGTTTTCCAGCGCCGTGATCTGATGCCCGCAGTGGCCGCAGCGCGAACGCGGCACCATCAGGTTGAAGCGGTCGGTGTGCGGCAGCGGCAGGCCCGATTCCGACGCCACGTAGTTGTCGGACTCGCGCTGCATCATCTTCGGCATGCGGTAGATGACGACGTTCAGGAAGCTGCCGACCAGCAGGCCGAAGATCGCGGCGACGATCGCGGCGGGCAGGGTGGCGGGAGGGGAAAAGAGGAAGAGTTCCTGGAGCATGTGCGCATTCTATGATCGGTCGGGGCGGCGGATGCCGGACCCCATCCATGTGAAACGAGAGCTTACACCACCAGCCCCGGTGTCATGCAATCGGCGCTCCCGTCCCGGGACCACCGCGGATAGAGCGCACGCGGCCGAACAGGATGCACTTCAGGCGCCGTGGAGACGGACGGCGATCCGGCGAACCGCGCCGTTCAGATACATGGCTCCTTGACGATCTTGCCGTTCACCAGATGCTCCACGCATCCGCCCGGGAATGGCAATGTCCGTGCGCACATGCCCGGCGGCCCGGATGGACGTTCCGCCGGCAAGCAGTCACCCTGGCATTCGCTGTCGTCGGCGCAGGCCTTGCCCGCATCGGTGGTGTCGAGGGCGCAAAAGTAAAACTGGAGCATCGGGTAAAGGATCCATTTCCCGCCTTTCGCCTTGCACGCCCGTTCTGTCACCGGTGGTGCGGGCTTTTCGGGCTTTTTCGGCCCGCTGCCTGAACTGCTTCCCGAAAGCAGCATGGCGCAAGTGAGGAGCAGGGCGGATTTCAACGTCATGGTTGTCCGTCAGGTGTCGGGAAGCGGTACCGGCCAGCATGGCCTCGTTGGGCCGCCAGCCGACGGCACTGCTCACTTTACATGAGACACCTCACAGGCGATGCGCCTGCCACCGCCTTCTCGTGACAAAACCCTGTCGATGACATCGGCCCCCAGTCCCTCGCGACGCAGCATGCGTTCCGCCCGCTCGCGCCCCAATTCCTGCGAAAGGGCGATCGCGGCCTGCACGACCGCAGCGCCGATCAGGTCCTGCCGGCGGCCTGCGCTGCAATAAAACAGGCTGATCCCGGTATCGACGGGCATTTCCGCCGCTGACGACGCTTCGGACCGCGGCGGCGGCCGGACGCGGCCCGGGTGTCCGTTGACGAGGCGTTCGATCACGATGTCGGGAATATTGGCCGCGCGCCAGTAGGCACGGGCGTCGTCGACGCCCAGCATCTCCATGAAAATCATGCCTGTTTCGACCTGCCGGGACACCAGTGCGTTTCTGCGGAACTCCTGCATCTTCTGCTTTCCGGGGTAGCTCTCGTGCACCGCGGAGGCGCCAGGAGCATGGCAGCCGGACAGCGGGACCGGTACGACCGCAGGCCTTGCGTTGATCACCGTGCTGGCATGCTCATGCACAGGACGTATCGGCCCAGGGCAGCCTGGGAGCAGGAACACGGCAGCACACATATTATTGACGTTTTTATACTGTACGGATATACAGTATAGGCGAACTTGCTGGCGGTTGCCAGACTGTCATGCGTGCAGCATCGTCCACAAGAGAGACTGGATTTCGGGAAACGTCGCGCGCGGGAGTGGTGTCACATTTCGCTGTACCTTATTTTGCAGTTATCATGAACACACTACTGGATAAGGAGCAAGACTTGTCCAGGACGGCGATGAGGACAGCGAGATGAGAGATTACGCACGCCCCCCGCGACCCGATGACGAGGAAGAGCGTCTGGACGCATTGAACGCCGCGCAGTTGCTCGACACGCAGCCCGAGGAAGTGTTCGACAGCGTGACCCGCATGGCCTGCGCCGTGCTCGGTGTTCCGGTCAGCCTGATTTCCCTGGTTGACAAGGAGCGGCAGTGGTTCAAGTCCAGCTGCGGCCTGGCGGTCCGTGAAACCGGCAGGGACATGTCTTTTTGCGGGCATGCCATTCTTTCCGATGCGCCCTTCATCGTCGAAGACACCACCAGGGATGCCAGGTTTTCGGCGAATCCCCTGGTGATCGGCCTGCCGGGTATACGCTTCTACGCAGGGATTCCCATCCATGCCGGTTCAAGCCGGATCGGCACGTTGTGCATCATCGATACCACCCCTCGGACACTCGTCTTGCGGGAAATAACCTTACTGAAGAGTATGGCGCGGACAGTGGAGGACTTGCTGTATCTCAGGCAAGCCACCCTGGAGTCGGTTCGCTCCCTGAACGACTGGATGGCGCATTGCGGAGATACGTCGCGCAGTCGCGTGCAGGCACTAAGAAACCTGGTCCAGCGTGACCATTTGACCGGCCTGCCCAGCCGCGTGGCGATCGACAGCGCCATCGGGGATGCTTTCGCGGAAGGTGAACATAAAGGATCGGGACTGCTGGCAGTGATCGACATCGACAACCTGTCCGCGGTGAACGAACGGCTGGGACACGATATTGGCGACAGCCTGATTGCGCTGACTGCCGAACGTTTGCGGCAGGCGTCCGAACCGGCTGACGTCGCGGCGCGCATCGGTGGCGGCATGTTCGCTTTCCTGGTGCGCGGCGCACCCGACCATCGCGCCGCGGTCGCCCGGCTGGCGGACATCCATGAACTGCTGAACCGCACCTTCGAAGGCAGCCATGGCGCAGTGCAATGCAGCCTGACCACGGGCTATGTGCCACTCGGGCAGCAGGAGGGCGATTCCGAAGCATTGCTCGACACGGCGCACGAAGCCGTGCGGCAGGCGAAAGCCCTCGGCCACGGCTTGATGAGCGCGTACAACCGCTCGCTGGGCCGTCTCGGTCACCGTGCGCTGGAACATGACCTGCGTGCGGCGATTTCGACGGATCAGCTATACCTTGTCTATCAGCCCAAGATCGATTTCGACAGTGGTGACCTGGTGGGATGCGAGGCCTTGCTGCGATGGCGGCACCCGTCGCTCGGGCTCGTCGCACCGTGCGACTTCATTCCAGTGGCCGAGGAAAGCGGCATCATCGTGCAACTGGGCCGGTGGACGCTCGACGAAGCCTGTCGCCAGATTCGTCAATGGCTCGATGCGGGAAAAACCGGTCCTGGCGTTGCGGTCAACCTGTCGCCGCGGCAGTTCCTGCATGGCGATATCGTGGACGCGGTAAGGGCATCGCTGGCGGCCCACGGTGTGCCGGGAGAGTTGCTGGAACTGGAACTCACCGAATCGGTGGCGGTATGCGATATCGACCGTGTCATTGCGATCATGCATGAGCTGAAACGGCTGCACGTCAGCCTCAGCATCGACGATTTCGGTACCGGGTTCTCCAGCCTGTCCTACCTGATGCGGCTGCCGGTCGACCAGCTCAAGATCGATCGGTCGTTCATCTGCCATCTCGTCATGGACCAGCGCGCGCAGGCCCTCGTGAAAGGTGTGATCGACATCTGCGATGGACTCGGGATGCGCATCATTGCGGAAGGCGTCGAAACGGCTGCCCAGGCATCGCTGCTGTCGGTGCTCGGGTGTTCCGTCATGCAGGGCTACTTTTTTGGCAGGCCGATGTCCCCGGACCAGCTTGAGCAAGCGCTGCAGGAGCCAGCCCGTTCCCGGCGCACCGGGTCGCTCATGCGCAGTGCCGACGTGCCCTGACGAAGGGAGAATCGGCGCGGGGAACCGTGTTGCTGCGCCACGATCCGGAGCGGCGCGCGGACCCCGCCCGCAGGTACTTGGCCAGACCCTCGCCGCCGCACGCGTCTTCCCGCCTACACCACCGACCCCAATTTGAAGATCGGCAAATACATCGCCACCACCAGCCCCCCGATCAGCACGCCGAGAATGACCATGATCGCCGGTTCCATCAGCGAGGAAAGGGATGCGACGGCCTCGTCGACTTCCTCTTCGTAGAAGTCGGCCACCTTGCCCAGCATGGCGTCGAGGGCGCCCGATTCCTCGCCGATCGCCACCATCTGCGTCACCATGTTCGGGAACACGTCCACGTTCTGCATCGCCACCGTCAGGCTCACGCCGGTGGAGACTTCCTTCTGGATGCCGCGCGTCGCTTCCAGGTAGACCGCGTTGCCGGAGGCGCCGCCCACCGAATCGAGCGCTTCGACCAGCGGCACGCCGGCGGCGAACATCGTCGCCAGCGTGCGGGTCCAGCGGGCGATGGTGGCCTTCCTGATCACGGCGCCGAACACGGGCACGCGCAGCAGCAGCCGGTCCATCGCCGCCTGCATCGCGGGCGAGCGCCGCCAGGCCTGGAAGAAGAAGTACACGGCGGAGAACAGGCCGCCGAAGATCAGGTACCACCAATTCACGAAGAACTCGGACATGGCCATCACGAACAGCGTGGGGGCCGGCAGGTCGGCGCCGAAGCTGGTGAACACTTCCTTGAAGGCCGGCACCACCCAGATCATGATCACGGCCGTGACGATGAACGCCACGCCCAGGATCGCGATCGGATACGTGAGCGCCGACTTGATCTTGGCCTTCATCGCCAGCGTCTTTTCCTTGTAGATCGCCAGGCGGGTCAGCAGGTCTTCCAGGATGCCGGCCTGTTCGCCGGCGCCCACCAGGTTGCAGAACAGCGGGTCGAAATACAGGGGGAACTTGCGGAACGCGCCGTTCAGGCTCGTGCCGGTTTCGATATCGCCGCGCAGGTCCAGCACCAGCTTCGACACGGAAGGATTGGCGTGGCCCTTGCCCACGATGTCGAACGACTGCAGCAGCGGCACGCCGGCCTTCATCATCGTGGCCAGCTGGCGGGTGAACAGCGTGATGTCCTTGTCGGTCACCTTCTTGCCCGAGCGGTACACCTTCTTTTTCACCTTCGTGACCATGATGCCCTGGCGCCGCAGGGTCACGTTGACGACGGCTTCGCCGCCCGCGCGCAGTTCGCCGCGCACGGTCTTGCCCGTCTTGTCCTTGCCTTCCC
Organism: Pseudoduganella sp. jia 12; assembly: GCF_055502675.1. Classification (NCBI taxonomy): domain Bacteria; kingdom Pseudomonadati; phylum Pseudomonadota; class Betaproteobacteria; order Burkholderiales; family Oxalobacteraceae; genus Pseudoduganella; species Pseudoduganella sp. jia 12. The sequence goes on from NZ_JBUXKP010000005.1 coordinate 242,397, forward strand.
AGGCAAAGATGGATTCCTTGATGCCCGGATCCCGTGCCGTTTTTGCCATGTATGCCATGCCGTTCATTCCTATTCGTTCGTGCAGCCCAGTACTTCTTCCAGGCTCGTCAGGCCCGCCTTCACCTTCACCAGGCCCGACTGGCGCAGCGATTTCACGCCTTCCGCCTGCGCCTGGGCGGCGATCTGCATCGCGTTGCCGTGCGCGAGGATCAGCGCCTCGATCGCCGGCGTGATCGGCATGATCTGGTAGATGCCCACGCGCCCCTTGTAGCCGGAGCCGTTGCAGCGCTCGCAGCCCACCGGGCCGTAGGGCTTCCAGCTGCCGTCCAGGTCCGCGGCCGTGAAGCCGGCGCTCAGCAATTTGTCCGGCGCGATGTCGAGCGGCTGCTTGCAGGCGCACAGCCGGCGCGCCAGGCGCTGCGCCGTGATCAGGATGACGGACGAAGCAATGTTGAACGGCGCCACGCCCATGTTCATCAGGCGCGTCAGCGTCGACGGCGCATCGTTCGTGTGCAGCGTGGAAAACACCATGTGGCCCGTCTGCGCCGCCTTGATCGCGATGTCCGCCGTTTCCAGGTCGCGGATCTCGCCGACCATGATGATGTCGGGATCCTGGCGCAGGAACGACTTCAGCGCCACCGGGAACGTCAACCCGGCCTTGTCGTTCACGTTCACCTGGTTCACGCCGGGCAGGTTGATCTCGGCCGGGTCTTCCGCCGTCGAGATATTGATGCCCGGCTTGTTCAGGATGTTCAGGCACGTGTACAGCGACACGGTCTTGCCCGAACCGGTCGGGCCGGTCACGAGCACCATGCCGTAGGGGCGGGCGATCGCGTCCAGCAGCAAGGCCCGCTGTTCCGGCTCGTAGCCCAGCGCATCGATGCCCATCTGGGCCTGCGTGGCGTCGAGGATACGCATCACCGTTTTTTCGCCGAACAGCGTGGGCAGCGTGGAGATACGCAGATCCAGCGTCTTCGTCGGCGACACGATGAGCCGCATGCGGCCATCCTGCGGCACGCGCTTTTCGGAAATGTCGAGCCGCGCCAGCACCTTGATGCGCGACACGAGCTTGTCCTTGATCGCGATCGGCGGCTGCGCATGCTCGACCAGCACGCCATCGACGCGGAAGCGGATCCGGTAGAACTTCTCGAACGGCTCGAAGTGCAGGTCGGAAGCGCCCATGTTCACGGCATCGATCAGCATCTTGTTCAGGAAGCGCACGATCGGCGCATCCTCGATATCCGTCGCCGGCGCCTCCGGCGCCGCTTCCTGGTCCTCGGCAAAGACGATCTCGCTCTCCGCGCCGGCCAGCTCGTCCATCAGCTGCGCGCTGTTCTTGCTGAGCTCCTGCAGCAGCCGCAGCAGCGCGTCGTGCGGCACGATCACCGGTTCCACCGACGATTCGGTCTGGAACTTGATCTGGTCCAGTGCCTGCGTATTGGTGGGGTCCGAAATCGCCACCGACATCTTGTTGCCCCGCTTGGCCAGCGCCACCACGCGCCCGCTCTGCATCAGCTTTGCGTCGATGATCGTCGAGGGCAGGGCCGCCACATTGATGGCGTGCAGGTCCAGCATCGGGTAGGCAAACGTGTCGGAGCAGAACACGGCCAGGTCGCGCGCGCCGATGATGCCGCTGCCGAGCAGCACATCGATGAACGGCTGCCGGTCGGCGCCGGCACGCTTGTGCAGCGCGTCCGCCTGCGCGGCCGTCAGGCGGCCGGCCTGCAGCAGGGCCCGTGCCAGTCCCGGCATGGGAGCGCCTGACGCCATCGTGGGTTGGACTGCTGCCATAAGTGAAAGACCAGGCTGAAACACCAGGAAACTACAGAGAAACTTCGCGCGGAGTGTCCGCAATCAAGCGATGATGCCTGTGAGCATCATTTTTGTAAAGCATTGCGGCATGGAGCGAGGCTATTTGGCGACTGGCCTGGCCGTTCAGTATTAGCGGCCGGTCCAGCCGGAAGTTTAATCCCGGTCGCCGGCCGGTGTCGCGCAGCCACGATATCGAGAGCCAACTGCACCTTAGCCCGTGTCCCGGTGCCAGGCACGGGGACACGGCCTCGGCAGATAGGATCGTGTCATGGCGCCAGGCACGGGGACAAGGCAGCAGCCACGATATCGAGAGCCAACTGCAGCTCAGCTCGTGTCCCGGTGCCAGGCACGGGGACACGGCCCCAGTCGATGGGATAGCGCTACCATCATTCAGCGCACTGAGCTATCATCGGGCGTTATCGGGAAGGCATCGCGCGTTCGCGGGGGCCAGTCCGACACCCCAACCAGAATCCGGAGACAACCAATGAAAACAGCATCCGCCGGCATCCTGCTGGCCACCGCCGCCACGCTGGCGCAAGCCGCCGCTCCCGTCACCACGGTCAAGGCCGAGGGCGGCCGCATCGAAGGCCGCGTGGAGGATGGCGTGCGCGCATTCAAGGGCATCCCGTTCGCCGCGCCCCCGGTAGGCGCATTGCGCTGGCAGGCGCCGCAACCGGTGCGGCCGTGGCAGGGCGTGCGCCAGGCAACGGCGTTCGGCAACCGCTGCATGCAGCTGCCGCTGTATGCCGACATGGTGTTCCGCTCGCCCGCCCAGTCCGAGGACTGCCTGTACCTGAACGTGTGGGCGCCGGCCAGCCCCGGTGCAAGGAAGCTGCCGGTCCTTGTCTATATCTATGGCGGCGGCCTGGCGACCGGCGACGGCTCCGAGTCCCGCTATGAAGGCGCGGCAATGGCGAAGCAGGGCATCGTGGCGCTGACGATCAACTATCGCCTCGGCGCGTTCGGTTTCCTCGCCCATCCGGAACTGACGGCCGAAAGCAGGCATAAAGCTTCCGGCAACTACGGCCTGATGGACCAGGCGGCCGCCCTGGCATGGGTCAGGAAGAATATCGCCGCATTCGGCGGCGATCCGGACCGGGTGACGATCGCCGGCGAATCGGCCGGCTCGTTTTCGGTCAGCGCGCAGATGATCATGCCCATGTCGAAAGGCCTGTTCGCGCAGGCGATCGGCCAGAGCGGCGCCGTGCTGGGCAATCGCGGCGCGCCGCCGCTGGCGGAAGCTGAAAAGCAGGGCGCGGCCTTCGCGCAGGCCGCGGGGTTCGCCACGCTGGCGGAACTGCGCGCGGCGCCGGCCGAGGCGCTGTTGCAGGCGCAGGGCAAGCCGGGCGCGCCGCGATTCAGTATCGTTACCGACGGCCACGTGATCGACCGCGCGCCGCTGGACAGCTACACGCAGGGCCGCCAGGCGAAGGTGCCGCTGCTGGCGGGCTGGAATTCGCAGGAACAACACGCCGGCGCCATCCTGGGCAACCAGGCACCAACACCGGAGCGCTTCCAGGCCGCGTTGCAAAAGTTCTATGGCGCTGACGCCGGCAAGGCGGCCAGCGCCTACGACTACGACGTGGCCGAAGCCGCGCGCGACCTCGCCAGCGACCGCTGGATCGTCTACGGCACGTGGAAATGGATCGATCTGCATGCGAAGGCGGCGCCGACGTGGCGCTATTACTACAGCCGGCCGCGCCCGGCCACGGTCGACGGCCAGCCCGCCGCCACGGGCGCGGCCCACGCGGCCGAGATCGAATATGCAATGGGTAACCTGGACGGCAACAAGGTCTACGCGTGGACGGAAGACGACCGCACTGTCTCGCGGACGATGAACGCCTATTTCGCCAACTTCATCAAGTTCGGCGATCCCAACGGTACTGGCCTGCCATCGTGGCCCAAGATCACGGAGCAGGGGGCCAACGTGATGCGGCTGGACGTGCTCTCCGGCGCCTACGATCCCCGTGACCGCGCCCGTTTCGAGTTTCAGGACCGTCAAGCAGGCCAGCCATGAAGTGTTGCAAGGCAATCATTGCAACAGACATGGAAAGTATTTACATGTTCTTATGCTGATAAGGCTCATCAGCGATCCGTTATAGGCGGGGACAGTTGGCCAGTGATAGTCTTACAGACTGATACAACCGCGAGGCCAACATGTCCGAACCGATCCGCTTTTACTTCCGCGGTGCCGTGCACGAAGTGCAAGGCGCCGATACCACGCAAACGGTGCTCCAGCACCTGCGCGAAGACTTGCATTGCACCGGCACCAAGGAAGGCTGTGCCGAAGGCGACTGCGGTGCCTGCACCGTCGTCGTCGGCTCCCTTGTCGATGGCAAGGTCGAGCTCAAGGCCGTCAATTCCTGCATCCAGCTGACGCCCACGCTGGACGGCAAGGCCCTGTTCACCGTCGAAGACCTGCAGCAGCCGAACGGCGACCTGCACCCGGTGCAGCAGGCGCTCGTGGAATGCCATGGCTCGCAATGCGGCTTCTGTACGCCGGGCTTCGCCATGTCGCTGTGGGGGATGTACCTGAAAGTGGAAGGCCGCACGCCCGAGCGGAAAGAGATCGACGATTGCCTGTCCGGCAACCTGTGCCGCTGCACCGGCTACCGCCCGATCATCGATGCCGCGCGCCGCATGACGGAATTGCCATCGGTCGACTTCGACACCACGGAACTGGCCGTGCAGCTGCAGGCCCTGAAGCGCGACAAGCTGGCCGTCTACGCCGCCAATGGCCAGACGTTCTACGCCCCGCGTACGCTGGAAGAACTGGCGCAACTGCGCGCCGACTACCCGGCCGCCACGCTGCTGGCCGGCTCCACCGACGTGGGCCTGTGGATCACCAAGCAGATGCGCGTGCTGACCGACATCATCTATCTCGGCCACGTCGAAGCGCTGAAGAGCGTGTCGCTGGACGGCCAGATGCTGGAAATCGGTGCCGGCGTGGCGCTGGACGATGCCTATGGCGCCCTGTGCGAATATTACCCGGCCGAGCTCTCCGAGCTGCGCCAGCGCTTCGCCTCGCTGCCGATCCGCAATGCCGGCACGCTGGGCGGCAACGTGGCCAACGGCTCGCCGATCGGCGACTCGATGCCGTGGATGATCGCCGTGGGCAGCGAAGTGGTGCTGCACAGCGCCGCGGGCGACCGTGTGCTGCCGATGGACGCGTTCTACCTCGACTACATGAAGAAGGACATGCGGCCGGGCGAGTTCGTGCGCGCCGTGCGCGTGCCGCTGCCGCGCGCCAACGTGGTGTTCCGTACCTATAAACTGGCCAAGCGCTTCGACCAGGACATCTCGGCCGTGTGCGCCGCCTATGCCTTCGAACTCGATGGCGACAAGGTCGTCGATGCCCGCATCTGCTACGGCGGCATGGCCGGCACCCCGAAACGCGCCGCGCAAGCTGAAGCCGTGCTGAACGGCCGCGTGTGGAGCGAGGAAGCGCTCGTCGAAGCGATCGCCGCGCTGGCGCAGGATTATGCGCCGCTGACCGACATGCGTGCCTCGAGCACCTACCGGATGCGCACCGCGCAGAACCTGCTGCGCCGCTTCTGGCTCGAAACCCGTATCGACGCGCCACTGGCGAACACCGACGTCAACGCCTTTGCCGCCTGAGGAGACACCATGAACCATCCCGCCATCCCCGAACTGAAGGCCGCCACCGAGGCAGCGAACTGGTCCGGCGTGGGCTTGTCGCGCAAGCATGAATCGGCCGAGCTGCATGTGCTGGGCCAGGCTACCTACACGGACGACATCCCCGAGCTGCAAGGCACGCTGCACGCCGCGCTGGGCCTGTCCACCAAGGCGCACGCCAACATCACCGCCATGGACCTGGAGCCGGTGAAGAACTCGCCGGGCGTCGTCGCCGTGTTCACCGCCACCGATATCCCCGGCGTCAACGACATGGGCCCGATCATCCACGACGATCCGATCCTGTCGCCCGGCCTTGTTCAATACGTGGGCCAGCCGATCTTCATCGTGGTCGCCGACACGCACACCAACGCGCGGCGCGCCGCCCGCAAGGCCGCGATCACGTACGACGAGCTGCCGGCCATCTTCACGCCGCAGGAGGCAAAAGCCGCCGGCTCCTTCGTGCTGCCGCCGATGAAGCTGGAACGGGGCAACCCGAAAGCCGCGTTCGAGCGCGCACCGCGCAAGGTGAAGGGCGAGCTGTTCGTCGGCGGCCAGGAGCAGTTCTACCTGGAAGGCCAGATCTCGTACGCGATCCCGAAAGAAAACCGCGGCATGTTCGTGCAGTGCTCCACACAGCACCCGAGCGAGATGCTGCACCTGGTCGCGCATGCGCTGGGCCTGAACTCGCACAACGTGCAGGTCGAGTGCCGCCGCATGGGCGGCGGCTTCGGCGGCAAGGAATCGCAGTCCGCGCTGTGGGCGATCTGCGCCTCGCTGGCCGCGTTCAAGCTGAAGGTGCCCGTGAAGCTGCGCGCCGACCGCGACGACGACATGATCGTCACCGGCAAGCGCCACTGTTTCTACTACGAGTATGAAGTGGGCTACGACGACGCGGGCCGCATCGTTGCCGCGAAAGTGGACATGACGTCGCGCGCCGGCTACTCGGCCGACCTGTCCGGTCCCGTGGCCACCCGCGCCGTCTGCCACTTCGACAACTGCTACTACCTGTCGGACGCGGACATCCGCGCCGCCGCCGGCAAGACGAATACGCAATCGAACACCGCGTTCCGCGGCTTCGGCGGTCCGCAGGGTGCGATCGCGATGGAATACATCATCGACGAGATCGCCCGCGAACTGGGCAAGGATGCGCTGGACATCCGCCGCCTGAATTTCTACGGCACCGACGACCGCAACACCACGCCGTATGGCCAGCTCGTGGCCGGCAACGTGCTGCCGGCGCTGACCGCGCGGCTGGAAGAAACCAGCGAATACCGCGCCCGCCGCGAGGCCGTCGAGAAGTTCAACGCCACCAGCCCGGTGCTGAAGAAGGGCCTGGCGTTCACGCCGCTGAAGTTCGGCATCGCGTTCAACGTCACCCACCTGAACCAGGCCGGCGCGCTGGTGCACGTGTATGTCGACGGCTCCGTGCTCGTCAACCACGGCGGCACCGAGATGGGGCAGGGCGTCAACACCAAGGTGATGCAGGTGGTCGCCCATGAACTGGGCCTGGACCTGTGCCACGTGCGCATTACCGCCACCGACACCAGCAAGGTCGCCAACACGTCGGCCACCGCGGCATCGACGGGCGCCGACCTGAACGGCAAGGCGGCGCAGGACGCGGCGCGCCAGATCAAGGAGCGCCTGGCGAAATTCGCGGTCGAGCAGCATGGCGGCGACGTGTCGGAAGTGCGGTTCTCGGACGATCACGTGCATGTCAACGGCCAGTCGATCCGCTGGCACGTGCTGGTGGCCCAGGCCTACCTGAAGCGCGTGCAGCTGTGGTCCGACGGCTTCTATGCCACGCCGCACCTGTCGTGGGATCCGAAGTCGATGAACGGCAACCCGTTCTCGTACTTCGCCTACGGCGCGGCGGTGGCCGAGGTGATCGTCGACACGCTGACCGGCGAATGGCGCTTGCTGCGCGCCGATGCGCTGTACGACGCCGGCAAGTCGCTGAACCCGGCCATCGACATCGGCCAGGTCGAGGGCGCGTTCATCCAGGGCATGGGCTGGCTGACCACCGAGCAGCTGTGGTGGAACGGGAACGGCAAGCTGATGACGCATGCGCCGTCCACGTACAAGATCCCGGGCATTTCCGACTGCCCGGAAGACTTCCGCGTGAACCTGTTCGAGCAGCCGAACGTGGCCGACAGCATCCACCGCTCGAAAGCCGTCGGCGAACCGCCGCTGCTGCTGCCGTTCTCGGTGTTCTTCGCGATCCGCGACGCCGTCTCCGCCGTCGGCAACCACAAGGTGAACCCGCCGCTGAACGCCCCGGCCACCAGCGAGGAAATCCTGCGCGCGATCGACGCCGTGACCGCGAAAGTTGCTCAATAAATGGGGACGTACCCCATTTTTCGAGCAACAGTTGCTAGGTCCTGGTGTCGGACACCGGTTTTCCGACGAGGCACAGGCAAGCGCATGAGAACACCGGTGTCGGACACCTTTTCCGGAAAAATCCCCCGGAAAAAGTGTCCGACACCAGCGCCGGTAACAGTGCAAATGAGGTAGTTGAATCATGAACGAATGGCTGACGACAACCGCCCAGCCGGCGGTGCTGGTGACGGTGGCGCGGGTCGAGGGATCGGCGCCGCGCGAACCGGGCGCGAAATTCCTCGTTACGGAGCGCACGCTGCACGACACGATCGGCGGCGGCCACCTGGAATTGCGGGCGGTGGAGATCGCCCGCGAGATGCTGGCGAAGGGCGCGGCGGAAGTGCGCCACGAGCGCTTCGGCCTCGGCCCGAGCCTGGGCCAGTGCTGCGGCGGTGTCGTCTGGCTGGCGTTCGAACCCATCACGGGTTCGGTCGCCGAATCCCTCACTGTATTGCGTGGCAATCGGAACAGCGACTTCTGGCGCGTCGCGTCGATCGCCGGCCGGCCACGCAACGCGGTGTTCGATACGCACGGCATGCTGGTGGCGGGCGATGCGGATGTGCCGCGCCACTTTCCCCGCACCAGCAGCGCGATCGTGCTGCCGGACGGCTGGCTCGTGGATCCGATCCCCGCGCCGGCCGCGCACCTGGTGCTGTTCGGTGCCGGCCACGTGGGCGCCGCCATCGTGCGCGCGCTGGCCGCCCTGCCATGCACCATCACGTGGGTGGACGAGCGCGACGACATGTTCCCCGCGCAAGTACCGGCCAACGTGACCATCGAGGCCACCGACACGCCGGAAGCCGAAGTGGACGCCGCCCCGCCGGGCGCCAGCTACCTCGTGCTGACCCACAGCCATGCGCTGGACGAACGCCTGTCCGCGGCCATCCTGGCGCGCGACGATGTGGGCTGGTTCGGGCTGATCGGCTCGAAAACGAAACGGGTGCTCTTCGAGCGCCGGCTGCAGGCACGCGGATTGCCGCCGGACCGCATCGATGCCATGGTCTGCCCGATCGGCCTGCCGGGCATTACCGACAAGGCACCCGCCGCCATTGCCGTCTCCGTGGCGGCGCAATTATTGATGACCTGGGAAGCGCAGGCGCACGCCGCCGCTGCGATGCCGCGCCAGCCCGCCCTGCAAGAAAGCTGATATGCAAACAACTTCGAACGTGCAAGCCTACCGCGCCGGCCTGCTGACCTTCCACGCCGATCCGGCGTTCAGCGAACGCGCCCACTCGTGGTACGAGGATGGCCTGCTGATCGTTGCCGACGGCAAGATCCAGGCCATTGGCGACTGGGCCAGCCTGCGCGACACGCTGTCCCCCGATACCCCGGTGACGGATTACCGCGGCAAGATCATCTCGGCCGGCTTCATCGACGCCCACATCCACTATCCGCAGACGGACATGATCGCGTCGCCGGCGCCAGGGCTGCTGCCATGGCTCGAGCAATACACGTTCCCCACCGAGCGTGCATTCGCCGATCCGGCCCATGCCGCCGGCGTGGCCGAGTTCTTCCTCAACGAGCTGATGCGCGTGGGCACCACCACCGCGCTGGTGTACTGCACCGTGCATCCGCAATCGGTGGACGCTTTCTTCACCGCCAGCGAAGCGCGCGGCCTGCGCATGATCGCCGGCAAGGTGATGATGGACCGCAATTGCCCCGACTTCCTGTCCGACACGGCCGAGCAGGGGGCCCGCGAAACGGAAGAGCTGATCAATCGCTGGCACAACCACGGCCGCTCGCAATACGCGATCACGCCCCGCTTCGCGCCGACCTCCACCGAGGCGCAGATGGAACTGGCCGGCGCACTGGCCCGCAAGTACCCGGACACCTACCTGCAGACGCACGTGTCGGAAAACGAGGATGAGTGCAAGTGGGTGCAGCAGCTGTATCCGAACGCGCGCAGCTACCTCGACGTGTACGACCACTACGGCATGCTGCGCCCGCGCGCCGTGTTCGGCCACTGCATCTGGCTCGATGACCAGGACCGGGCCCGCATGGCGGAAACCCAATCGGCGGCTGCCGTGTGCCCCACGTCGAACCTGTTCCTGGGCAGCGGCCTGTTCGATTTCGAGGAAGCCGACAGGACCGGCATGCTGATGGCGCTGGCCACGGACGTTGGCGCGGGCACGTCGTTCTCGATGTTGCAAACGATGAATGAAGCCTATAAAGTAGCGCGCTTGAAAGGCAGCTACCTGCCCGCGCTGCGCATGTTCTATCTGTCCACGCTGGGCGCCGCGCGCAGCCTGCATCTGGAAGGCACGATCGGCAGCCTGGCCGCCGGCAACGAGGCCGACTTCATCGTGCTCGATCCGCAGGCCACGCCGCTGCTGGCGCGCCGCACCGGCCGCACGGAGAGCCTCGAAGAGATGCTGTTCGCGCTGGCCCTGCTGGGCGACGACCGCGTGATCGCGGCCACGTACTCGGCCGGCAAGCTGGTGCACAAGCGGGAGAGCTGACTTTCTCCACTTTTAAAGAGAGAGTCCCATGCATAGAGTCACCTCCCCACGCATCCTCGTTGCCGCGCTGGCCGCGGCATTCGCCTGCGGCGCCCACGCCAAGGGCGGCAACGAAGACATCGTCAAGCGCCATTTCGCCACGCTGGTGGCCAGCCCGGCAAAAACGGCCGAGCTGACGATGTTCATGACGATGATGCCGAAAGGGGGCGACCTGCACCACCATTACTCCGGTGCGATCTACGCCGAGCAGTACCTGGAATGGGTGGACAAGCAGGGCTACTGCGTCAACAAGGTCAACTTCCGGATCAGCAGCGACAAGGCCACCCTCGAAGCCGAACGCGCCAAACCGAATCCGCTGCGCACCTGCGTTTCCGGCGCCGACCTGGTGGCCGACAACGACACCTACCGCAAGCTGCTGCAAAAATGGTCGACGCTGGACTTCCACAACCACTCGTCCAGCCAGGTGCCGCCGGACCAGACGTTCTTCGACACGTTCGGTTACTTCGGCCCCGTCGCCTCGACCAATACCAATGAAGGCCTGCAAACGCTGAAGACGCGCGCGATCGCCGAGAACCTGTCGTATATCGAGACGATCTTCGAACTGGCGCCCACGACGCCCGATGCGGCCTTCGACGGGCTGGTCGCCTCGCGCTCGTTCCACCCGGCGCAACTCGATGCCGCGCTGGAAAAGTTCACGGCGCAACTGGAAGCGAATCCCGCCTTCGCGCGCGGCATCACGGATTACATCGCCAACGTGGAAAAGAGCGCCGCCGGCATCGACGACGAGCGTTTCACGATGCGCTACCAGCCCTATGTGCTGCGCTTCCTGTCGCCGTCGGCCGTGTATTCGCAGATGCTGGCCAGCTTCAAGCTGGCCAAGGCGAATCCGCTGATCGTGGGCGTCAACATCGTGGGGCAGGAAAGCCTGCACGTGTCGATGCGCGACTACAGCCTGCACATGCAGATGTTCCGCTTCCTGAAGGCGAAATACCCGGAAGTGAAGACGGCGCTGCACGCCGGCGAACTGCGGCTCGGCATCGTGCCGCCGGAAGGGCTGACCTTCCACATCGGCGCAGCCGTCAACGTGGCGGGGGCGAACCGGATCGGCCACGGCATCGACATCGCGCACGAGAAAAACGCGCTGGCCGTGATGAAGACGATGCGCGAGCGGCGCATCCCGGTCGAAGTGAACCTCACCAGCAACGAGTTCATCCTGGGTGTGAAGAACGAAGACCATCCGATCGAGCTGTACCGCCGCTACGGCGTGCCGTTCGTGATTTCCACCGACGATGCCGGCGTCACGCGCCACAGCCTGTCGAGCGAATATGTACTGTTCGCCACGCGCTACAAGACCGATTACGCGGAAGTGAAGCGGCTGTCCTATGACAGCATCCGCTATGCGTTCCTGGCCGATGCGGATCGCAAGCGCCTGCTGAAACAGCTCGATGAGCGCTTCGCGAAATTCGAGGCGGATATCGCTGGCGCGCTGCCGGGCAAGCCGTAAGACACGAAAGCGCGCCGTCGGCCGGTTGCCGGTAGCGCGATCATCCCTTATTTGCGTTTACTTCCCGCTACTTCCCCTTAAAACGACGATCCCGGCTGCAACGGCCGGGATCTTGCAGGATTGGCTTTCTTTCCTGATAATAGTGTGGCCAATGCGCTACACATTTGTAGCAAGCACGCACGCTTTTGGTAATTTCTAAATGAAATAATTTCACCCTGTCGTGCCGCATTTATAATCCCGCCGTCAGCCACCCCCTTAGTGAAACCCCAATCCGCACGCTTCTGTGAATCGATTTATTCCAGGCGCATATAAATGCGCTTGTTAAATCGAATTTGTCACGATTTTGGCACTCATGCATAGTTGACCGGAAGCTATGTCATGTCGCCGCGCGGGGTCATCGGGGAGTCACGAAACTGTCATAACACTGTCACGACCGTGACATTGTATACAGCTAAAGTTTCGGGTCGGCTAAGCAGCTTGCAACACAAGGTAAAGCGGCAAGGAAGGTGGATTGATCCGATCCGCATTGAACTGCCATTAAATTCGTCCATTTTGGGGTAAATATGATGAATCACAAACGGCTCCGGCTGACGCAGATCGCGTTGAGCCTGTCCATCGCACTGGCCGCCGTGCCAGCCATCGCGCAGAACACGACTTCCGCCATCGGCGGTCGTATCTCCGGCGCGGATGGCAATCCGGCATCCGGTGCACAGGTCAGCATCCTGCACGTCGAGTCCGGTTCCGTCAGCAATGTCACCACCGATGCCCAGGGCCGCTATGTTGCCCGCGGCCTGCGCGTGGGCGGCCCGTACACGATCACGATCACGCAGAATGGCGTGACCGAAAAGCGTGAAGGCGTGTTCATCGCGCTGGCCGAAACCGCCGCCGTGGACGCGCAGCTGGGCCAGGCGATGCAGACCGTGACCGTCACGGGCACGAATGCGCGCAACGACCGCTTCTCGAAGACGGCGATGGGCACCGGCACCAATATCGGCCCGACGGAACTGGCGATCCAGGCGTCGATCCAGCGCAACCTGCAGGACTACGCACGCGCCGACCCCCGCGTGTCGCAGACCGACAAGGAGCGTGGCGAAATCTCCGTGGCCGGCCAGAACAGCCGCTACAACTCGCTGACCATCGACGGCGTGGCCGTGTCCGATACGTTCGGCCTGGAAGCTTCGGGCTCCCCGACCGCGAAGCAGCCGATCTCGATCGAAGCGATCCAGTCTGTGCAGGTCAACGTGGCCAACTACGACGTGACGCAGAAGGGCTACACGGGCGGCAACATCAACGCCGTGACCAAGTCCGGCACCAATGACGTGAAGGGCAGCGTCTATTACGTCTTCCGTAACGACAAGATGGCCGGCGAGCGCTTCAACCAGACCGACGGCAGCTACTACGATCCGGCCAGCTTCAAGGAAACGACCAAGGGCGCCACGGTCGGCGGCCCGCTGATCAAGGACAAGCTGTTCATCTTTGCCAACTACGAGAAGCTGGAATCGACCCGCGCGGCGCCGTCCTTCGGCCCGATCGGCAGCTCGATGACGAACGTGGGCGTGACGCAGGGCGCCATCGACCAGGCGCAGGCGATCGCACAGAACACCTATGGCCTGGACGTGGGCACGTCGCAAGTTCCCGGCGGCACGATGCTGGCCGTGACCGACAAGCTGCTGAAACTCGACTGGAACATCAGCGACGACCACCGCGCCATGTTCCGCTGGTCGAAGACCGAGCAGACCGAGCCGTTCTTCTCCGGCCTGACTTCCACCGGCATTTCGCTGAACTCGCAGTGGTACCAGCAGAACAAGGTCATCGAGACGAAGGTCGCGCAACTGACCTCGGACTGGTCGCCGACGTTCTCGACCGAAGTAAAACTCTCGACCCGCGACTATGACAGCGTGCCGACCGTGAACGCCATGCTGCCGACCGTGGGCCTGCGCATTTCGGGTCCGCTGGCCGAAGGCGCGCCGGCCGGCCTGTCCACCGCCAACCGCTTCATCAACTTCGGCACCGACAACAGCCGCCAGCGTAACGTGCTGGGCACGAAGACGGACGACTACTATGTCGGCGCGAACTGGCTGCTGGGCGACCATGAAGTGAAATTCGGCGCGGACTACCAGAAGAACGAGATCTACAACGCGTTCCTGCAGAACGTGTACGGCAACTACACCTTTGGCTGCCTCACGGGTATCGGCTACGACTTCCTGGGCGGCAGCAATCTCGGCTCGTGCACCAGCAGCGCGTCCGACGTGCAGCAGGCCGTGCTGGAAAACTTCCGCCGCGGCCGTCCGGTGTCGTACCAGACGCAGGTGGCGAACGCCGGCTACACGCTGGAAGACGCCGTTGCCCGCTTCACGATGAAGAACACCGGCGTGTTCGTGCAGGATACCTGGACCGTGACCCCGAACCTGACCGTCTCGGCCGGTGTACGCCTCGACAAGATCGACGTGCCTGAACGTCCGCTGGTCAATGCCGCGCTGGCCGCCGCGCCGGGCGCGCTGAACGCCGCCGGCCGCGCCACGGGTGGTTTCGGCATCAACAACGCCAACACGTTCGACGGCCAGAAGCTGTGGCAGCCGCGCGTGGGCTTCAACTACCGCCTCGACACCGAGCGTCGCACGCAGGTGCGCGGTGGCGCCGGCCTGTTCCAGGGCGCCGCGATGAGCGTTTGGCTGGGTAACCCGTTCCAGAACGCCGGCGTGGCAACGTCGACGATCGGTTGCGGCATCAGCGGCTTCGCCGCCTGCCCGACGACGGGTGGCGTGTTCAGTGCCGACATCAACAACCAGCCGCGCTTCGCCGGCACGCCGTCGGCCGCTTCGGTGGACGTGCTGGCCGCCGGCCTGCGCCAGCCTGCCGTGTGGAAGATGAACCTGGCCGTGGATCACGAACTGCCGTGGTACGGCATGACCATCGGCGCGGAATTCCTGAAGACGGATGCGCGTGACGCGATCTTCTACCGCAACCTGAACATCGGCGAAGCCACCCGCACCGGTACCGATGGCCGCGCGCTGTACTACACCCCGCAGGGCTACAACTCGGCTTGCTGGGATGCGAGCGGCAACAGCATCTCTACGGGCACGGCCTGCTCGGGCCTGCGCAACCGCGCACAGTCGAACCAGGCGTTCGCCAACGTGCTGGTCGCAACCAACACGAAGAAGGGCGGCAGCAGCGTAGCGACCCTGCAGCTGAGCCGTCCGATGAGCGCGGGCTGGGCATGGAACGCCGCTTACACCTACACCGAGTCGACCGAAGTGTCGCCGTTGACGTCGTCCACGTCGAACTCGAACTGGTCCGGCCGTTCCGTGCTGAACCCGAACGAGGAAGTGGAAGCGAACTCCAGCTACCTGGTGAAGGACCGCATCAGCGCTTCGCTGAGCTTCCAGAAGCGCTTCTTCGGCACCTACCGCACCACGATGGGCGTGTTCTATGAAGGCCGTTCCGGCAAGCCGTACAGCTGGACGTTCAACAACGACGCCAACGGCGATGGCCTGGGCGGCAACGACCTGATGTACATCCCGACCGCGTTCGGCGCGGGCGAAGTGGTGTTCAAGGGCGATACGGCCACCAGCCACGTGAACGAAGAGCGCTTCTGGGCGATCGTCGACCAGTACCGCGGCCTGCGCAATGCGGCCGGCGGCGTGGTCAAGCGCAACAACAGCTTCTCGTCGTGGACGAACAGCTTCGACATGCGTATTTCCCAGGAAGTGCCGGGCCTGTGGCAAGGCCACAAGGGCGTGTTCACGCTGGATATCCTGAACGTGGGTAACCTGCTGAACAAGAAATGGGGCCGCATCAACGAAGTGGCATTCCAGTCCAGCGGCGCGCAAGCCCGTTCGTTCGTGGACGTGGTCGGCCTCGAAGGCGGCAAGTATGTCTACCAGCTACGCGACAAGGTCGAAGACCTGGACGTGCGCCAGGTGAAGGGCGAATCGCAGTGGGCCCTGCAAGCCACCGTCAAGTACGAATTCTAAGGTTCGAATTCATTTGGCCTGACAAAAAAAACCGGCACGCTGTGCCGGTTTTTTTCCGTCTGTAACACAAGGTTTCAGCCGCCCGGCCGGGCTGTTTCGGTCCGCCGGGCGGCTGTACAATACGCGGTCGCGTCCTACTTCTTTCCCATGAAATCATCCCTGCACACTCTCGCCCTGGCGGCGGCGCTGACCGCGCTCGCCGGGTGCGCAATGCCGCCCTCCAACCGGGGGGCGGCCGAGATCAACCTGGTCGCGCTCAACGACCTGCACGGCAACCTCGAAGCCACGAAATTCACCTATGCCGGCGTGGCCGACAAGGCGCCCCGCACCGTGATGGCGGGCGGCATCGACACCATCGCCGGCGCACTGCAGCAATGGCGCCGCGAGGACAGCGAGCTGCTGCTGGTCGGCGCCGGCGACATGGTGGGCGCGAGCCCGGCGCTGTCGGCGATGTGGGCCGACGAGCCCACGATCGCCGCGCTGGACATGCTCGGTCTCACCGTCACGTCGGCCGGCAACCATGAATTCGACGGCGGCCGCAAGGAACTGCTGCGCCAGCAGCACGGCGGCTGCGATTCGCCGCGGCCGGACAAGGCGTGCCGGTTCGCGGCGCAATACGACGGCGCGAAGTTCGGCTACCTGGCCGCCAATGTCGTCGACGAAAAGAGCGGCAAGACGATCCTGCCGGCCTACCGCATCCTCGAAGCGAAGGGCGTGAAGATCGCCTTCATCGGCGCCGTGCTGAAGGGCACCGCCGACGTGGTCGTGGCTTCCGGTATCGCCGGCCTGCAGTTCCTCGACGAAGCCGATGCCGTCAACCGGCTGCTGCCGGAACTGCGCGCGCAGGGCGTGGGCGCGTTCGTCGTGCTGGTGCACGAGGGCGGCCGCACCGGGTCCCCGTTCGACCAGCAATACTGCGACAACCTGGAAGGCGACCTGGTGCCGATCGTGAAGCGGCTCGATCCGGCCGTGAAGCTCGTGATCAGCGGCCACTCGCACAAGGGTTACCTGTGCAAGGTGGATGGCAAGGTGGTCACGCAGGCGCAGATGGGCGGGCACATGCTCTCGCGCATCAAGCTGGTGGTCGACCGTCAGACGGGCAATATCGTCGATGTCGATGCGCGCAACGTCGTCATCGAGCAGGGCGCGTATCCGGCCGAGCCGAAAGTGGCCGCCTACCTCGCCAGCCTGCGCGAACGCAGCAACCGCGAACTGGCCAAACCGGTGGCGCGCATCGCCGTGCCGGCCGTGATGCGCGCTACCGACGGTGCCGACGAGTCCGCGCTGGGCAACCTGGTTGCCGACGCCACGCTGATGGCCGCGCTGCCGTTCGGTGCACAGGTCGCGTTCATGAACCGGGACGGCATTCGCCAGCACCTGGAAGCAGGGGCCGGCAACGTCGTGTCGAAAGGCCAGGCGCTGGCAACGCTGCCGTTCGGGAATACGCTCGTGGTGATGGACCTGACCGGTGCGCAGCTGCGTACCCTGCTCGAACAGCAGTGGGTGGCGGACAAGGTGCAGGTGCGCGGCCTGCTGCAAGTGTCCGAGGGCTTCACGTACAAATACCGGGTGGACGAAACCGGCAAGGCGACGGTGTCGGACGTCACGCTGAACGGCGCGCCTTTGAACGATGGTGCCATGTACCGCGTGGCCACCAACAATTTCCTTGCCGGTGGCAACGATGCGTTCCCCATGTTCGCCAAGGGCACCAACCGCGCCGAAACGGGCATCCGCGACATCGATTCGCTGACCGCCTACCTCGAGCGCCGCGAGCGCGACGGCAAGCCGGCCGGCCTTGCGCCCGCGCAGCCGCGCATCCAGCGCATCCAGGGCTAACGATAAAGGAACCGATGATGAAACGACTAATCCTGTGCAGCGTGCTGGCCGCGTGCTTCGGCAGCGCCCATGCCGACTTCCGCATTCCCGGCTTCGAACTGGTGCAGACGGCGCCCGTCGAAACCACGCTGGCGAACGCCGACCTGCGCGATCCCGTCACCGTATGGTGCGAGCTGTTCGACAACGCGAAAACCGATATCGCAATCGGCCAGTTCTATGCGGCCAGCAAGCCCGGCGCGCCGTTCGAGAAAGTGATCGACCGGCTGGCCGCCGCCGGGAAACGGGGCGTGAAGATCCGCTTCCTGCTCGACAAGAAGGGCGTGAACCTGTCCGACGCCGCCACGCTGGAGCGGCTGCGCGCGATCCCGAACCTGGAGATGCGCATCCTCGATTTCAGCCAGCTCACCGGCAACGGCATCATCCACGCCAAGTATGTGATCGCCGACGGCAAGCGGGCCTTCGTGGGCAGCCAGAACTTCGACTGGCGCGCGTTCACGCACATCCATGAAACCGGGTTGCTGGTCGACGATGCCGCCATCGTCGGGCAGGTCCGCGCGATCTTCGACCAGGACTGGGGCGCGCAGGCGCAACTGGCGCAGGGCCGTACCGTGGCGCCGCTGCAGCAGAAGGCTGCCACAGTGCCGGCCACGCTGATGGCGCAGCCTTCCTACTTGCTTGCCAGCCCGGCCGCGTACAACCCGCCTGGTGTCGCCGATTCCGAGACCGGCCTGCCGGCGCTGCTGGCCGCGGCCAGGGAAGAAGTGCGCGTGCAGCTGCTCGATTACGCGCCGCTGTCGTATGGCCCGAACGGCACGCGGCCGTATTACGCCGTGGTCGACAACGCCGTGCGTGCCGCCGCCAACCGCGGCGTGAAGGTGAAGCTGATGGTGTCGAACTGGAACCTGGAACATGTCACGCTGCCGTACCTGAAGAGCCTTGCGGTGCTGCCGAACGTGGAGATCCGCGTCGTCACGCTGCCGAAGGCGTCGACAGGCTTCATCCCGTTCGCCCGCGTGATCCACTCGAAGACGATGGTCATCGATAACAAGGTGGCATGGGTGGGCACCAGCAACTGGGCCGGCGGCTACTTCGACCTGTCGCGCAACCTGGAAATCGTGATGCGCAACGAGCAGATGGCGCGGCGGCTTGCCTCGCTGCAGGAACAGGTGTGGAGCTCACCTTATGCGGAACCGCTCGACATCAACAGGAACTACCCGAAACCACAGAAAGCTTCCGAACAATGAAACGACTCGCATGCATGCTGGCACTGGCCGGCGCCTTCGCCGCCATGGCGCCAACCAGCGCCCTGGCATGGGGCAATGACGGCCACCGGGCCGTGGGCGCCATCGCCGCCAAGCTGCTCAAGGGCAGCATCGCCGAAAAGCGCATCGCCGCGCTCCTGCTGCCGGGCGAAACGCTGGAATCGATCGCCGTGTGGGCCGATTGCGTGAAAGGCACGTGGTGCGGCCCGCAAACGCCGGAAATGCAGGCCTACGTGGCGGCCAATCCCAAGCACTCCGCGTACCACTACACGGACGTGCCGTTCCAGCTGGGCGCCTACCACGACCACGCGCCGGGCACGTTCGATGACGACATCGTGCAGACGCTGAAGTCCGCGATCCTCGTCCTGCAGGGCAAGGACACGCCGCAAACGAATCCGCATAAATTCACGCCGCGCCAGGCGCTGCTGGTCGTCGCCCACCTGGCCGGCGACATCCACCAGCCGCTGCACGTCGGCGCCGCCTTCGTGAGCAAGGATGGCCGCTTCGTTGTACCGAAGACGCATGCCGAAATCGACGAACTGAACATCTTCGATTCGCGCGGCGGCAACAACCTGCTGCTGGACGACGCCGTCCTCGCCACGACCTCCGCGAAATACATGCCGCCGGCGTTCGACACGAAGTCGTCGGCCAACCCGCCGAAGACGAAGCCGTTCCACTCGTACTGGGATACCACGGTGGTCGACTACGCCTTCCGCCGCTCCAGCACGCGCACGCCGGAGCAGTTCGCGCAGTATGCGATCGACAGGAAGCCGGCGGTGCCCGTCAACACGGGCGACGTGGCCACCTGGCCCTACCAGTGGGCGAACGATTCGCTGGCCATCTCGAAGCTGGCGCACATGGACGTCACGCTGGGCTCCGCCACCACGAAAAAATCGTCCAGCTCCGGCGAGAGCTATAAAGTATGGGCGCTGAACGTGCCGGACGACTACCCGGTGCCATCGTCCGCGCTGGCCCGCCAGCAGCTCATCAAGGGCGGCTACAACCTGGCCGCGCTGCTGAAGGAGATCTGGCCGGAGGCGTAACCGCCTGGTGTCGGGAAGGAGTGATGGCATGCATGCCATCACTCCTTCCTGTCACCGGTTTTACGCCAGCGTCACCTCGATCCCCATCTCCCGAAACGGCACCAGCAGCGCCTCGTCGACCTCGCGATTGACGACGATGTGATCCACCGACGCCAACGGTGCGATCTGGAACGGCGCCGCGGTACCCAGCTTTTCCGGCGATGCCAGCACCACCGTGCGCTGCGCATGTGCCGACAGCGCGCGCTTCATCGCCGCTTCGTCGAAATCCCCCGTCGTGATGCCGGCCTCCGGGTGCAGGCTGCATACGCCCATGAAGAACAGGTCGGCGCGGAACTGGCTTACCGCTTCCACGGCCGCCGCGCCCATCGCCACGATCGAGTGCTTGAACAGGCGCCCGCCGATGATGATCACGTCGATCTCCGGGTGCTCGACCAGCTCCACGGCCACGGAAGGGCTGTGCGTGATCACGGTGGCACGCAGGTCGCTGGGCAGGGCGCGCGCCAGCTGCACGGCGGTGGTGCCGCCATCGATGAACACCACCTGGCCCGGCCGGATCATCGCGGCGGCCGCGCGCGCGATGGCCGGCTTGGCATCGGTCGACAGCTTTTCGCGCACGGCGAAATTGCCCTGCGCCGGCGAGGCGGGCAGGGCGCCGCCGTGCACCCGTTCCAGCAAGCCTTCCTTCGCCAGTTCGCGCAGGTCGCGGCGGATCGTATCCTCCGACAGGCCCAGCGACTCGCTCAACGTCTTTGCGACGATCTGTCCTTCTTCCTTCAGGATGCGGAGCAACAGCTCCTTGCGCTGGCGTGTCAGCATTGCACGATTTTCCTTGAAATTACACGATATCGCATGATATCGTAAAAATGAACCAATACAATGACGAACATACCGGAGCCATCATGCATGTGCGCATTCACGACGTAACGACACTGTCCGACGACTGGTATTTGCTGAAGAAAACCACGTTCGACTACCGCCGGCGCGATGGGAGCTGGCAGACGATGTCGCGCGAAACCTACGATCGTGGCCATGGTGCCGTAATCCTGCTGTACAACCTCGCACGCCGCACCGTGGTGCTGGTGCGGCAATTCCGCTTTCCCGCGTTCGGCTACGGCGGCCGGCACGACGGCTACCTGATCGAAGCTCCCGCCGGCCTGCTGGACGCCGCCTCGCCCGAGGAACGCATCCGCGCCGAAGCGGCCGAGGAAACCGGCTTCCACGTCGAACACGTGCAGCGCATCTTCGACGCGTTCATGAGCCCCGGCTCCGTCACCGAGCGGCTGCACTTCTTCGTCGCCGAATACGAAGCCACCCACCGCATCGACAACGGCGGCGGCGTGGCAGCCGAAGGCGAAGACATCGAAGTCCTGGAACTGCCCATCGACGAAGCCCTCGCCATGATCGCCGACGGCCGCATCGAAGACGGCAAGACCATCATGCTCCTCCAGCACGCCGCCCTGTTTTTGTTTCCCAAAACCGGGGTCAGACCCCGAATTTGAGAAATGTTTCCAGGAACCGGGGGTGGAGCGAGGGTTTAGCGGAGCATGCTCCGCTCTCGCGCAACGGTACAGGCATGCATGCCTGTACTCCTTCCTGACCCCGGTTTCAGGAAATATTGCAGCGGAAAAAAAGCCTGCGGGTTACGCAGGCTTTCGGGGCAGAGCGGGGCAGTGCTTAGCGCGATTTCACGAACGGCACGCCAATCGCCTTTGGTGCGACGGACTTGGCCATCAGCCCGGCCAGCACGATCACGGTGACGACATACGGCACCATCTGGATCAGCGCGCCCGGGATGCGGCCCACGACCGGGAGGTCGACGCCTTCGAGCTGGATCTGCACGGCGCCGAAGAAGCCGAACATCAGGCAGCCGAGGAAGGTGTAGAACGGGCGCCAGTTGCCGAACACCATGGCGGTCAGCGCCAGGTAGCCGGCGCCGGCGGACATGTCGCGCAGGAAGAAGCCGCTCTGCACGATCGCGAGGTAGGCGCCGGAGAACGAGCACAGGATGCCGGCGATCAGCATTGCCGCATAGCGCGTGCGTTCGACGGACACGCCGGCCGCATCGGCGGCATGCGGGTTCTCGCCGCAGGCGCGCAGGCGCAGGCCGAAGCGCGTGTGGTACAGCACCCAGTGCACCAGCGGCACCAGCGCGAACGCCAGGTAGACGAGGATCGTGTGTCCGCCCAGCAGCTGCGTCCAGATCCAGCCCAGTACGGGAACGTCCGCCACGGCGGCGCTGCCCGGCAATATGATTTCCGACAGCCGCGCTTCGCCCAGGCCCGGCGTGCGGCCGCCCTGCTGGAAGAAGTACTGCGCCACCACGAACGTGAGGCCGCTCATCGTGATGTTGATGGCGATGCCGGCCACCAGCTGGTTGCCCTTTTGCGTGATGGCGATGCAGCCCTGCAGCAGCGCCACCGCGACCGATACGCCCATGCCGGCAAGGATGCCGTACCACGGGTTCTGCGTGGCGAAGGCCACCGCGGCGGAGACGAACGCCGACGCCAGGATCTTGCCTTCCAGGCCGATGTCGACGACGCCGGAGCGTTCCGCGAACAGGCCGGCCATCGCCGCGAACATCAGCACCGGCGCATTGCGCACGGTGGAGACGACGATGCTGCCCAGGTGGAGGTCTTCGAAGCTCATGCTTGTTTTCCTTTGATCAGTTTGGCCAGCGCGGGCGCATACAGGTATTCCATCGCGCCGCAGAACAGGATGATCAGGCCCTGGATGAGGATCACCATCTCGGGCGGAATGTTCGGTTTTTCCAGAGAGAGGTCGAAGCCGCCCTGCGTCAGTGCGCCGAACAGCACGGCGGAGAGGAAGATGCCCACCGGGTGCTGGCGGCCCATCAGCGCGATCGCGATGCCGATGAAGCCCGCGCCGCCCACGAAGTTCAGCGACAGGTAATGCGTGGAACCCATGATGGAATTGACGGCGCCCAGGCCGGCCAGCGCGCCCGAGATCAGCATCGTCACGATGATCATCGCCGAGATCTTCACGCCGGCGTAGTGCGCGGCATGCTGGTTCAGGCCCGTGGCGCGCAGCTTGTAGCCCCACGAAGAGCGCGACACCATCACGCCATACACGGCCAGCGCGACGATCGCCAGGAAGAAGCTGATGTTCAGCGGTGTGTCGCCCAGCACCGGCAGCCAGTCGGACAGGCGCGGCAACTCGGCGGCCGCCGCGAAATTGCGGCTGGCCGTGTTCTGCTCGCCCACCGGGATCAGGTACTTGACGATCACGAAGTTCATCAGCGATGCGGCGATGAAGTTGAACATGATCGTGGTGACCACGATATGGCTGCCCCGTTTCGCCTGCAGGTAGCCGGGAATGAAGGCCCATAGGGCGCCGAACAGCGCCGCGCCGACGATGCCGACGGGGATCAGCAGGAACCACGGCAGGCTGGCGTCGAAGGCCAGCATCGCAAGCGTGAGGCCCAGGCCGCCGAAGTACATCTGGCCTTCGGCGCCGATGTTGAACAGGCCCGCCTGCATCGCCACCGAGACCGCGAGGCCGGTAAACACGAACGTGGACGCGTAGAACAGCGTGTACGCCAGGCCTTCCGGATTGACGACCGCGCTGTTGATCAGGATCTGCATCGATTCGAAGGGATCCTCGCCCAGCAGGTGGATCACGAGGGCCGTCACGAGCAGCGCGGACAGCAGATTCAGGAGGGGCAGGACAATGCCGGTTGCCCAGCGTGGCAGGTCGTTGTTCATGATTTGTGCATGCCGCCCATCAGCAAGCCGATGCGCGTGGTATCGAATTCATTGATCGGCATCTCGCCGGTGATGCGGCCGCCGCACATCACGAGGATGCGGTCGGCCAGCGCGCGTACTTCTTCCAGCTCCACGGAGACGAGCAGGATCGCCACGCCCGCATCGCGCAAGGCAAGCAACTGCGTATGAATGGCCTCGATGGTGCCGATGTCCACGCCGCGCGTGGGTTGGCCCACCAGCATCAGCTTCGGTTTCGCCAGCACTTCGCGGGCGATGACGACCTTCTGCTGGTTCCCGCCGCTTAATAGACCGATGCGCAGCTCCGGGTTCGGCGGGCGCACGTCGAATTCCTTCAGCAACCCGGCGCAGCGCGCGGCGATGTGCTTGAAGTCGAACAGCCCCCAGCGGCCCTTGACGTGGTCCTGGTAGCCGAAGAAGGTGTTGTGCATCACGCTGAAGTTCTTCACCACGCCGTCGCGCAGGCGGTCTTCCGGCACGTGCGCGATGCCCAGGTTGCGGAACACGCGCGGCAGGCCGTCCGCATCGCGGCGCCTGTAGGGCAGGGGCTTGCCCTCGAAGTCGGCCTGGCCGCCGGTGGGCAGGCGCATGCCGGACAGGATTTCCATCAACTCGCTCTGGCCATTGCCGGACACGCCGGCAATGGCCACGATCTCGCCGGCGCGCAGCGTGAAGCCGATGTCCTCGAGCAGGGAAACGCCGGCCTTGTCCTTCAGCTGCAGGCCTTTCACCTCGAGCACCGGCGCGCCCGGCTGGTACGGCCCGCGCGGCAGGTTGTTCTCGATGGGGCGGCCGACCATCATGTTGGCCAGCGCTTCCTTCGACGTGTCGGCCGTCTGCACGGCACCCGCCACCCGGCCCGCGCGCATCACGGTCACCGTATCCGTGATGTCCATGATTTCCTGCAGCTTGTGGGTGATCAGGATGATCGTCTTGCCCTGTTCCTTGAACAGCCGCAGGATCTCGAACAGCGACGCGGTTTCCTGCGCGGTCAGCACGGCCGTGGGCTCGTCCAGGATCAGGATGTTGGCGCTGCGGTAGATCTGCTTGAGGATTTCCACGCGCTGCTGCGCGCCCACCGACAGGTCGTGCACCGTGGCCAGTGGGTCGACGTCGAGGCGGTAGCGGTTGCAGATCTCGCGCAGCTTCGCTTCCGCCTCGGCACGGTGCGAAGCGAGACGGAAGCCGCCCTCGGTGCCCAGCATCACGTTGTCGAGCACTGTCATGTTATCGACCAGCATGAAGTGCTGGTGCACCATGCCGATGCCGAGACGGATGGCTTCCTGGCTGGAGCGGATCTGGCGCACCTGGCCGTCGAGCAGGATATCGCCGCCGTCGGCATGGTAGTAGCCGTACAGGATGCTCATCAGCGTGGACTTGCCGGCCCCGTTCTCGCCCACGAGGCCATGGATGGCGCCCTTGGCGATCGCGAAGCTGACGTCCGTATTCGCCTTCACGGCTCCGAAATGCTTGGAGATGCCGCGGAATTCAACAGCTGGCTGCATAGGATTTATCAGGTCGTGTTTTACTGAAAAACGCGCCGCAGAGCATTGCTCTGCGGCGCGTTTCGCGTATTGTCTACTGCGTGTTGCTGGAAAATCAGGCCGGGCAGGCAGCGCCCGAGCGGATGTCGATGACTTTCGTCTTGCCGTCGATGATGTCCTTGCGGGCACCCAGCACGCGCTTTTCGATCTCCGGCGTGATCAGCTTGCGGTTGTTGGCGTCCAGCACCCAGTCCACGCCGCCTTCCTTGACGCCCTTGGCCGTGACACCGGCCTTCCAGCTGCCGTTCTTCATCTGCATGAAACTGTCATAGACGGCGTTGTCCACGCGCTTGACCATGGAGCTCAGCATCGTGCCCGGATACAGGTGGTTCTGGTTCGAATCCACGCCGATCGCCAGCTTGCCCTTTTCCTTGGCCATCTGCAGCGTGCCCAGGCCGGAGCCGCCGGCCACGGCGAACACCACGTCCACGCCGCGCTCGAATTGCGACCGGGCCAGCTCGCCGCCCTTGGCCGGGTCGTTCCACGCGGCGGCCGTGGTGCCGACCATGTTCTGCACGATCTCGGCTTTCTTTTCCACGGATTTCGCGCCCTGTGCATAGCCGCAGGCGAACGTGCGGATCAGCGGGATGTCGATACCGCCGATGAAGCCCAGCTTCTTCGACTTCGATGCCATGGCGGCGGCCACGCCAACGAGGTAGGAGCCTTCTTCTTCCTTGAAGGTGATCGAATTCACGTTATTGCCCTGTGCAACGCCGTCGATCAGCACGAAGCGCACATTGGGGAATTCGCGCGCCACTTTTTGCACGGCTTGCGTTTGCGAGAAACCCACCGCGGCGATCAGGTCGAGCTTCTTGCGGGCAAGGCCGCGCATGACCTGCTCGGCCTGGGTGTCGGATGACGCCTGCACCTCGATGAAGTTGATACCGGTTTCTTTCTTGAAGCGCGAAGCACCTTCGAAAGCCGATTGATTGAACGACTTGTCGAACTTGCCGCCCGCGTCGTAGACGATGCCCAGTTTCGGATTGGCCGCGAATGCGCTCGCAGATACCGCAACTGCGGCGATCATCATGGAAAGTTGTTTGATTTTCATGAAAAAGGCTCCTGGAAGTCCGCTATTGTATAGTTTTTGCGAGCAAAACATGTACCCCGCTGGGGCGGCGGCCGGCAAAAGCGGCCGCTTTAGAACCTTTGCTCGGCATTTGCATTTCCGTCCAGTTTCCATTTGTAGCAATATATTGCTCACTCTTGCGCCTCTCTGTTGGAATCGCACAACAGTACGATGAGCGCCCGGTATCCCCTGCCGCCGTTGTTTTTGCTCCACTTCTGGTGTTGCAATCCACCCCGAAATGATCGCTTCCCGTGGGGCAGCCAGGCGGCGGGGGCCGGGCTGGCTGCGCACTATTGCATGACCAACATATGTATGACAAATACCTTTTTTCTTGAGAATTTATATTGAAAACATCTCAATAAGCTTGTTGTTCCAGCCAGTTTTCCTCGTGTAGCATCGGCAGATATTACTCAAATGCTACTACCCAAAACCCAACAATAAGGAACTGGTTTCCATGAAACTGACCCACCGGACCCTGATGGCGCTGGCGATCGCCACCGCTTTCCCCCTTGCTTCCGCCCAGGAAACCCCGGCGGCGGCAAGCGCTGAAACGACGCAGCCGGGCCAGCTCGAAACCGTGATCGTCACGGCCCAGCGTCGCGCCGAGAACATCAAGGACGTGCCGATGTCCATCGCCACCGTGAAAGGCGAGAAGCTCGATGTGCTCACGTCCGGCGGGCAGGACATCCGCTTCCTGTCCGGCCGCTCGCCATCGGTCAGCATCGAGTCGGACTATGGCCGCACGTTCCCGCGCTTCTATATCCGCGGCCTGGGCAACACGGACTTCGACCTGAACGCCTCGCAGCCGGTGGGCCTGGTGATGGACGACATCGTGCAGGAAAACCCGATGCTGAAGGGTTTTCCCGTGTTCGACGTCGACCAGGTGGAAGTGCTGCGCGGCCCGCAGGGCACGCTGTTCGGCCGCAATTCGCCGGCCGGCGTGATCAAGTTCGATTCCGCCAAACCCGTGTTCAAGCAGGAAGGCTACCTGTCGGCCGGCTTCGGCAAGGACCGCGTGCGCAACCTGGATGGCGCGTACAACATTCCGGTCAGCGACACGGTGGCGATCCGTTTTGCGGGCTCCTCGCAGCACCGCGGCGACCGCGTGGACAATCCCCGCGCGACCGGTACCCGCGAGTTCGAAGGCTACAAGGACAACGCCGCGCGCGTGCAGGTGCTGTACAAGCCGACGGCCAGTTTTTCGGCGCTGTTCAACGTGCACGGCCGCGACATGGATGGCACGGCCACGCTGTTCCGCGCCAATATCCTGAAGGCGGGCACCAACGACCTGGTGGATGGCTTCGACTACGACAGCTACCCGACGGACGGCGTCAACGAACAGCACCTGAAGAACAAGGGCGCGAACGTGCGGCTGCGCTGGGACCTGCCGGGCGTGACGCTGCACTCGATCACGGGTTACGAAAAGCTCGACTTCTACAGCCGCGCCGACGTCGATGGCGGCTACGGCGCCGTGTATGCGCCGCCATACGGTCCGGGCTTCATCCCGTTCCTCGTCGAAACGGCCGACCTGATCCCGAACCACAAGCAGCTCTCGCAGGAGTTCCGTGCCGAGTCGACCAGTGCCGGCCCGCTGCAGTGGATCGCCGGCGTGTTCTACTTCAAGGAAGACATCACGATCGACAGCATCGCGTTCAATTCGCTCGCGCCGGGCAATCCGCAGGTGCCGAACTACGCGACGCAGACGCAGAACGCCAAATCGTGGGCCGTGTTCGGCTCCGTCAACTATGCGGTCAGCGACCGCCTGAAGCTGCGCGGCGGCCTGCGCTACACGAGCGACAAGAAGGATTTCGTGGCCCAGCGCATCGAGACCACGGGCCGCTCGTACCTGCCGCTGTCGGACGATTCCAGCAACGTGAGCTGGGACGCTTCCGGCACCTACGTGGTGAACCGCGACACCAACGTGTTCGCCCGCGTGGCGACAGGCTACCGCGCCCCGTCGATGCAGGGCCGCCTGAACGACCTGTCCAGCATGCCGTCGATGGCCGGCGCCGAGAAGGTGCTGTCCGTCGAGGCGGGCGTGAAGCAGGACCTGTTCGACCGCCGCGCGCGCATGTCGGCCACCGTGTTCCACTACCGCGTGAAGGACAAGCAGCTGACGGCCGGCAGCGGCACCGTCAACATGAACCAGCTGCTGAATGCCGACAAGGCGGTGGGGCAGGGCGTGGAACTGGACCTGCAGGCGAACCTGTCGCAGAACTTCTCGGCCACGTTCGGCACCAGCTACAACGATACCGAGATCAAGGATGGCAGCCTGTTCGTGCTGCCATGCGGCAGCGGCTGCACGGTGACGAACCCGATCTCGTTCGTCGGCGGCACCCGCGTGGCCCTCATCGACGGCAATCCGCTGCCGCGCGCCCCGAAATGGCAGCACAACTTCACGCTGAAGTACGCCGCCCCGGTGGCCAACGGCGAAGTGTATGCGTTCACCGACTGGTCGTACCGCTCGTCGTATAACTTCTTCCTGTACGAAGCGAAGGAGTACAAGGCGAAGGACCTGCTGGAAGGCGGCCTGCGCGTGGGCTACAAGTGGGGTGACGGCAAGTACGACCTGGCGCTGTATGGCCGCAACATCACCGACGAAGTGCAGTCGGTCGGCGCGATCGACTTCAACAACCTGACGGGCATCCTGAACGAACCGCGCACGTACGGCGTGCAGTTCAAGATGAATTTCTGATGCTCGATTGATTGCCAAAAACCGGGGTCAGACCCCGGTTTTTGGAAATATTTCCAGAATTCGGGGTCTGACCCCGGTTTCAGGAAACTTGGCGCAGGTCAGCTGGTTTTTACCGCTCCGGCGGTCGCAAAATATTCATGAACGCCCGCACCACCGGCGCATCGTCGGTGGTGGTGTACGTGATGTACAGGTTCGCCGAAGGCGGATTGGTGCGGATCGGCAGGAACACCACGCCGGGCCAGCCGATCCGGCTGGTGGTTTCCGGCACGAGCGTCACGCCGAGTCCGGCGCCCACCATCGCCAGCAACGTCTGCGGCTCGTTCGCTTCCTGGAAGATCGCCGGCTCGAAGCCGGCGTTCACGCAGCATTGCAGCAGATAGCGGGGAAAGGCGGATTTGTCGAGGGCCAGCGTGAGCATCGGCTCGTCGGCAATGTCGGTCAGTTCGATCGCTTCCTTCTTCGCCAGCGGATGGTGCTCGTTGACGGCCACGCACACGTTCTCGCGGTAGCACAGTTCCTGGCGCAGGTTATCGTTGCGCAGGTCGCTTTCGTCGAGCTTCGGCTCGCGCCAGAAACCCACGTCGATCTGCTTGGCCCGTAAAGCTTCGTACTGCACGGTGGGGCCGAGTTCGTGGATGGTCCACGTCACGCGCGGGTATTTGCCCTGGAATTCCTCCAGCAGGCTGGGGATCGGCCCCCACATCGCCGAGCCGACGATGCCCACGCGCAGGCGGCCCACTTCGCCGCGGTCGATCTGGCGCACGGTGTCGATCGTCATCCGCATCTTCGCCAGCAGCTCGGCCGCTTCGTTCATCAGCGCGCGGCCGGCCACCGTCAGCTCGAAGCTGCGCGTGGTGCGGGCGAACAGCTTCACGCCGAGCTCCGCCTCCAGCTTCATGATCTGCTGCGACAGCGGCGGCTGCGAGATGTGCAGCCGTTCGGCGGCGCGGGAAAAACTCTTTTCCTCGGCCACGGCGAGGAAGTACTTCAGCTGCTTCAGGTCGATCGACATGGGCTACTCGATGGGCAATCAGGTGATCGGATGTTCCAGCAGGGCGCGCGCCAGCGCCGCGCCCACGCGCGCGTTGTTCTTCACGAGCGCGATATTGGTGGCCAGGCTGCGGCCTTGCGTCAGCGTCTTGATGCGGGCCAGCAGGAATGGCGTGACCTTCTTGCCCGTAACGCCGTTTTCTTCCGCTTCCTGCAAGGCCTGCAGGGTGATGCCGTCGATCTCTTCCTCCGGCATCGCGTCGCTTTCCGGCACCGGCGCCGCCACCACCACGCCGCCGTTCAGGCCCAGCGCCCACTTGGTGCGGATGAACGAAGCCTGCTCCGCCGGCGTATCGAGCCGGAAGTCGGCGTTGAAACCGCTCGCGCGCGTGAAGAACGCGGGGAAGCCTTCCTGGCCCACGCTCACCACCGGCACACCCTGCGTTTCCAGGTATTCCAGCGTGAGGCCGATGTCGAGGATCGACTTCACGCCGGCGCACACCACGGCCACGTTGGTCTGCGCCAGTTCCTGCAGGTCGGCGGAGATGTCGAAGCTCGTCTCGGCACCGCGGTGCACGCCGCCGATGCCGCCGGTGACGAACACGGAAATACCCGCCAGCTGTGCGCAGATCATCGTGGCGGCCACGGTCGTCGCTCCCAGCTTGTTCTGCGAGAGCACGTAGGCCAGGTCGCGGCGGCTGACCTTCAGCGCTTCCGGGGAATTGCCCAGCAATTCCAGCTGTTCCGGTGTCAGGCCGATGCAGATCTTGCCGTCGATGATGGCGATGGTGGCCGGCACGGCGCCGCCGTCGCGGATGATCTGCTCGACTTCGCGCGCGGTCTGCACGTTCTGCGGATACGGCATGCCATGCGAGATGATCGTCGATTCGAGTGCTACGACCGGCTTGCCGGACGCGCGCGCATTCGCCACTTCGGGCGAGAGGGAGAGAAACTGGTGCATGGTCATTCCTGTTCGTTGATCAACATTATTCGGTGTGAGGAGCGCTGAACAGCTCGGCCGTCAGCGCAGGGGAGACGGTGTGCGGGCTTTGTACGGTCAGCGCGGCGGCGCGCAAGCCCCGGTCGCATGCCACGGCAAGGTCGTCCTCGCCCTGGGCGAGTGTCCAGCAAACGGCCGCCGAGAAGGCGTCGCCCGCGCCGGTCACGTCGACGACGTCCACCTCGTGCGCCGGCAGCCATTGCAGGTCGTCCACCGCCTTGGCGACCGCCTTGCTGCCTGCCATGTGACCGCACGTGTGGTACACACCGGCAGCGCCGCAGGTGACGATCACGTCCCGCGCGCCGTCGGCCTGCACGGCGCGGCACGCGTCGCGCACCGATGCTTCCGTGGGCAGCGGGCGGCCGACGCGGGCTTCCAGCTCGCCGCGGTTCAGGATCAGCAGGCGCAGGCCGGACAGGTCGCGCGGCAGCCGCGTCATCTTCGGCTGCGACACGGCCACGATGGCGAGCGGGATGCCGTCCCTGCGCGCTTCGGCCAGCAGCAGGGCCACGGTATCGTGCGGCAGGTTCAGGTCCGCGATCACCAGCGCCGCCGCGTTGCGCTGCGCCTGGCGGCTGGCGACGAAAGCGGGCGTCATCTGTTCGTACAGCGCCATGTCGGCCAGCGCCACGGCCATTTCGCCGTGCACGTCCAGCACGGCCGTATAGGTGCCGGTGGCCGCACCCGGCAATACCGGCGTGGCCGTCATGTCGATGCCGCAGTGCTGCGCGTGCGCCCGCAAAGCCTGGCCCGCGCTATCCTCGCCCAACGCTGTCAGCAGCGCACAGGGCGTGTCGAGGCGGACCAGGTTTTCCGCGATGTTGCGGGCCACGCCGCCAAAGGTTTCAGCAGCCGTGGCGGGATTCGATGTGCCCAATTGCAGCGGTTCGATGGTGCGCAGCTTGCGATCGAGGTTGGCGGCGCCGATGCACAGCACGGAGCGCTCCTGCGGCAGCACATAGGCGCGGCCCACCAGGCGGCGCTCGCGGATCAGGCTTGCCACGTGCCCCGCAACGGCGGAACGCGACAGGCCGAGTGCTTGCGCCATCTCCTGCTGGGAAATGAACGGGTTGGCACGAATCAGGCCGTAGAGTTGTTCTTTCTTGCTCATTTTCCAGGACAGGGGAAGAATTCAAACATTTGTCGAACATCGTAAACAGATGTTTGTTTGCTGTCAAACCGCTATAATAGTCGTCAATTTATATGTAGTTGATATAAATGACAAAGAAATTCGGTATTTGTCATACCAATCACGGATGATGCATAGTGTCGCCTGCCTCGGCCCGCCAATCATCACCGGCAGCGCCCAACCAGAACCTAGCGAGAACTCCATGTCGAACAACTCCCCCTTCCAGGCCGCCGCGATCGTACGTTCCCGTGCGCCGGCCGGCTTTGCGCCGCGCGCCGCGCTGATCCTCGGCTCCGGTCTCGGCGTGCTGGCCGACCAGATGACGGATACCGTGGCGATCGGATTCGACGAACTGCCGGGCTTCCCGATCAGCACCGTACATGGCCACGCGGGCCAGATGGTGCTGGGGAACCTGGCCGGCGTGCCGGTCATTTGCCTGAAGGGCCGTGGCCACTTCTACGAAGGCTATGGCCTGGCCGTGATGACGAGCGCGATCCGCACGCTGAAGCTGCTGGGCTGCGAATTCGTGTTCGTCACCAACGCGGCCGGTTCGCTGCGCGCGGAAGTCGATGCCGGCTCGCTGGTGGCGTTGAACGACCACATCAACCTGCTGCCGGGTTCGCCGATGATCGGCCCGAACGACGAGCGCTTCGGACCGCGCTTCTTCAGCATGGCCAATGCCTACGACGCCGACCTGCGCAAGCAGCTGCAGGACACCGCGGCCGAACAGCAGATCACGCTGCACGAAGGCGTGTACCTGTCGTGCTCCGGCCCGAGCTTCGAAACGCCGGCCGAGATCCGCGCCTTCTCGCGCCTGGGCGCGGATGTCGTCGGCATGTCGGTGGTGCCGGAGGTGGTGCCGGCCCGTCACTGCGGCCTGAAGGTGGTCGGCGTATCCGTCGTCACCAACCTGGCCGAAGGCCTGTCGCCGTTCCCGCTGTCCCATGAACAGACGCTGAAATACGCGGCCGTGGGCGCCGAAAGCCTGGTGAAACTGATCCACGCTTTCTTCGCGAACCTCGCGAAAGCTTAATGAATGAAGGGCGGCCTTGGCCGCCCTTGAACTTTTTACACCGGATAAATCATGTCACGCGCATTCATCCTCCTGCTCGATTCCTTCGGCCTCGGCGCTACGCCGGATGCCGACAAATATGGCGACGCCGCCACCAACACCTTCGGCCACATCGCCAAATGGGCCGCGGAACAGGGCAAGCCCATGTCCCTTCCCGCGCTGGAGCAGCTGGGCCTCGCGGCCGCCGCGCATACCGCCTGCGGCACGTGGGCACCCGGCTTCGACCGGCGCGAAGGCTTCACGGCCGCCTACGGCGCCGCGCGCGAACAGTCGACAGGCAAGGATACGCAGAGCGGCCATTGGGAAATCGCCGGCGTGCCGGTGCTGTTCGACTGGGGCTATTTCCCGAAGACGGTACCGTCGTTCCCCAAGGAGCTGACCGACCGGCTGCAGGAACTGACGGGCGTGCCGGGTTTCCTCGGCAACTGCCATGCCTCCGGTACCACGATCCTCACCGAACTGGGCGACGAGCACGTGGCCACCGGCAAGCCGATCCTGTACACGTCCGCCGACTCGGTGCTGCAGATCGCCGCCCACGAGGAAAGCTTCGGGCTCGAGCGCCTGTACGACATGTGCAGGATAGCTTACGAGCTAGTGAAGCCCTACAACATCGGTCGCGTGATCGCGCGCCCGTTCCTGGGCAGCGACGGCAACTACAAGCGCACCGCCAACCGCCACGACTACGCGGTGCCGCCAACCGGCCCCACGCTGCTGGACCACGTGAAGGATGCGGGCGGCGAGGTGATCGCGCTGGGCAAGATCAGCGACATCTACGCGGGGCAGGGCGTTTCGCGCGTGGTGAAGGGCCCGGACAACATGGCGCTGTTCGACCGCCTGCTCGAAGTGGAAGAGCAGGCCGGCGACAAGTCGCTGACGTTCGTGAACTTCGTGGACTTCGACATGCATTTCGGCCATCGCCGCGACGTGCAGGGTTACTCGCAGGCGCTGCACGAACTGGATGCGCGCCTGCCCGAGTTCATCGCCAGGCTGCGCGAAAACGACCTGGTCGTGATCACCGCCGACCATGGCTGCGACCCCACGTCGCCGGGTTCCGACCACACGCGCGAGCATATCCCGATGATCTTCTTCGGCCCGGGCGTGCAGGGCCGCGAGCTGGGCATCTCCGAAACGTTCTCCGACATCGGCCAGACCATCGCGCACCACCTCGGCGTGAAACCCCTTTCCAACGGAACCAACCTGTTATGAGCGACTCCTTGAACAGCCTGCAAGACTTCAAGCGCAACGAGGCCATGGGCCTCGACCTGGGCTGGCTGAACCACATCCACGTCAACAAGGCTGCTGCCGAGCGCCGCGCCGCTTCGCTGGCGAACCGCCGTACCGTGAAGAAGGAGTACCAGGCAGCCTGGCTGGTCAAGGCGATCGAGCTGATCGACCTGACCACCCTGTCCGGCGACGATACGCCGGGCCGCGTGGAGCGCCTGTGCATGAAGGCGCTGCGCCCGCTGCGCACGGACCTTGTCGAGGCGCTGGGCCTGCAGGAACGTAACCTCAAGACGGGGGCGGTCTGCGTGTACCACGAGATGATCCGCCATGCGGACAAGGTGCTGCAAGGCCGCCTTCCCATCGCCGCCGTGTCGACCGGCTTTCCGGCCGGCCTGACGAGCATGGAAACGAAGGTGCGCGAGATCGAACTGTCGGTGGCCGACGGTGCGCAGGAAATCGACATCGTCATCACCCGCCAGCACGTGCTGACGGGGAACTGGCAGGCGCTGTACGACGAGATGGTGGCTTACCGCCAGGCTTGCGGCGAAGCGCACGTGAAGGCGATCCTCGCCACGGGCGACCTGGTCACGCTGGAAAACGTGGCGAAGGCTTCGTGGGTGTGCATGATGGCCGGCGCGGACTTCATCAAGACGTCCACCGGCAAAGAGGGCGTGAACGCCACGATCCCCGTGTCGCTGGTGATGGTGCGGGCGATCCGCGAATACCACGAGCGTACCGGTTTCAAGGTCGGCTACAAGCCGGCCGGCGGCGTGTCGACCGCCAAGGCCGCGCTGCAATACATGACGGTCATGAAGGAGGAACTGGGCAACGAGTGGCTGGAGCCGCACCTGTTCCGCATCGGCGCATCGAGCCTGCTGACCGACATCGAGCGCCAGCTGGAACACTACGTGACCGGCAATTACTCCGCTGTCCACCGCCACGCGCAACCTTGAAACGCATCCTAAGACTATGCCTACTATCAACGAGATCCTGAACACCATGGAATACGGCCCCGCACCCGAGAGCCAGAAAGAAGCGCAGGCGTGGCTCGAGCAGCGTGGCCGCAAGTTCGGCCTGTTCATCGATAACCAGTGGTCGGAGGCGGGTGAGCTGTTCGCCTCCACCAATCCGGCCGACGGCACGCCGCTGGCCGAGCTGACGCAGGCCACGGCGGACGACGTGGACCGCGCCGTGCAGGCCGCGCGCCGCGCGCAACCGGCATGGGCCGCGCTGGGTGGCCATGGCCGCGCGAAGATCCTGTACGCGATCGCGCGCCTGATGCAGAAGCATGCGCGCCTGTTCGCCGTGCTGGAAACGCTGGACAACGGCAAGACGATCCGCGAAACGCGCGATGCCGATTTGCCGCTGGTGGCGCGCCACTTCTATCACCACGCCGGCTGGGCGCAGCTGCTGGACGAGGAATTTCCGAACCACCGCCCGGTAGGCGTCGTGGGCCAGATCGTGCCGTGGAACTTCCCGCTGCTGATGCTGGCGTGGAAGATCGCACCGGCGCTGGCAGCCGGCAACACGGTCGTGTTCAAGCCGGCCGAGTTCACGCCACTGACCGCGCTGCTGTTCGCGGACATCTGCGTGCAGGCCGGCGTGCCGGCCGGTGTCGTCAACATCGTCACCGGCGACGGCCGCACGGGCGAAGCGATCGTCAGGCACGAAGGTATCGACAAGCTGGCGTTCACCGGCTCCACCGAAGTGGGGCGCCTGATCCGCGAGGCCACGGCCGGCAGCGGCAAGAAGCTGTCGCTGGAACTGGGCGGCAAGTCGCCGTACATCGTCTTCGAGGATGCCGACATCGACGCGGCCATCGAAGGCCTCGTCGATTCGATCTGGTTCAACCAGGGGCAGGTGTGCTGCGCCGGTTCGCGCCTGCTGGTGCAGGAATCCGTGGAAGAGCGCTTCCTGAAGAAGCTGAAAGCGCGCATGGACAACCTGCGCCTCGGTTCGCCGCTGGACAAGTCGATGGACATCGGCGCGCTGGTCGACCCGATCCAGCGCCAGCGCATCCACGGCCTGGTGGAAGCGGCACGTTCGGAAGGCTGCGAGATCTACCAGCCGTCCGCGTGCGAGATCCCGGCCGACGGCTCGTGGTTCCCGCCCACGCTGATCATGGGCGCATCGACATCCGCCGCCGTGGCGCAGGCCGAGATCTTCGGCCCCGTGCTGGTGGCGATGAGCTTCCGCACCCCGGCCGAAGCCGTGCAACTGGCGAACAACACCGTGTATGGCCTAGCTGCCTGCGTGTGGTCCGAGAACATCAGCCTGGCGCTGGACGTGGCACCCGCCATCAAGGCCGGCGTGGTGTGGATCAATACCGCGAACCAGTTCGATGCCGCATGCGGCTTCGGTGGCTACAAGGAATCGGGCTATGGCCGTGAAGGCGGCCGCGAGGGCTTGTATGAATACCTGGTGCCGGTGAGCGAGGATGCGCGGCCTGCCGCGCCTTTGGTGACGAAATCCGCGCCGTCGAAAACGGCAGCTTCCGCCGATCCTTTCGCCATCGACCGTACCGCGAAACTGTACATCGGCGGCAAGCAGGCACGCCCGGACGGCGCCTACAGCCGTGCGATTCACGGCGCGGACGGCAAGTTCCTCGGCGAAATCGGCGAGGGCAGCCGCAAGGACATCCGCAACGCCGTCGAAGCCGCGCACAAGGCTGCCGGCTGGACGAAGGCCACCGCGCACAACCGCGCGCAGGTGCTGTACTACATCGCCGAGAACCTGGCCGCCCGCGGCCGCGAATTCGCCGACCGTATCGCCGCGCAGACGGGTACCCGCGAGGCTGAAAAGGAAGTGCAGGCATCGATCGAGCGCCTGTTCTACTGGGCCGCGTGGGCCGACAAGTACGATGGCGCCGCGCACCAGCCGCCGATGCACGGCATCACCGTGGCGCTGAACGAAGCGATCGGCGTGATCGGCATCGTCTGCCCGAACGAGAACCCGCTGCTGGGCTTCATCTCGCTGGTGGCACCGGCCATCGCCGTGGGCAACCGCGTGGTGGCCGTGCCTTCCGAGGCCTATCCGCTGTCGGCCACCGACCTGTACCAGGTGTTCGACACGTCGGACCTGCCGGGCGGCGTGGTCAACATCGTCACCGGCAGCGCCGACGAACTGGCCCGCACGCTGGCCACGCACGCGGATATCGACGCGGTGTGGCGCCATGACGGCTCGGCGGAAGGCTGCGCCGAAGTGGAGCGGCTGTCCGCCGGCTCGCTGAAGCGCACGTGGACCGGCGGCGCGAAAGGGCGCGACTGGTTCAGCGTGCAGCAGGCAGCCGGGCGCACCGTGCTGCAGCACGTGACGCAGGTGAAGAATATCTGGATTCCTTACGGAGTCTGACTTGACTGCATGACGTCGCGAACGGCGCCGAAGTGACCGGTGTCTGACACCATCTCCGGAAGATTCACCCGGAAATGGTGTCAGACACCGGTTTTCCCTGGCGCTGGTGGCACAACCCCCGACACAGCACTCCCAAGGCTTGCGCTCCACGAGAGCGCAACTCAAAGAAAGAAAACACACCATGTACCTCCCCCAGGAAATCATCCGCAAGAAGCGCGACAAGGGCACCCTGACCGCCGACGAAATCAATTTCTTCGTCAAGGGCATCACCACCGGTGAAACGACCGAAGGCCAGATCGCCGCGCTGGCGATGGCCGTGTACTTCAACGACATGACGATGGACGAACGCGTTGCCTTCACGCTCGCCATGCGCGATTCCGGCGACGTGCTGGAATGGCAATCGCTGGACCTGCCCGGCCCCGTGATGGACAAGCACTCGACCGGCGGCGTGGGCGACCTCGTCTCGCTGCTGCTCGGGCCCATGATCGCCGCGTGCGGCGGCTTCGTGCCGATGATCTCGGGCCGCGGCCTGGGCCACACCGGCGGCACGCTGGACAAGTTCGACTCGATCCCCGGCTACACGACGGTGCCGGACAATGCACTGTTCCGCAAGGTCGTGAAGGAAGTCGGCGTGGCCATCATCGGCCAGACGGCTTCGCTGGCACCGGCCGACAAGCGCTTCTACGGCATCCGCGACGTGACGGGCACCGTCGAATCGGTGGCGATGATCACCGGTTCGATCCTGTCGAAGAAGCTGGCCGCCGGCCTGGATGTGCTGGCGATGGACGTGAAGGCCGGCAGCGGCGCGTTCATGCCCACGTACGACAAATCGGTGGAGCTGGCCGAGTCGATCGTCCACGTCGGCAATGGCGCCGGCACGCTGACTTCCGCGCTGCTGACGGACATGAACGAATCGCTGGCGCCCGCCGCCGGCAATGCCGTCGAAGTGCGCTGCGCGATCGATTACCTGACCGGCAAGTCGCGCCCGGCGCGCCTGCACGAGGTCACGCTGGCGCTGTGCGCCGAGATGCTCGTGCTGGGCAAGCTGGCCGCCAACGAAGAGGAAGCGCGTGCGAAGCTGCAGGCATCGCTCGACTCCGGCGAGGCCGCCGACCGCTTCGCCCGCATGGTCGCGGCACTGGGCGGCCCGGCCGACCTGATGCAGGATCCCGACAAGTACCTGGAAAAGGCACCCATCATCGTGCCGGTACCGGCATTGCAATCGGGCTACGCCTCGGCCACGAACTGCCGCGCCATCGGCCTGGCCGTCGTCGCACTGGGCGGCGGCCGTACCCGCCCGCAGGACACGATCGACTTCGCCGTCGGCCTGACCGGCCTGGCCGAGCTGGGCCAGCGCATCGAGGCTGGCCAGCCGCTGGCGTTCGTCCACGCCCGCACCGAAGCCGCCGCCCAGCGCGCCATCGCCGACGTGCAGGCCGCCTACACGATCGCCGACACGGCCCCGGCCGCCAACCCGATCGTCTACCGCACGATCCGCCCTTAAAGACACCGGGGACAGTCCCCGATTTAACAATATTGCCCAAAACCGGGGTCAGACCCCGGTTTCAGGAAACATTACTTAAAACTGGGGTCTGACCCCGGTTTCGGGAAACATTGCTGATGAATACGGAACAATTGATCGAGGAAGCCAAGGCGGCGCGGTTGAAGGCTTATACGCCGTACTCGAATTTCAAGGTGGGGGCGGCGCTGCTGGCCCGCGATGGCAAGGTGTTCCATGGCTGTAACGTGGAAAACGCGGCGTACGGCCTGTGCAATTGTGCCGAGCGCACGGCGTTTTTCAGCGCCTTCGCGCATGGCTACCAGCCGGGCGATTTCGACAAGCTCGCCGTCGTTGGCGAGACCGAAGGCCCGATCGCGCCATGCGGCGCGTGCCGCCAGGTGATCCTGGAACTGGGCGGCAACGCGCTGCCCGTCATCCTCGCGAACCTGAAAGGCGACGTGTTCGAGACGACGGCGGCGGCCCAGCTGCCGAACGCGTTCGGTGGCCACGACCTGAAACGCACGTAAGCGTGCCGTGAAGAAGACGATCGACGTCCAGGCCGCCGCCGCCATCGCTTCGCTGGAGGCGATCGCGGCGAAGACGCAGGGCACGTTCGGCGTGGGCGGCGTGATGCTGGATGGCTTCGGCAATGTGCTGCAGGCCGTCCACAACGAGGTGATCCGCGACGGCCTGATCTGGGACCCGACCGCTCACGGCGAGCGCCAGCTCGTCGACTGGTATTTTGCCGAGCAGGCCAGGGGCAGGGCGCTGCCGCCGCCGCACGAGATCACGATCGTCACGTCGCTCGACCCGTGCTGCATGTGCGCGGGAGCGATCCTGGCGGCGGGATTCCACGTCGTCATCGCCGCCAACGATGCCGATGCCGGCATCAACCACGATGGCAGCGGCACGTTCCCGGCACTGCCCGAAGGCCTGCGCCCGCAGGCCTGTACCACCTTCGCGTATCCGGCGGTGCTCGGTTCGTCGTCCTATGCGCGCGCCGCGACCGGCGCGCCGCCGCCGTTCTTCATCGGCAAGACAATTGCCGAGCCCACCCAGGCCCTGTGCTCGCTCGTATTCGAGGCCACGACGGAAGCGGTGACGGAGCTGTTCGACAACGATCCGCCCCGCGAAGGCCTGCTCGATCCCGCCAAGCTGCCGGAAGAGCATGCGATCGTGCGCGCACTGAAGCGGGCCTGCCCGGATGCGCTGACCTACCGCGCCACGCCGCGCCGCCCGGATGCCGGCCTGGCACCCTACCTGCGCCATGCGATGGAACGCGACCGCGCACAGGGCGGGAGCGGCAATGCAGTGGCCATGCTCGATGCGTTCGGCAACCTGCTGCTGTGCTGCCACGGGCGGCATGCGCAGTCCGAGATTCGCACCGCGTTCATGGAATGCACGCGTGCGTATGCGCAGTTGCGCTACCGGCTGATGGCCGGCGCCGATGCGGACCGCCAGCAGGAAGTGCGCCGCTACCTCGGCCACCCGAAGGATGGTACGTTCGTGCTGGCCGTGGGGCCGGACGACAGCGCGCTCAGCTTCATGGAGCTGGGGGCCTATGGTTCGACGATGGAAGGCGCGCTGCCGCCGGACAATCCGACGCAGCTGCAGTATGTGCAGCCAGGCATGGCACCCGACCGGCTGGAAGCGCTATGCGCGAACCTGCCGCCGCTGTACCGCGATCTGATCGGAATCAAGCCGGTGCAAGTCGTGGATAGCGCACTGATCCAGGCAATGAACGATGCCGGCGCCGGGTAAGGCCAGGAAATAAAGGAAACGAACCACCGCACCGGCTGGCTGGCCGGCGGGAATGTATCGACCAGGTTCGTCGACCAGCTGCGTCGATCAGGTTCGTCGACCAGCTGTATCGACCAGGTTCGTCGACCAGGTTCGTCGACCAGCAGCGTCGACCAGCAGCGCCCGGTCAGCGCGGCCGTTCAGCTTCGGCCCATGGATCGTAGGTGCCGATGCTCCACACATGGCCCTCCGGGTCGCGGCACGTGAAGCCGCGGCCGCCGTAATCCTCATCCTGCAGCGGCAGCACGACTTCGCCGCCCGCATCCATCACGCGTTCATGCACCCTGTCCGCATCGTTGACGACGAGATAGGAACTTTGTGTCACGCCCCCCGTTTCCGATGGCTGTTTCAGCAGGCGGCCATAGTCGGTATCGAAGATCGATCCCAGCATGATCATGCCGTTGCCATAGGAGAGCTGGGCATGGGCCACGGTGCCGTCCTCGTTGCGCACCACGAGGGTGGCTTCGAAGCCGAGGGTACTGCACAGCCATTCGATGGCGGCAGGGGCATCGCGGTAACGCAGGCAAGGCATGATGGTGGCGCGCGTGTGCTTGGGTACGGTCCGGGGACTGGACACATTGCGTAATGTCGTCATTCCGCTTCTCCCTGTTCTGTTGCGGGTTTCTGGTAGGCGAAACCCCAATATAGACCAGGGTAGAAGGCGGGGCAAGCGAAGTCAGGCACTCTCCACGGACCCGGCCAACAGGCGCGCAACACTCACATTTGCTGGAATAAATGGGTGTTGCCGCGACTGACTTCGAGCTGTTCCGCGCAGTGTTTCACGCGCACCATTTGCCGCCCGCGCAGGTCGCGCGTGACTTCCGCGATCGCATCCACGCGCACCAGGGTGGAGCGGTGGATGCGCCAGAATTCGTCCGGATCCAGCTCGTCCGCCAGTTCCTTCAGCGTCTTGCGGATCAGGACTTCGCCCTGTGCCGTCTGCACGCGGGTGTACTTTTCGTCGGCCTGGAAGAACAGGATCTCGCGCGTGCTGATCATGCGCAGGCTGCTGCCCACCTGGGCCTGGATCCAGTGCAGGTATTCGCGCCCGCCCTTGCCGCCGCCGGCACGCCCGTCGAGCAGGCGGGTCAGCTGCGCCGCGATATCGCTCGGCTGCTGCCCGATGCGGGCCTTCAGCCGTGCGCAGGTGGTCCGCAGCCGTTCGCCGCCGACGGGTTTCAGCAGGTAGTCCAGCGCGCCCTGCTCGAAGGCCTCGATCGCATACTGGTCGTAGGCGGTGACGAAGACGATGTGGCAGCGGTTGAACAGCATGCGCGCCGCTTCGATGCCGGACAGGCCGGGCATGCGGATGTCGAGGAATACCACGTCCGGCCGGTGCTGACCGGCCAGCGCGATCGCTTCCACGCCGTTTGCCGCCTCGGCCACGATCGCCAGTTCGGGCCAGCATTCGCGCAGCCGGGCGCGCAGCATGTCGCGCATCGGCTCTTCGTCGTCCGCGATCAGGGCAGTGGGCGTCATGGGGCCGCCCGTCATGGTGTCTTTTCCGCGAAGATGTCCGGCGCGAACGGCACGCGGATCGCAGCACGGCATCCGCCTTCGGACG
Source organism: Pseudoduganella sp. jia 12 (assembly GCF_055502675.1). Lineage (NCBI taxonomy): Bacteria > Pseudomonadati > Pseudomonadota > Betaproteobacteria > Burkholderiales > Oxalobacteraceae > Pseudoduganella > Pseudoduganella sp. jia 12. The sequence goes on from NZ_JBUXKP010000005.1 coordinate 284,978, forward strand.
GTGTCTCGATCTGCAGTTCGGCCCGCGCCCCATACATCAGCTTGAGCCGCTCGCGCACGTTGGCCAGGCCGATGCCGTCGCCCGCGTAGCATGAAAAGCCCACGCCGTCGTCCTGCACGTCCACCTGCAGCACGCTGCCCGCGGCGGATGCGCGGATGTCGATGCGGCCGCCCTCGATCTTCGGTTCCAGCCCGTGCTTGATCGCGTTCTCGATCAGGATCTGCAGCATCATCGGCGGAAAGGTGGCGCTTTCCAGCCCCGGCGGCACGTCGATCGACACGGCCAGCCGGGCCTTCATGCGCGCCTGCATGATCGCCAGGTAGGAGCGCGACAGGGCGATCTGCCGGCCCAGCGTGCCGTTGCCCCGCGAGCGCATTTGCGGCAGCGTGGAGCGCAGGTAATCGATCAGGTGCTGGTGGATGCCCGCCGCCTGCGGCGGATCCGTTTCGATCAGCTGGCCGATCAGTGCCAGGGTATTGAAGAGGAAGTGCGGCTCCACCTGGGCCTGCAGCGCGGCCATGCGCGCTTCCACCAGGCGGCGTTCCAGCTCCTCGGTGCCCGCCTGCTCGGAAGCCCGGCGCGCCTCGATCTCGGCCTTGCGCTTGCCGCCCGCCAGCACCTTCAAGCCCAGCGAAATGACGATGAACGCGGCCGCCTGCTTGGGGTGGATCACCGGGGTGCAGGCCAGCAGCATTGCCAGCACCCACGTCACCACGAGCTGGCGCATCGGCACCTGTGCCAGCCAGTCGAAGAACTGCCACCACAGCGAGCTGGCGGTTTCGCCCAGCTCGCGCACGAATCCCAGCGCGCCGCGGGCGCCGCCCGTTGCCGTCTTCATCATCTCGTTACTCATCTGTTGCTCGTTGGTAGCTCATTAGTGGCGCATTGGTGGCGCATTGTCCTCGATTGGCCGCTCAGGGGGCTTCACTGAACATCGGGATGAGCGTGGTCGCGGTGGCGCGGCGGATGGCGATGCCCGCCGAGCGCGTTTGCCGCCAGCTTCACGAGCAGGAACAGCACGAACAGCGTGAGCGCCAGCGGCAACACCGTGATCAGCAGCGCGAGCATCACGCACGCGGCCAGCAGGGTCGGCCACGGCATCCGCTCCAGGCGGCGCATCGCATGCCGCACGATCCGCACCATGGCGCTCCATGCTTCTTGCACGGTATCGGTACAGGTTTTATTGATGGTCTTCATTGGCAATTCTCCATGAGTCGATGCATTCACTGTAGCGCGTTCGCCCGCAAGCAGGGGAGCCGATCCGACGAACGGAATTTTCCGGGGGGTGACTTGCGGCAGGGCGGGACAAACGGGCGTGAAAGCAACACGAATGGTCAAGCAAACGCACTGGATATGACTGCTTTCCTTGTGTTCGCGCAAGCCAAAACGCTATTCGTGCTATCCTATAAGAAATGTTCATTAACAAAATAAAATAATTCAGAGGGAAATCCATGTTGCGAACCAGTGCCGTCGCCGCTGTACTATCCGTCGCATTCGCGGCCGCCCATGCAGCGCCTTCTGCCGCTCCCCTGACCGCGACGCAGGTATTGAACCAGATGAACGCCGTGTCGCTGACGGATATCACGGCATCGTCGAATGGCCATGTGCATGGCCGCACGTGGGCCGCGGGCTCCGTGACCGGCGGCGAATACGGCAACCAGCTCGAGAAGGCCCCGGCATCCAGTTATGCCGGCCTGACCGCGGGGAATGTGACCTGGTCGACGGATGCGGCGGGCAACCACGGCAGGGTTACGGTCAACCGCGGCGGCGTGGTCTCCAGCGGCTCGCTCGAAGGCGTGACCGTCAACGAAGGCACGAACGTCGTGGCCGGCAGCGTGGGCAACTCCACGCTGAACCGCGCCTCCTGGGTTGGCGGCAGCGTATCGAATGCCACGTTCAACGGCGGCGCCTGGGTTGGCGGCAGCGTCGCCCATTCGAGCATCAATGGCGGCGCGACCATCGGCGGCGCGGTGGCGAACTCGAACATCAATGGCGAGGGCTTCGGCGGCATGACGGCGGAAATGAACACCAACAAGGCCGCCGCCACGTCGACCAACTTCGGCAAGGTGCTGAACGGCCTTTCCGATTCGCTGGCGCAGATGAAATCGACCGGCAGCACCGTCGACATCAGCGGCACCAAGGCCACCTTCACGGCGGTCGCGGATGCCGGCGGCGTGGCGGTGTTCGACCTGACCGGATTCGACGACAAGCTGTTCACGCTGGACGGGTTCGAATTCAACCTCAACGGTGCCACCACCGTGATCATGAATTCGGACGTGACCACCGCGTCGATCCATGCGGATTTCCTGGGCGGCGCCGCGCAGAAGATCGGCAGCAAGGTGATCTGGAACTTCCACGACGCCACGAGCCTGGCGATCGGCACGCAGTTCGGCGGCTCGGTGCTCGCCACCGGCGCGCTGGTCACCAATACCCGCGACATCGAAGGCGGCCTGTTCGCCAACGCGCTGGACCTGCAGGCCCAGGTGCACGTGCAGCCGTTCACCGGCAACGTCGGTTTCCTGTCGCCCGTGCCGGAACCGACCATGGTCGCGATGATCATGGCAGGCCTGGCCGTTTTCGGCATTGGCCGCGCACGCCGCAAGGAATGCTTCGCACGCGAATGAGCGTGGCCGGCGCCCGCCTTCAGCCGGTGGCCCGCGTGGCGGCCAGCACGAGGGCCAGGATCGTTTCCTCGGCCTCGTCGTAATCCTTCTTCAGCAACTGGCGCCGGTCCAGCACCAGCGCCATCTGCGGGGCGAAGTCCGCATAGGACTGCGTCATCGCCCAGATCGCGAACAGCAGGTGCGTGGCGCTCACGGGAGCGATGCGGCCAGTGGCGATCCACCGTTCGAAAACCTCGATGTCGCGTTTCAGCACCGGCACCACGCGTTCCCTGATCTGCCCGCCATACAGCTGGGCACCACCGATCACCTCCATCGCATACACGCGCGATGCGTAGGGCTGCTCGCGTGAAAAGCGCAGCTTCGCCTGCACATAGGCACGCAGCACGTCGGCCGGCGCATCGTTGCCGCCGGCCTGGGCCAGGCTGGACATGCGCTCCAGCCAGTCGTCCAGCACCTCGTCGAGCACGCGATGGTACAGCTCCAGCTTGGTGGGGAAGTAATACATCAGGTTCTGCTTCGACAGCCCGGCGCTTTCCGCGATCGCCGCGACCGACGTGCCTTCGTAGCCGCATTCGGCGAACACGCGCACGGCCACGGCGGCGATGTCGGCCTCCACCCGGTCGCGGTTCTGCATGCGGCGCGAGGCGGCGCCGGTGCGCACTTCGTTATTGCCGGCCATTGCGGTCTCCTTAAGGGATGTTCGATGCGGGACGTTGGACTGCGGGGTTCCTGAGTGCGGATTGCAGGAAGGCGCGCAGCACGGGATCGTGCGCATACGCCACGTTGAAGCGGAACCAGATCGTGGTGCTGGGCCGCAGCAGGAAGAATTCGTCCGGCGACAGCAGGATGCCGGCCCGCAGCGCGGCATCGGCGATGGTGCGGGCATTGTGCTGCGGCGTCGGCGCCACGTTCCAGCCGGCGGAAACGAACATGCCGCCGCGCGGCCGCGCCACGGGTTCCATGCCCACCTCCGCCAGCGCCTCGATCGTGCGTTCGCGGCCCTCGTCGAGCTGCGCCACGAGCTTGTCGACCATCCTGCGGTAGGCGCGGGCCGTGACCGCATGGTAGACGGCGCGCTCGTTGACTTCCGAAGTCGTCAGCCCCGTCAGCATCTTCACGCGCAGCAGTTCCGGCATCAGCGAGCCGGAAGCGCAGATCGAACCCACGCGCAGCACCGGCGACAGCGTCTTGGAAAAACTGCCCACGCGGATCACGCGGCGCAGGCCATCCATCGCCGCCAGCGACGCTTCGCCCCGGCCGGCCAGGTCGCGGTAGATGTCGTCCTCGACGAGCCAGAAATCGAACTGCTCGGCCATGGCCAGCAGCCGGTGCGCCTGCGCCTGCGACAGCGAGGTGCCCAGCGGATTTTGCAGCACCGTGTTGACGAACATGAGCCTGGGCTGCGCCTCGCGCGCATGCGCGGCCAGCGCGTCGAGATCGAGGCCATGTTCGCCGCGCGGAACGCCGACGGCGTTGCAGCCATGGTGGCGGATCAGCGACAGCAGGTTGCTGTAGCCGGGGTCTTCGACGAATACCGTGTCGCCGGGCCGCGTCAGCGTGCGCAGGATCAGGTCGAACGCATGGGTGGCGCCGTGCGTCAGCAGCACCTGGTCCGCCTCGACGGGAAACAGCTCGTCCGTCAGCACCGCCGCCACGTGCTGGCGCAGCGCGGGAAAACCGAGCGGATGGCCGTAGCCGCGCAGGCGGTTGGCCGGGATGCGCATCGCGTGGCGCACCGCGTCCAGGATGGTGTCCTCGCCATACCACTCCGGCGGCAGCCAGCCGGCGCCGACGGGCAGCGCATCGGCCACGCCGGAGTACAGGTCGGACGTCAGCGCATCGATGGTAACCGGGCCGGCCACCACCGCCGGAGGCAGCTGCGAGGCGATGTCGTGCCGCGCCACGTAGTAGCCCGAACCGCGCCGCGACGACAGCAGGCCCAGGTTGACCAGCCGGTCATAGGCCTCGACGACTGTGAAGGTACTCACGCCATTACACTTTGCGAACTGGCGCACGGAGGGCATTTTCGTGCCGATCCGTAGCGCCTTGCCCGAGATCATGGCCGTCAGCACGGCAACGATCTTGTCCACCAGGCTGCCCTTGCTGGCCCGCTCGATGACGATCGCCGGCCATGCCACGACTTCGGAAGCCTCTTCCGCGCTATTTCGTCTCGGTACCATCGTTTGAACTGTAGTGTTTTTATGACCAGTACGGTTGGATTGCCTTGCCAATTGTGTATATGTGACATAGTGACCGGCGTGTCTATTATTGCATCATGATTTTGCCAACTGGTAAAGAAATTTGCGGGCCGATCCGGCCGAAGGAGATCGCATGAACAAACCCGAGCAGCTGCATTCCCTGTCCGCTTTCTGGATGCCTTTCACCAACAACCGCGACTTCAAGGCCAGTCCACGCCTGCTGGTCTCGGCCGCCGGCGTGCATTACCGGGACGTCGACGGCAACCAGGTGCTCGACGGCACCGCCGGCCTGTGGTGCGTGCCGTGCGGCCATGCGCAGCCGAAGATCGTGGCGGCCGTGCGCGAGATGGTCGGCACGCTGGACTTCGCGCCCACGTTCCAGATGGGCCACCCGACCGCGTTCGAACTGGCGGACAAGCTGATGGACTACACGAACCACAAGTTCGGCCACGTGTTCTACACGAACTCCGGCTCGGAAGCGGTGGATACGGCATTGAAAATGGCGCTGGCGTACCACAAGGCGCGCGGCGAGCCGGCGCGCACTCGGCTGATCGGCCGCGAACGCGGTTACCACGGCGTGGGCTTCGGCGGCATTTCGGTGGGCGGCATCGCCGGCAACCGCAAGCAGTACGGCACGCTGCTGCCGGGTGTCGATCACCTGCCGCACACGCACAACCTGGAAAAGAACGCCTTCACGCGCGGTGAGCCGGAACATGGCGCGCACCTGGCCGATGAACTCGAGCGCATCGTCGCGCTGCACGACGCTTCCACGATCGCCGCCGTGATCGTCGAACCGGTGGCCGGTTCCACCGGCGTGCTGATCCCGCCGAAGGGCTACCTGAAGCGGCTGCGCGAGCTGTGCACGAAGCACGGCATCCTGCTGATCTTCGACGAGGTGATCACGGGCTTCGGCCGCATGACCACGCCGTTCGCGGCCGACTACTTCGACGTCGAGCCGGACATGATGACCACGGCGAAGGGCCTGACCAACGGCACCGTGCCGATGGGCGCCGTGTTCACGAAAAGCTTCATTCACGACGCGTTCATGGATTCGCCCGCCGGCATCGAGCTGTTCCACGGCTACACGTACTCGGGCCACCCGCTGGCCTGCGCCGCATCGCTCGCCACGCTCGAAGTGTTCGAGGAACAGCGGATCATCGAACATGCGAAAGGCCTGCAGGACTACTGGGCCGACGCCGTGTTCTCGCTGAAGGACTTGCCGAACGTGATCGACCTGCGCTGCATCGGACTGATCGCCGGCATCGAGCTGGCGCCGATCCCCGGCAAGCCCGGCGTGCGCGGCTATACCGCCTTCAAGAAAGCCTTCGCCGACGGCGTGCTCATTCGCGTCACCGGCGACATCATCGCGCTGTCGCCGCCGCTGGTGTTCGAGAAGCAGCATATCGATGAGTTGTTCGGCAAGCTGGCGAAGATCCTGAAGGACCTGGGCTAAGCAGTCTGCTTGCATATCGGTCGCCACAAGCGACAGTAGTTGGCCGCGGAAGACCGGTGTCTGACACCATTTTCCGGAGGAAAATGGTGTCAGACACCGGTTCTCAGCCGCCAACAGCCAAGGTATCCCGCGCCACGCACCACGCATCACCACCCCAAAAGCCTAAAAGGAGACATACCATGCTCGTAGGCGTACCCAAGGAAATCAAGAACCAGGAATCCCGCGTGGGCCTTACCCCGGCCAGCGTGAAGGAACTGACGCTGCGCGGCCACCCCGTGCTCGTCGAACGCAATGCCGGCGCCGCCATCGGCCTCACGGATGCGATGTACGAAGCTTCCGGCGCCACGATCGCCGCCACCGCGCAGGAGATCTTCGAACGTGCCGACATGATCGTCAAGGTCAAGGAACCGCAGCCGCAGGAATGCGCGATGCTGCGCGAAGGCCAGATCCTGTACACCTACCTGCATCTTGCTCCCGACCCGGAGCAAACAAAAGCGCTGGTTGCATCGAAGGCCGTCTGTATCGCCTACGAAACCATCACCGGCCCGAACGGCGGCCTGCCGCTGCTGGCGCCGATGAGTGAAGTGGCGGGGCGCATGGCCGTGCAGGCCGGCGCCGCGCACCTGGAAAAGTCCAAGGGCGGCATGGGCCTGCTGCTGGGCGGCGTGCCCGGCGTGGCGCCCGGCCACGTGGCGATCATCGGCGCCGGCGTGGTCGGCACCAATGCGCTGCAGATCGCCGTGGGCATGGGCGCGCGCGTGACGGTGCTGGACAAGAACGTCGACCGGCTGCGCCAGATCGACCTCGTGTTCGGCAACCGCGTGCAGACCATGTATTCGAATGCGCACACGATCGAGGAAGCGGTGCTGGGCGCCGACCTCGTGATCGGCGGCGTGCTTGTCCCCGGTGCCGCGGCGCCCAAGCTCGTCACGCGCCAGATGGTGGGCAAGATGAAGCAGGGCGCCGTCATCGTCGACGTGGCGATCGACCAGGGCGGCTGTTTTGAAACGTCGCGCGCGACTACCCACGAACAACCCACTTTCATCGTCGACGGCGTGGTGCATTACTGTGTCGCGAACATGCCGGGCGCCGTCGCGCGCACGTCCACGTTCGCCTTGAACAACGCCACCATCACGCATGCGCTGGCGCTGGCCGACAAGGGCTGGCACAAAGCGCTGCAAGCCAACCCGCACCTGAAGAACGGCCTGAACGTCTGCCAGGGCCAGGTCACGTACGAAGCGGTGGCCCGCGACCTCGGCTACGACCATGTGCCGGCCGACATGCTCCTCGCGTGATCCTCTGCTGTCCTGAACCCCCGCCTCAATCCCAATAACCTGAACGAGACCAAGATGAGCGACATTGACACCATCACCCATTACATCGGCGGCGCCAAGGCGGACACTCGCAGCGGCCGCTATGCCGACGTCTTCAATCCCGCGCTCGGCGAGCCCGTCGCCCGCGTGGCGCTCGGCACGCCGGAAGAAGTGGACGCCGCCGTGCAGGCCGCGCACGCCGCGTTTCCCGCTTGGGCCGACACGCCGCCACTGGCGCGCGCCCGCGTGCTGGCGAAATACCTGCAGCTGTGCCAGCAGCACACCGAGGAATTCGCGGCCATGCTGACGCGCGAACACGGCAAGACGCTGGCCGATGCGCGCGGCGAAGTGGCGCGCGGCATCGAGGTCGTCGAGTTCGCGCTCGGCATCCCGCAACTGCTGAAGGGCGAGTTCACGGACCAGATCTCGCGCGGCATCGACGCCTGGTCGATGCGCCAGCCGCTCGGCGTCGTGGCCGGCATCACGCCGTTCAACTTCCCCGTGATGGTGCCGATGTGGATGTTCCCGGTGGCCCTCGCCTGCGGCAACACGTTCATCCTGAAGCCTTCCGAGCGCGATCCCTCGCCATCGCTGCTGCATGCGGAGCTGTTGAAGAAGGCGGGCCTGCCGGACGGCGTGTTCAACGTCGTGCAGGGCGACAAGCTGGTCGTCGATGCGCTGCTGGAGCACCCGCACGTGCAGGCGATCAGCTTCGTCGGCTCCACGCCGATCGCCGAATACATCTATGCGAAAGGCAGCGCGAGCGGCAAGCGCGTGCAGGCATTGGGCGGCGCGAAGAACCACATGGTGGTGATGCCGGATGCCGACATGGAGATGGCCGTCGATGCGCTGATGGGCGCCGCATACGGTTCGGCCGGCGAACGCTGCATGGCGATCTCCGTCGTGGTTGCCATCGGCGATGCGGGCGACGCGCTGGTGGGCGCACTGGAACGGCGCACCGCCGCACTGAAAGTACGCGACGGTGCGGCGCACGATGCCGAAATGGGGCCTGTCGTCACGCTCGCCGCCAAGCAGCGCATCGAGCGCCTGATCGGCGAAGGCGTGGAGCAGGGCGCGAAGCTCGTCGTCGACGGCCGCAACTACCAGGTGCCGGAACGGCCGAACGGCTTCTTCGTCGGCGGCACGCTGTTCGACCACGTCACGCCGGACATGACGATCTACAAGGAGGAGATCTTCGGCCCCGTGCTGTGCGTGATGCGCCTGCCGGACGTGGGCAGCGCGGTGGATCTCATCAACCGCAACGAATACGGCAACGGCGTGGCCGTGTTCACGCGCGATGGCGGCGTGGCCCGCGAATTCGTGCGCCAGATCCAGGTGGGCATGGTGGGCGTGAACGTGCCGCTGCCGGTGCCGATGGCGTTCAACAGTTTCGGCGGCTGGAAGCGCAGCATGTTCGGCGACCACCATGCGTATGGTCCCGAAGGCGTGCGGTTTTATACGCGGCACAAGGCCGTGATGCAGCGGTGGCCCAACACCGCCACGGCTGGCGCGGAATTTGCATTCCCACAGATGAAGTAAGTAGCCGAATCAAGCAGTAGTTCTAAGCCAGCGGCCTGTGAGCACTGGTGTCAGTCACCGCAAAGCCGCGGCGCATGAAAGCCCGCGGTGCATGAGCGGTGCCTGACACCGGTTCTCATTCCCGCAGTGAAGTCAGGATCCAACCCAGCCAAGCCAGGAACCAGAACCATGCTCGACTCACTCAACTACATCCCCCACCCCAGCTCCACGAACAGCGAGCTGGCCACCCACTTCACCGACCTCGCGCCACCGTTGAACGCCCGCCAGGCGGCGATCGAAGCATCCCGCTGCCTGTACTGCTATGACGCGCCGTGTACGCGCATCTGTCCGTCGGACATCGACGTGGCCAGCTTCATCCGCAATATCCACGACCGCAACGTCGACGGCGCCGCGCTCGGCATCCTGAAGCAGAACATCTTCGGCGGCAGCTGCGCGCGCGTGTGCCCCACCGAAATCCTGTGCGAGGACGCCTGCGTACGCAACCACGATGCCGAGGGCCAGCCTGTGAAAATCGCGCTGCTGCAGCGCTACGCCACCGACAACATGAGTTTTACCGGGCACCCGTTCCAGCGTGCGAAAGCCACGGGCCGCAGGATCGCCGTCGTCGGTGCCGGCCCCGCGGGGCTGTCGTGCGCGCACCGCCTCGCCATGCTGGGCAATGACGTCGTGGTGTTCGAGGCGCAGGACAAGGCCGGTGGCCTGAACGAGTACGGGATCGCGAAGTACAAGCTCACGAACGATTTCGCCCAGCGCGAAGTCGACTTCCTGATGGGCATCGGCGGCATCGAGATCCGCCTGGGCCAGAAGCTGGGCGACAACCTGCACCTGAAGGACCTGCACGCGAACTACGATGCCGTGTTCCTTGGCCTTGGCCTCGGCGCCAGCCGCCAGCTGGGCCTGACCGGCGAAGATGCGCCGGGCCTGCTGGCCGCCGTCGACTATATCGCCGAACTGCGCCAGGCCGATGACCTCACCGCGCTGCCGGTGCCGAAGCGCGCGATCGTGATCGGCGCGGGCAATACCGCCATCGACATGGCCGTGCAGATCCAGCGGCTGGGCGCCGAGGAGGTGACGCTGGTGTACCGCCGCGGCTTCGAGGCGATGAGCGCCACGCACCACGAACAGGAAATCGCCAAGGCCAACCAGGTGCGCATGCGCACGTGGGCCCAGCCGCGGCAGGTGCTGCTCGACGCGGCCGGCCGCGTGCAGGGCATGCGCTTCGAGAAGACACGGCTGGAAGGCAACCGCCTCGTGGGCACAGGCGAAACGTTCGAGATCGCCGCCGATGCCGTGTTCAAGGCGATCGGCCAGACGATGGACGATGGCGCGCTCGCCGACCCCTTGGCCACGCTGCTCAAGCGCGACGGCGACCGCATCCACGTCGACGAACACTTCCGCACCGTGCTGCCGGGGATCTACGCCGGCGGCGACTGCGTGGCGCCGGGGCAGGACCTGACAGTGCAGGCGGTCCAGCACGGCAAGCTGGCGGCCATGGCGATCCACGCCGAACTTCAATCGAAACTGGAGGCAGCATAATGAGCGACGAATACAGCAACCTCGCCGTGGAATTCTGCGGCATCAAGTCGCCGAACCCGTTCTGGCTGGCCTCCGCGCCGCCCACCGACAAGGCCTACAACGTCATCCGCGCCTTCGAGGCGGGGTGGGGCGGCGTGGTGTGGAAAACGCTGGGCGAGGATCCGCCGGCCGTCAACGTGTCGTCGCGCTATTCCGCCATCTACGGCAAGAACCGCGAAGTCATCGGCTTCAACAACATCGAACTGATCACCGACCGCTCGCTGGACATCAACCTGCGCGAGATCACCGCCGTCAAGGAGGCATGGCCGGACCGGGCGATCGTCGTGTCGCTGATGCTGCCGTGCGAAGAGCACTACTGGGCCGACATCCTGCCGAAGGTGGAAGCGACAGGCGCGGACGGCATCGAGCTCAATTTCGGCTGCCCGCATGGCATGCCGGAGCGGGGCATGGGCGCGGCCGTCGGCCAGGTGCCGGAATACGTGGGCATGGTCACCGCGTGGTGCAAGAAGCACAGCAGGCTGCCGGTGATCGTCAAGCTCACGCCGAACATCACCGACATCCGCCACCCGGCGCGCGCCGCGAAAGGAGGCGGCGCGGACGCGGTCTCGCTGATCAACACGATCAATTCCATCACGTCGATCGACCTGGACCGGATGGTAGCGCTGCCCACGGTCGGTTCAGCGAGCACGCACGGCGGCTACTGCGGCACCGCCGTGAAACCCATCGCGCTGAACATGGTGGCCGAGATCGCACGCGATCCGGAAACGCGCGGCCTGCCGATCTCCGGCATCGGCGGCATCAACAACTGGCGCGACGCCGCCGAGTTCATCGCGCTCGGCGCCGGCTGCGTGCAGGTCTGCACGGCCGCGATGCTGCATGGCTTCCGCATCGTCGAGGAGATGAAGGACGGCCTGTCGCGCTGGATGGACACGCAGGGCTACCGCACCATCGAGGAGTTCCGGGGCCGCGCGGTGCCGAACACCACCGACTGGAAATACCTCGACATGAACTTCAAGACGATCGCGCACATCAGCCAGGCCGACTGCATCGGCTGCGGAAAATGCCACGTGGCGTGCGAGGATACGTCGCACCAGGCCATCGCCCGGCTGGTAGACGAGGCCACCGGCAAGCGCACGTATGAAGTGATCGACAGCGAATGCGTGGGCTGCAACCTGTGCGAGATCACGTGTCCCGTGCAGGACTGCATCACGATGGTGCCGCAGCAGAGCGGCAAGGCGTACATGAACTGGACGCAGGATCCGCGCAATCCGCGGGCGGAGCAGGTGCCGACCGCGGCGTGATGTGATTACTTGTTGAAGGCAGTTGCCCTCAAACCTGACCCCCAAAGCAGAACCTGGGGTCGGACCCGGCGGGTCTGACCCCGGCCTCTGCCTCCGGGTTAAATAGCTGAGGCGACCACTCAGCAAAACAGGATCCAAACCAGGAGAGCCCAGTGAACCAAGACATCAAAGCCAACCCCCACCTGTGGAACGAAGACCTCGCGCCCACGTCCGCCGCCCAGCGCACCTGGCTGTGGTACCACTTCGCGGCGCTGTGGGTGGGCATGGTGATGTGCATTCCCGCGTACACACTGTCCGCCAGCCTCATCGAGGGCGGCATGTCCGCGTGGCAGGCCGTATGGACCGTGTTCCTGGCCAATGCGATCGTGCTGGTGCCGATGCTGGCGATCGGCCACGCGGGCACCAAGTACGGCATTCCGTACGCGGTGCTGGCGCGCGCATCGTTCGGCACGGACGGCGCCAAGCTGCCTGCGCTGCTGCGTGCCATCGTGGCGTGCGGCTGGTACGGCATCCAGACCTGGTTTGGCGGCAGCATGATCTACACGCTGCTGGGCGTGCTGATGGGCGCCCCGATCGGCGGCGAGAAGATCGGCTGGCTGGGCATCAACGGCGCACAGCTGCTGTGCTTCCTGGCGTTCTGGGCGATCCAGATGTACTACATCGTGCATGGCATGGATTCGATCCGGAAGCTCGAGACCTACACCGCACCGCTGAAGATCCTGATCTGCTTCGTGCTGCTGTGGTGGGTCTACGACAAGGCGGGCGGATTCGGCCCGCTGCTGGACAAGCCTTCCCAGTTCGCGCCGGGCCAGCCGAAGGAAGGCCAGTTCTGGAACGCCTTCTGGCCGTCGCTGACGGCGATGGTGGGCTTCTGGGCCACGCTGGCGCTGAATATCCCGGACTTCACCCGCTTCGCCAAGTCGCAGAAGGACCAGATCGTGGGCCAGTCGATCGGCCTGCCGGTGCCGATGGGTTTACTGGCGGCGCTGGCGGTGATCGTCACGTCGGCCACCGTGGTCCTGTATGGCAAGGCGCTGTGGGATCCGGTGGACCTGGCCGCGCGGATGACCGGCGTGGCCGTGCTGGTCGCGCTGATCGTGCTGCTGGTCGATACCGTCAGCGTCAACCTGGCCGCCAACCTGGTCGGCCCGGCGTATGACTTTTCCGCGCTGGCGCCGAAACGCATCTCGTACCGCACGGGCGGCTACATCACGGCCGGCATCGCGCTGGCGATGATGCCGTGGAAGCTGCTGGAAACCACGCAGGGCTACATCTTCACGTGGCTGATCGGATACTCCGCGCTGCTGGGCCCCATCGCCGGCGTGCTGATCGTCGACTACTACCTGGTCCGCAAGACCGAGCTGACGGTGTCCGAGCTGTACCGCGAAGATGGCATTTACTCGTACGGCACCGGCTGGAACTTGGCCGCCGTCATCGCGTTCATCCTCGGCGTGCTGCCGAACATTCCCGGCTTCCTGAACGCGGCCTTTCCCGAAGCATTCCCGAATGTCGGCGCTACCTTCAAGACCATCTATACCTATGCCTGGTTCGTGGGCATCGCGATCGCCGCCGTAACCTATGCGGTGATGATGCAGCTGGCCGCATTCCGGCCGCCCACCCCAATCCTGAACGGAGACACCAAATGAGCCTGATCATTCGAGGCGGTACCGTCGTCAACGCCGACCGCGCCTTCCGCGCCGATGTGCTGTGCGACGGCGACCGGATCGTCGCCGTGGGCGACAACCTGGATGCACCCGTGGGCGCGAAAGTCATCGACGCCGCCGGCCAGTACATCATGCCGGGCGGGATCGATCCGCACACGCACATGAACCTGCCTTTCATGGGCACCGTGACGGCGGACGATTTTTACACGGGCACGGCGGCCGGCCTGGCGGGCGGCACTACGACGATCATCGATTTCGTCATCCCGAACCCGCAGCAGTCGCTGCTGGAAGCCTACCACCAGTGGCGCGGCTGGGCCGCGAAGGCGGCCGGCGACTACACGTTCCACGTGGCGATCACATGGTGGTCCGACCGCGTGCACGAAGAGATGGGCGTGCTGGTGCGCGACCACGGCGTCAACAGCTTCAAGCACTTCATGGCGTACAAGAACGCCATCATGGCCGATGACGAAACGCTCGTGAAAAGCTTCCGGCGCTCGCTGGAACTGGGCGCGATCCCCACCGTGCATGCGGAGAACGGGGAACTGGTCTACCAGCTGCAGCGCGACCTGCTGGCCAGGGGCATCACCGGGCCGGCGGCGCACCCGCTGTCGCGGCCACCGGCGGTGGAGGCCGAGGCGGCCAACCGGGCGATCGCGATCGCCGGCGTGCTGGAAACGCCGCTGTACATCGTGCACGTGTCGTGCAAGGAATCGCTGGACGCCATCACGCGCGCCCGCGCGGCCGGCCAGCGCGTATATGGCGAGGCACTGGCGGGGCACCTGATCATCGACGACAGCGTGTACCAGCATCCCGACTTCGATTTCGCCGCCGGCCATGTGATGAGCCCACCGTTTCGCAGCAAGGAACACCAGCGCGCGCTGTGGCAGGGCCTGCGGGCCGGCAACCTGCACACGACCGCCACCGATCACTGCACGTTCTGCGACGCGCAGAAGGCCGCCGGACGAGACGATTTCACGAAGATCCCGAACGGCTGCGGCGGTGTCGAAGACCGGATGGCCGTCATCTGGGACGAAGGCGTCAACAGCGGACTGCTGACGCCCTCCGAATTCGTGAAGGTCACGTCCGCCAACGCGGCGCAGATCTTCAACATCTATCCGCGCAAGGGCGTGGTGCAGGCGGGTGCCGATGCGGACGTCGTCGTCTGGGACCCGGCCGGCACGCGCACGATCTCGGCGAAAACGCAATTCGCAAAGGGCGGCTTCAACGTGTTCGAAGGCCGCACCGTGAAGGGCATCCCCAGCACCACGGTGGCCGCCGGCAAGGTGGTGTTCCACGGCGGCGAACTGATGGCCGTGGAAGGCGCCGGCCGGCACGTGGACCGTCCCGCGTTCCAACCCGTTACCGCATCTTGAGAGGACAGCAGATGAACGACATGACCGAGGCAGTAAAGACTGGCGTGGATCCGGAGGCGCTGCGGGTCGATGGCCAACGGCTGTGGGATGCGCTGATGGAGCTGGCGAAAATCGGCGCCACGGAGAAGGGCGGCGTGAAACGCCTGGCGCTGACGGACCTGGACCGGCAAGGCCGCGACCTCGTCGTCGGCTGGGGCAAGGCGGCCGGCATGACGGTCACGGTGGACCAGATCGGCAACGTGTTCATGCGCCGCGCCGGCACGAACGATGCGCTGCCGCCCGTGATGACGGGCAGCCACATCGACACGCAGCCGACCGGCGGCAAGTTCGACGGCAACTACGGCGTGCTGGCCGGGCTGGAAGTGGTGCGTACGCTGAACGACCACGCCATCCGCACGGAAGCGCCGATCGAGGTGGCGTTCTGGACCAACGAGGAAGGTTCGCGCTTCGTGCCCGTGATGATGGGCTCCGGCGTCTTCTGCGGGGCCTTCACATTGGAAACCGCCTATGCGGCCAGGGATGTCGACGGCAAGACGGTCGGCGAGGAGCTGGAACGCATCGGCTATCGTGGAGACCAGGTGCCGGGCGACCACCCGATCGGCGCCTATTTCGAGACGCACATCGAACAGGGCCCCGTGCTGGAGGATGCGGACAAGGTGATCGGCGTGGTGCCCGCCGTGATGGGCCTGTCGTGGTACGACTGCACGGTGACGGGCATGGAAGCGCATGCGGGGCCGACACCGATGCACCTGCGGCGCGATGCCATGCAGGTGGCCGCGCAGATCATTCCGGAGGTGGTGGCCATCGCCAACCGCTACCCGCCGTACGGCCGCGGCACGGTCGGCATGATGCAGGTGTTCCCGAACAGCCGCAACGTGATCCCCGGCCAGGTGAAGTTCTCGATCGACCTGCGCAACGTGAACGACGAGCTGTTGAACACGATGCACGAGGAGATGACGGCGTTCGTGGCGCGGGTGGCGGCCGATTCGGGCCTGGACGTGAAGCTGGAGCGCGTGTCGTACTACCCGCCATGCCCGTTCCACCCGAATGTCGTGGGCGCCGTGCGCAGTGCCACGGCTAAGCTCGGGTATTCGACGATGGACGTGGTGTCCGGCGCCGGACACGACGCGATCTATGCGGCGCGTCTGGCGCCTTCGGGCATGATCTTCGTGCCGTGCAAGGATGGCATCAGCCACAACGAGATCGAGGATGCCCAGCCGGCCCACCTGGAAGCCGGCTGCAACGTGCTGCTGCACGCGATGCTGGAACGGGCGAAGGTGGTCTAGGAACGTTGCCTAGGCTTCGATGATCGCCGCCACTTCGGCGGCGATCTGCTGCGCCAGCTGGTGGATGTGGAAACCGTCCACGAAGCCGTGGTGGGCCTGCACCGAGAACGGCAGCAGCAGTTCGCCGGGCACGCCGTCGCGGAACTTGCCCCAGGCGATCGAGGGAATGTCGGGGCAGTCCAGCGCCGCCACCGGATGCTGGATGGAAGTGAAGGCGAGCCACGGAATGCAGGTGACGTGCACCTGGTGCTTTGCTTCGCGCGGCGACAGCCGGGCGTAGCCGGCATTGAGCGCCTCCATGTTCGACGCCGCCTCCCGGGCGGCGCTGCCGCGCGCGACGAACTCGCGCAGATCGTCCGACCAGTCGAACATCGCGAAATTGAGGTCGTTGTGCTGGTTGATCACGGTAAAGGCCGGGATCAGCCGGTCGATCATGAACACCTCGCCGTCGTGGATGCGATAGCGGAAGTTCTCCACCTTCAGCACCGCGCGCAGGATCGCGCACAGCAGCACGTGGAATGGCGGCAGGGCGTTGGCCTTGCACCAGGGCCGGAAGTCCGGCAGCTCCAGGGGGAACGACAGGTTGACGGCCGGGCTGTCCATGCCGTTGAAGAGGTCGAAGCGGTCGCGCCGCCGTGCGAAGTTTTCCATGATGCGTCTTTCAGTCGGAGGCCGGTATTGTCGCATGGCGGGCCAGCGCGTCGACCAGATCGCGCGCATGGCCGGGCAGGTCGGCATAGCTGCGCGTGCACAGCAGCAGGCGGCGCCGGGTCCACGCGTCCGCCAGCCGCACGATCTTCACGTTTGCCGCGTCGCGCGAACGCACCACGGCCGATTCCGGCAGCACGGCCAGGCCGGCGCCGCTGGCCACCATGCGGCACACGGCGTCGAAACTGCGCACCCGCACCCGATAGCGCAGCCGCTTGCCCAGCTTTGTCGCCTGCTCGCCCAGGTACATCTGCAGTGCGCTGTCGCCCGCCAGGCCGATGAAGTCATGCTCCACCGTGGCATGGAAGGGTAACGAGGCATTGCGCCGCAGACCCTTGGCGAGCGGGTGGCCGGGGTGCAGGGCCAGCACGAGCCTGTCCTCGCAGAACAGCTGCGTTTCCAGGCCGCTGCTGTCCACCGAATCGGTGACGATGCCGATGTCGGCCAGGTCGTCGCGCATCGCCTGCACGATGTCGCTGGACAGCCGCTCTTCCAGGTCGACATTCACCTGCGGATGACTGGCCATGAACGCGGCCAGCACGTCCGGCAGGAACTCCGTCAGCGCCGACGTGTTGCACAGCAGGCGCACGTGGCCCTTCAGGCCCGTGGCGTATTCGCCCAGGTCGGCGCGCATCTTTTCCATCTGTTGCGTGATCAGCCGCGCGTGGTGCAGCAGCGTGCGGCCCGCCGCCGTCGGTTCCACGCCGCGGCGGTTGCGCTCCAGCAGCGGCACGCCGAGTGCTTCTTCCATGCCGCGCACGCGCGCGCTGGCCGACGCCAGGGCAAGGTGGGCCTGCGCGGCGCCGGCCGTGATGCTGCCGGTTTCCACCACGCGCAGGAACAGTTTCAGGTCGGTGAGATCGAATCGCATGAAGCAGGGAACAAGTGTGTCTGCCTTCGGAATGGCCGAAGGCTGGGGCAGTATATTCCACATTTTCCGCTGCGGGGCCCCAGGCCATACTGCAGCCATGGAAAATCATCTTTTTTACATCTGCATCGTGTTCGTGCTGGCAGGCATGGTGAAGGGCGTGACGGGAATGGGCTTGCCGACGGTGGCGATGGCACTGCTGGGCCTGGTGATGCCGCCGCTGCAGGCTGCCGCGATCCTCGTCGTGCCTTCGCTTTTGACGAATATGTGGCAGATGCTGGAGCGGCGGGGTTTATATGCGCTGTGGCTGCGGCTGCGGCCGATGCTGCTGGGCGTCTGCGCCGGCACGCTGCTCGGTGGCGCGCTGTTCGCCAGAGGCGACGGCAAGGCGGTGCTCGGCCTGGCACTGGTGCTGTACGCACTGCTCGGGCTGTCGTCGTGGCAGTGGCGGGTGCGCGCGGAGCAGGAGTGGTGGCTGGGCCCTGCGGTCGGCGTGGCGACCGGCGTGCTCACGGCGGTGACGGGCGTGTTCGTGCTGCCGGCCGTGCCCTACCTGCAGGCGCTCGGGATGGAAAAGGAAGAACTCGTGCAGGCGATGGGCCTGTCGTTCACCGTGTCGACGCTGGCGCTGGCCGCGATGCTGGCCGGGCATGGCGCCTGGGAGCCCGCCAACGCCGGCATGTCGTTCGCCGCCCAGCTGCCCGCGCTCGTTGGCCTTGCCCTGGGCAGCCGGCTGCGCGGGCGGCTGAAACCCCACGTGTTCCGGCGCTGTTTCTTCGGCACCCTGCTGCTGCTCGGGGTGCAACTGGCAATCGCCGCTGCCTGGTGACTTGCCCTGCGCGGCAATCGCATCGGCCGGCCGAAGCGATTTGTCGATCGCCATTCGCGTGGCTCGACCTTGCCGTGTATGGTCCGTCCGGGCGAGTACTGATCGCCCGTGTGCTCATGGTAATCTGCAATCTGCTTTCGACCCACAGACCGGAGCACCGATGACTCCCGATGAAGCGTCCGATATCAAGGATAGTTTTTTTATCGCGATGGAGAAAATCTCCGATTACGCGGTGTTCCTGACCGATGTGGATGGATACATCACGTACTGGAACCAGGCCGCTGAACAGATGAAAGGCTATAGCGCAGCGGAAGCGATCGGCATGCATTACAGCATGCTGTATTCGCCCGACGCACGCGACCGTGGAGAGCCGGAGCGTAATCTGCGGCGCGCCGCGGCGCAGGGGACCTTCCAGGAACAGGCATTGCGGCAGAAAAAAGACGGGCGCATGTTCTGGGCGATGACCGAGCTCATCGCGATCCATGACGATCAGGGGCGACTGGTCAGGTTCTGCAAGGTCACCCGGGATATCACGGCATTCCGCAGCTTGCAGGCGCAACTGCTGGAGCAGAAACAGAAAGTGGAGGTGACCCTCGAGTCGATTGGCGACGGCGTCATTTCTGTCGACCCGGAGGGGCATATCGGTTTTGTCAATCGCAAAGCCGAACAGATCACTGGCTGGAGTGCCACATCCGCATACGGCAGGGAGATCGGCGATGTGCTCCATGTCGTCGATCCGGCCCTGCAACGCCCTGAGGAGGGCGACCTGCTGAATGCCGCTGATGCATCCGATGGGGTCGCCGTCGTGATCGTCGAACACCCCCTGGGCGGGAGGAAGGTCATCGAAAATGTCACGACCCCCGTATGCCTGCCGGACGGCGAAAAGCTTGGGGAAGTCATGGTCATCCGCGACGTTACACAGCGACAGGCCGATGCCCAGCTGATGCGTGATGCCGAGCGCAACAAGGACCATTTCCTGGCCACCCTGGCGCACGAGCTGCGCAATCCACTGGCCCCGATCCTGTCTGCGGCCCAGCTGCTGGAATCGGGACCCGACGCCGCGCAGGTGCGCCAGATGGGCAGCGTCATTACCCGCCAGGCCCGGCATATATTGAGCCTGGTTGAAGACCTGCTCGATGTATCGCGCGTCGCACAGGGAAAGGTCCACCTGAAACTCGGCGCGCATCCGATCCAGCCTGTCGTGACGAGCGCAATCGAGCAGATCCAGCCGATGCTCGAGCAGAAAGGGCACAGATTGACCGTCAATATGGATGACGAACCATTGCTTGCGCTCTGTGATCGGGAGCGCATGGTACAGGTCATTGCAAATTTACTTAACAATGCGGTCCGTTACACGAATGCCGGCGGCCATATCGACATCGATCTTCATGCCGATGGGGAGCGACTGGCGTTATCGGTGAGCGACGATGGAATCGGCATCGCAAGCGATATGGTGCCGCGCGTGTTCGATCTGTTTGCGCAGGAAATGCGTGCCTCCGACAAAAGCCGGTCGGGCCTGGGAATCGGACTCGCCCTGGTCAAGAACATGGTCGAACTGCAGGGCGGTGAAGTCCATTGCTACAGTCGAGGTAAAGGGCAGGGGAGCCGATTCACGATCAAGCTGCAACGCGCATACCAGGAAGCGCCATGAAAAGAGTGCGTATCACGCTGCGATTGTCGCTCGCCGTCTTGCTGGGCTGGCTTGTCTTGACGATTGCGGGCGGCTGGATCGGCTCGGGCAGCCAGCCGCAGTCGCTGGCCGATGCGGCAACCGGGCACATCGGCCTCGCCTGGATCGTCGCGGCACTGTTCGCGGGGTGGTTCGCGTTCGCCTCCCGGGATCGCGGCGTCACTGGCATCGGCGCGCCCGATCCCTTGCGGTCCGCGGGCCTTGTCTGGTTGCCGCTGTCGTATGCGGCCTTTGCGCTGCTCATCGCCTTCACGAACGAGTCGACGATCCCGCATGCCGCCATGCTGACCCTCGCAGTCAACATGGCCGCGGTCGGCCTGTCCGAAGAGCTGATGTTTCGCGGCGTGCTGCTTGCCGGTCTCCTGACGCGGTATACGATATGGCAGTCGGTTCTCGCATCCTCGGCCATTTTCGGCGTCGTCCACGCATTGAACGGTTTCACCACGGGCGATGTTACGGCCGCGCTGTGGCAGTCCGTCGGGGCATTCCTGCAAGGCGTGGGCTACGCTGCGATCCGTTTGCGCACGCGATCGGTCTGGCCGATGGCCGTGGTGCATGGCATCTGGGACTTTTCCCTGATGCTGCACCTGCTGTCGGCGCCACCCGAGGAGACGGCGCCGCTGCTGCCCTGGGCTTCGCTGCTGCTGGTGCTGCCGATCTTCCTGTATGGCCTGTACCTGCTGCGCGGTATGCGGGGGGCAATGCCGTATGCCGCGCCGGCCAGGGCCGCCGGCTGACGGGCACCACGCTTCAGGCGTTACTGGCCGCTCAGCACCGCCAGCTGCTTGCCCGTGCCGCCTTCGCCCAGCGGCGCGCTGGTCACCAGCAGGGTGGCACCGGGCTCCAGCAGCGCGGTCACGCGCCGGTAGAAATCCGGCGGTATCTGCACCCGGTTGCGGGCCACCTCGTCCACGGGCCGGCCGTCCTCGCCTTCGTGGCCGGCCACGCCCGCGTAGATCCATTGCTGTCCGTCGCCGCTGCCGCCGGCAAGCGTCAGGACGTGCGTGGCGTCGTCGTCGCGCGGCAGCGTCACGGCGGAACGGCCGATCGGCACGCCGTTGCGCAGCACGACCGCGGCCTGGTCGGCACGCGACAGCACGATCGTAACGGGCCCCTCAGCCGACTTTTCCGGCGTCCAGAAATCCGCAGCGCGGTCCAGTTCCAGCGTGGACGGTGCCAGTACTTCGCCGCCACCCGTCGCCACCGGGTGTGCCGAATCGCCTGCCACGACGACCGTGGTACCGAGCCGGGTGGCCGAAAACAGCTGCTTTGCAAAAGCCATCGGCAGGTGTACGCAGCCGTGGCTTTCGGGATAGCCAGGCAGCCCGCCGGCATGCAGCGCAACACCGTCCCAGGTCAGCCGCTGCTGGTAGGGCATGGGCGCGTTGTGGTACTTGCTGGAGCGGTGCCTGGCATCCTTCTGCAGGATCGTGAAGACGCCGGTCGGCGTCTGGTAACCGGGCTTGCCGCTCGAGACAGTCGCGACGCCGATGCGCACGCCGTTCCGGTACACGGTGGCCAGCTGTTTCGACAGGTCCACGTAGACCAGTATCGGGCCCTGCGGCGCGATGCGCGGCGCCCACACCCATTCGCCGGGCTTTAGGCTGGCCGACTGCCGCGCGAGTTCGACCGCGGACGATACGGTGCGCCCCTGCGCCGATGCCGTTCCGGCCAACAGCAGCGCCGCCATAGCCAGGCATGCCGCCCTGGCTCGAATCGTGAATTTCATGCGCTTTTCCGTCACTGCTGCGTGCCCACGGAGAGCGTATAGCTCGCGCGTTCGTTGCGGCGCGCGGCGTTGCGCATCAGGTAGACGTTCACGGTGTATTCGCCATCGCGCTCCACCTTGCCCCGGTAATCGAGGCCCTTGATCGAGCCGATGAACAGCGCTTCCTGCGCGCCCGGCGCCGTGATGTTGAAGTAATTCGACCGCGAATCCGTCTTCATGCCGACAGCCAGTGTCTGGCCCTGCCGCAGCCGCACCTTGTACTCGGCCGTGTCGTAGCCGCGGATCTTGCCGCGCAAGGTTTTCATGCCAGGCATGCTGGCATCGACCGTGTACTTCTCGACCTTGTCGGCCGCCACGGCGCCGGATGGCAGCCATGCCAGCGCGCCGCACAACACCGCGCCGGCGACCAGCAGGGAGGAACGTGTCATCGTGATCCTTTCGTGATTCGGGTCAGGCATGGCTGGTGATCCAGGCCGTGATGCCGGGCCACGCATCGCGCAACGTCCTGCTGCCCATGAACAGGCCGATGTGGCCGCCGGGGACCAGGTTGGTGACGATCTCCTGCGGCGGCGTGCCGAGCAGGGCAGCGGCATTGAACACCTGTTCCGGCGTGGTGATGTCGTCTTCCGCGCCGGCCAGCAGGTACACGGGAATCGTGATGTCCCGCAGCGACAACTGGATGACCTGCATCGTTTCCTCCGTTGTTTGCCGGTGCGCCGTCAGGCGATGATATTCAGGCCGCCGTCCACGTACACCGTGCTGCCGGTCAGCCGGCGCGCATAGTCGGTGGCCAGGAAGGCGCAGGTGTTGCCGACGTCGAGGATATCGACCAGTTCCCCAAGGGGCGCGCGCGCCACCGCATCGGCCAATAGCAGGTCGAAATCCTTCAGCCCCGATGCGGCCCGTGTTTTCAGCGGCCCGGGCGAGATCGCATGCACGCGGATGCCGCGCGGGCCGAGTTCGTGCGCCAGGTAACGGCACGACGCCTCCAGTGCCGCCTTGACGGGGCCCATCACGTCGTAGTTCGGCACGACCTGCCGCGCTCCGTGGTAGCTCATGGCGAACAGGCTGCCGCCTTCCGTCATCAGCGGTGCGGCCAGGCGCGCCATGCGCACGAACGAATGGCAGGAAATATCCATCGCGCGGAGGAAGCCTTCACGCGAGCAGTCGAGCAGGCCGCCCTGCAGGTCGGCCTTCGGCGCGAACGCGATCGAGTGGACGGCGATATCGAGGCGGCCGTGGCGTGCCAGCGCCTCGAACACGGCTTCCAGCTGCCCCGGCTGCTCGACGTCCAGCGGCAGCAGCTCGGCACCCATCGCCTCGGCCAGCGGGGCCACGTGCGGCAACGCCTTGTCGTTCAGGTAGGTCAGCGTCAGGTCCGCCCCCAGCTTGCGGAACGCCAGCGCGCAGCCGTAGGCGATCGAGTGTTCGTTCGCCACGCCGACGACCAGCGCGCGCTTTCCCGCCAGGATCGGATGGACTGTTTCAGGGCTCATGCTTCCTCCACCAGCGCAGCCGTATGCTGCGCGATCATCAGTTCTTCGTTGGCCGGCACCACCCACGCCTCGACCCTGCTGGAGGGGGCGCTGATGCGGGAGATCTTGTCCGCACCGGCGGCGGCATTGGCTGCTTCGTCCAGCGACACGCCCAGCCACGCCGCATCGCGGCACACGGCGGCGCGTACCGCCACGCAGTTTTCGCCGATGCCGCCGGAGAAGACCAGGGCATCGAGACCACCCAGCGCGGCGGCCAGCGAACCGAGTTCGCGGCCGATGCGGTAGACCAGCAGGTCGATCGCCAGGCGTGCGCGCGGTTCGTCGCTGGCCTCGAGCGTGCGCATGTCCGCCGACACGCCGGACACGCCCAGCAGCCCCGATTGCTGGTACAGCAAGCGCTGGACAGCCGCCACGTCCATGCCCAGCTCGTCGATCAGGTACAGCACCACGCCGGGATCGAGCGCCCCACAGCGCGTGCCCATCGGCAGGCCGTCCACGGCGGTGAAGCCCATCGTGCTGGCGACGCTGCGGCCGGCCCGCATCGCGCACATGCTGGCGCCGTTGCCCAGATGGGCGGCCACGACACGCCCGCCGGCCAGGCCGGGCGCGAAGTCCGGCACGCGGCTGGCGATGTATTCGTAGGACAGCCCGTGAAATCCGTAGCGCCGGATGCCGCGTTCCGTAATCGACGGCGGCAGCGCGAAGGCTTGCGCCAGCGGCGGCTGCGCCGTGTGAAACGCCGTGTCGAAGCACCCCACCTGCGGTACCTGCGGTGCCAGCGCCAGCACGGCACGCACCGGTGCGAGGTTATGCGGAAGGTGCAGCGGGGCGAGCGGGATGAGCTTTTCGAGCTCGTCGAGCACGGCGCTGTCCAGCCGCTGAGGGCCGCTGTAGCGCACGCCGCCATGCACGATGCGGTGGCCGACTGCGCGTACCCGCAAGCCTTGCAGGTGTTCCCCGGCATGGTCGATCAGGAAAGCCATCGCCTGCTCGTGATCGAGCGGCGCGCCGTCCCAGGTACGTTCCCCCACCGGCAGGCCGGCGGCATCGAAGGCCACGAAGCGGGTCGTGCCGGCGTACAGGTTTTCCACCTTGCCCTTCAGTGCCGGCGCCAGCGCCGCGCCGCGGAACAGGGAAAACTTGATGCTCGACGATCCGGCATTGATGACCACCACGGCATCGTTCGGCGCCAGCATGTCAGCCGCCCAGGATCTTCGGTTCCGCCAGCTTGCGGCGGGCGACCAGCACGGCCACCGCGCACGAGGCCAGCCGCGCGGCCACCGAATCGGCACGGCTCGTGAGGATCAGCGGCACGCGGGCGCCGAGCACGATGCCGGCCGCCCCGGCGCCGCCCATGAACGTGAGGCTCTTGGCCAGCATGTTGCCCGCTTCCAGGTCCGGTGCGACCAACACGTTGGCGCGGCCGGCGACGGGGGATACCAGGTGCTTGATCGCGGCCGCTCCCGGATCGATGGCGTTGTCCATCGCCAGCGGCCCATCGAGGATGCCGCCGGTGATCTGGCCGCGGTCCGCCATCTTGCACAGGGCCGCGGCATCGAGCGTCGCGGGCATTTTCGGATTGACCGTCTCCACCGCCGCCAGGATGGCCACCCGCGCCTCGCCGAATCCGAGGATGTGCGCGAGGTCGATCGCGTTCTGCACGATATCGACCTTGTCGGCCAGCGCGGGCACGATGTTGACGGCGGCATCGGTGATGATCAGCGGCTCGCCATGGCCCGGGATGTCCATCACGAAGCAATGGCTGAGCCGCCGCGCGGTGCGCAGGCCCGTGGTGGCCGACACGACGGCGCCCATCAGTTCATCGGTATGCAGGCTGCCCTTCATCAGGGCCTGCGCGCCGCCCTCGCGCACGATTTCCACCGCGCGCGCCGCGGAGGCATGGCTGTGCGGCGTGTCGACGAGGGGGAGGGCAGAGATATCGAGCGCGGCCGCGGCAGCAGCCTGTTCGATCCTGGCACGCGGGCCCACGAGGATCGGCTGGATCAGTCCCAGCCGGCTGGCATCGAGCGCCGATTCCAGCGCATGGGCATCGCAGGGGTGGGCCATTGCCACGGTGACGGGGCCGCTCTCGCGGGCCAGGTCGATCAGCCTGTCGAAGTAGGGATGGCCGGTGCCGAGGGCACTCATCGCATGTTTCCTTTTGCAGTGCAGCAGAGCGCGGTCTGTTGCATGAATCGGCATTGCATCGAATAGGACATTCGCGCTCCAGTGAAGAGTTAGCGCAATCCTAGCCATAAACCGGCGACGATGCCAGCAGTGTTTGCTGCAGTGCGCAAGCCCTCTCCCATATGGCAGGGATCATGGTGCCGACGGTTCTCGCGTATCGGTCGCCGGCCATACGAAAGCCGCGCACCGCATAATGCCGTACTTGACGTCGCATTTCGCTGGCACTCAACCCGCGCCACCGGCCCTGGCGTCGAGCGGGCGGCGCCATGTTTTCGCTACCGTCCCTTGACCAGCGCCTTGGCGGCGGTGGTAACCTGGTCGCGTAGCCATTTGTGCTCGGGCGACTGGTGCACGCGCTCGTGCCACAACTGGTAGAAGCGCATCGGCGGGAATTTCACGGGGATCGTGAAGATCTTCAGGGGCAGCGTGCGTTCGTAGAACTGCACGAACTGGCGGCCCGTCGTCAGCACCAGGTCGGATTGCGTCAGCATGTAGGGGATCAGGCCGAAATAGGCCGATTCCACCGCCACGTTGCGGTGCAGGTTCTGGCGTTCGAGGAAGGCGTCGATCACGCCCACGGAACCCTGCACCATCTGCGACGGTGCCACGTGCGGCAGCGTGAGGTATTCGTGCAGCGTCATCGCATCCTCGGCGGTGCGCTTCGCGTACGGGCTGGCGGCGTGCATCGCGCACACGATCGGATCTTCGAACAGCTTGGAAATGTGCAGGTGCTGGGGCGGTTCATCCCAGTTGGCGATCACCAGGTCCATGTCGCCATCGGACAGCAGGCGCACGTAGTCGACGCCGGGGCCCAGGCCGTGGATCACGACGCGGCTCTTCGGCGAGCCGCGCCGCAGCAGCGCCACCACACTGGGCAGGAACTGGCTGTCCAGGTAATCGGGCGCGGCGATGTGGAAGGTGCGTGCTTCTTCCTGCGGTGCGAACGGCGACTTCTTGACGAACAGGTTCTCGGTCTCGTCGAGAATGCGCTTGGCCGGCTTCAGCAGGCTTTCGCCATGCTGCGTGGGCACCATGCCGCGCGCGCCGCGCACCAGCAGCGGGTCGCCCGTCAATTCGCGCAGCTTGCGCAGCGAGGCGGAGATCGAAGGCTGCGGCTGGTTCAGCTTCAGCGCCACGCGCGATACGTTTTTCTCCACCAGCAACAGGTACAGGATGCGGATCAGGTGCAGGTCGAGGTGTTGCGGCAGGGCGGACATGGCGGGGGCTCTGTCTATACGAATACGGATATGTCAAATATACGTGAACTTTCATGCCGCGAGCATGTCGGAGATGTATCGACTGAAAATAGATGGCAACAGGCCACACTTCTTTGCTCATTCGTCATGCATAACCCCAGCCACCCTGGAATAGTCCAGGCAAGTTTCACAGCAGTAAAAGTTGCCAGAAAAATGGGGTACGTCCCCATTTTTAGGGAAAGTTGCCAGAAAAATGGGGTATGGGAGGAGTACAGCCATGCATGGCTGTACCGCTACGCTGGCAAGGAGCTGTGCTCCTTGAAACCCCAGCTACGGGAGGAGAACAGCCATGCATGGCTGTACCGCTACGCTGGCAAGGAGCTGTGCTCCTTGAAACCCCAGCTACGGGAGGAGTACAGCCATGCATGGCTGTACCGCTACGCTGGCAAGGAGCTGTGCTCCTTGAAACCCCAACTACGGGAGGAGTACAGCCATGCATGGCTGTACCGCTACGCTGGCAAGGAGCTGTGCTCCTTGAAACCCCAGCTACGCCCCTGTTTTCTGGGAAACATTACTTCAGCGTGCGTTCGAACAGCTGGTAGATCCGCCGGTACTGGTCGTACCAGCTTTCCGGCTGCGTGTAGGCGTGCCGTTCGAGCGGGTAGCTGGCCAGTTCCCAGTGGTCCTTCTTCAGTTCGATGAGCCGCTGCGCCATACGCACGGAGTCCTGGTAGAACACGTTGTCGTCGACCATGCCGTGGGCGATCAGCAGATGGCCCTGCAGCTTGCCGGCGTATTCGATCGGCGACGAGATCCGGTACGCTTCAGGATCGATATCCGGCGTGTTCAGGATATTGGCGGTGTAGCCGTGGTTGTACGAAGTCCAGTCGGTCACAGGACGCAGCGCGGCGCCGGCCTTGAACATGGCGGGTTCGCGCATCAGCGCCATGAACGTCATGAAGCCGCCATAGCTGCCGCCGTAGATGCCCACGCGGTCGATGTCGCCCTGGCGGTTCGCGGCCAGCCACTTCGCGCCATCCACGTAATCCTCCAGCTCGGGATGGCCCATGCGCCGGTAGATCGCCGTGCGCCAGTCGCGGCCATAGCCTTTCGATGCCCGGTAATCCATGTCCAGCACGATGTAGCCTTTTTCCACCAGCAGGTTGTGGAACATCTGCTCGCGGAAGTAGTTCGACCAGCGCTTCGACACGTTCTGCAGGTAGCCGGCGCCGTGGACGAACATCACCACCGGGTATTTCCTGCCCGGTTCGAGGACCGCGGGCTGGTACAGCTTGGCCCATACCGGCGCCGCGCCATGCGTGGACGGCACCTGCACGAATTGCGGCTGCACCCATTCGCGCGCCTTGTAGTCCGCCGTGCGGGTATCGGTCAGCTGCACGGCCGCGCCACCGGTGGCGGGCACGATCGCCAGCTGCGGAGGCACGTAGGCCGACGACCAGCGCACCAGCAATTTCTTCTGGTCGGGCGACAGCGTGAATTCCTCGACGCCGCCGCCGACCTGCGTCACTTCCCGAACTTCACCTTGCGCCGCTGCGCCATCCTTCAAGGACACACGGCACACCTCGTAGTCGCCGGGAGTCTTCCGGTTGCACATCACCCAGGCGGCGCTGCCGTCCGCATTCCACGTGACGCTGGTAGCCTCCCAGGCGCCGGCCGTCAGCGCACGCTGTTTGCCATCCGCACCCAGCGTGTACAGGTGCGAATAACCCGATTCCTCGGAGAGGAACCACAGCGTGCGGCTGTCCGGCAGCCAGCCGTAGTCGTTGTAGCTGTTGTTGACCCAGGCATTGTCGGTGAGCCGGTGCAGCGGTTGCAGCTTCGCGCCAGCCAGGTCGACGGCGGCGATCCACCGGTCCTTGTTGTCGACCGCGCGGATCATCAGCGCCACGCGGCTGCCGTCGGCGGCCCACGCGATGCCCCGGCCTTCGTCCTCTTCCAGCCGCACGGCGCGGTTGCCCTTCACGGGTTCCAGCTTTTGCGCGGCGCGCATCGCGGCCAGCGGATCGGTGGCGATGCCGGGCAGGGGATCGAGCGCCAGCTCGCGCATCGTGCCGTCCTTCAGGTCGACGAGGCGCAGCGTCTGCGCCAGCGGCAGGTTGCGGCCCACGCGCGTGCGCTGGTCGTCGAATTCCTCGTAGCCCGATTCGGTCACGTAGCGCGGCATCTTGCCGACGCGGCCGTTCTCCGTGGGCTTTGGCGATGTCGCCAGCACGAGATACCGGCCATCCGGGGACAGCGCGCTCGCATCGATGACGATCTTGTCGCCCAGGTAGAACGGCACGGGCGCGCGCGTGCCATCGGCACGGCGCGCGGCATCGGCCTGTTCGCGCCGGGCGTCGCGCTCTTCCTTTTGCCGCTGCAGCGTGGCGATCAGGCGCAGCTGCATGGTGCGCAGTGCGTCGTCGTCCGCGGCGGCGGCCGGGTCCTTCATGGCGCGCGGCAGTGCGAGCGGCACGACCAGCCGCACATCGCGGTTCCAGCCGAACCAGTCGTGGCCCACGCGGAACTGCACCGACTTGCCATCGGCCGAGTATTGCGGATCGGCCGCGGCGGTCGTATCGCGGCGGATCTGCGCCAGCGCACCCGTCTTCAGGTCGCGCTCGAACAGGTCGCCGTTGCGCAGCAGGATCGCGCGCGTGCGGTCGCGGTTATAGAACATCTTGTCGGCATCGACACCGGCCAGCTCGGCGTCCGGCACCTTGCGTACCGCCGGATTGGCGGTATACGTGTCGCGCAACGGCGAGCCGGCACGCTTCTGCTGGTAATAGGCGGTCTTGCTGTCCCAGCCCCACCACGCCGTTTCGACGGGCGTGCCGATCCAGTCCGGCGCGGCCATGGCCTGGTCGAGGGTGATCGGTGTGACAGCGAAGGAGGGAAGGGGCAAGGCGGCGGCGAGCAGCGCCGCGGGAATGAGTCTGCGCATGGTGATTCGGTGAACGTTGAAATGGCGCGCGCATTCTAGCGCACGCCGGCTCACCGGCCCGTGCTCACTCCCGTTTCATGAACGTGCGCACCGTATCGTTGAGTGTTTCCATGTTGACGGGTTTCGTCAGGTGGTGGTTGAAGCCGGCCGCCATCGCACCCATGCGATCCTTGTCCTGGCCGTAGCCGGTCAGTGCGATGAGCACCGTCTTCGCCAGTTCGGGATAGCCGCGCAACTTCTCCGCCACGTCCACGCCGCTCATGTCGGGCAGGCCGATATCGAGGAATACCACGTCCGGGCGCAGGCGCAGCGCGGCCTCGATCGCCCCGGCTCCGTCGTGCGCCATGTGCACTTCATGGCCGGCGAACTGCAGCAGGGCCGACACGATCTCGGCCGAATCGACGTTGTCGTCGACCACCAGGATGAGGCAGGCATCGGCAGGCCGTGCGGGCGCTGCGGCGTTGCAATCGGTTTCGTCGGCCGCCGGCGTGCGGGCCAGCATGGGCAGGCGCACTTCGAACGTGCTGCCGTGGCCCAGGCCCTCGCTGTGCACGTCCACGCTGCCGCCGTGCAGGTTCACCAGCGTGCGCACGAGCGACAGTCCGATGCCCAGCCCATCCTGCACGCGGTCCGGCGAATGGCCGGCCTGCTCGAACAGGTCGAAGATCGTTTCCGCCTGTTCGGGAGCGATGCCGATGCCGTTGTCCGTCACGCGGATCACCGCCTGGCCGCCTTCCAGGCAGGCGGCCAGCGCGATGTGGCCGCCGGGCGCCGTGAACTTGGCCGCGTTGTTCAGCAGGTTGCCGACCACCTGCGTGAGGCGCACGCTGTCGCCATCGACCCAGATATCGTGGTCGGGCAGCTTCACGGCCAGGATGTGCTGGCGCGCGGCGATGTTCGAGTCGGCCGTTTCCACGGCGCTTTTCAGCAGGCCGCACAACTCCACCTCGGCGCGGCGCAGCGTGATCTTGCCCTGTGAGATGCGCGACACATCCAGCAGGTCGTCCACCAGCCGCACCATGTGGTCGGTCTGGCGCAGGATCACGCGCCGGGCGTTTTCCTGCGCCGGCGACGAATGCGGGTCCAGGCTGCGCAGCAGTTCCACCGCATTGCGGATCGGCCCGAGCGGGTTGCGCAGTTCGTGCGCCAGGATTGCCAGGAATTCATCCTTGCGGCGGTCCATGTCGCGCAGTTCGCGCTCCACGCGGCTCAGCCGCAGCAGCGCGCGCACGTTGGCCACCAGTTCTTCCGGTTCGATCGGTTCGAACAGGTAGTTGTCGGCGCCGCTGTCGAGCGCGCGCACCTTGTCGGGCGACGACAGGTAGGAAGCCGACGTTTGCAGCACGAGCACCATCGACGTATCGGGATTCTGCTTGAGCTGGCGGCAGACTTCGAAGCCGTTGATGTCGGGCAGCTTGGTGTCGAGCAGCACCAGGTCGGGGGACGCTTCGTGGGCCATGCGCAGCGCTTCCGCGCCGCTGCCCGCTTCCAGTACGCGGAATCCCGCGCGCTGCAGGATGCGGGTTTTCGCATAGCGTGCGGCGTCGGTATCGTCGACGTTCAGGATCACGGGGTCGTGCGGGTTTACCTTCATGATGGTCTCTCCTGCTGGCAGAGCGCGTTCAACTGCGCCAGCAATTCGTCGCGTGCGACGGGCTTGCTGAAATAGGCGTCCGCGCCGAGCGAAAACGCCTTCTGTCGGTCGGCCACTTCCGAGGCGATGATCACCGGCACGTGCTTGCGGCGTTCGTCGTCCTTGATCTGGGCAAGCCAGCGCCAGCTGTCGCCACCGTTCAGGTAAAGGTCGAGGATGACCGCGACGGGCCGTTCCACGGACCACGCCTGTTCCGCTTCCCATACGCTGCGCACGGGAATCACGCGGTAGGCCGTGTTGCGCAGGTAGCTGCGGTACAGCAGCTGGGTCGAGCGGTCGTCTTCGACCACCAGCACCGGAATGCCGGCCGCATCGGGCGCATCGGGGCGGAACACGTGCGGTTCCGGCAGGGCGTCATGCAGCAGCGGAATGGTGGCGGAAAACGTGGAGCCCTGGCCCGGCACGCTTTTCAGCGAGACCGAGCCGCCCAGCAGGCCGGCCAGCTTGCGGCATAGCGGCAAGCCCAGGCCGGTGCCTTTCACGCGATGCTGCAGGCGGTTTTCCACCTGCGAGAATTCCTCGAAAACGATCTGCTGGTGCTCGGGCGCGATGCCGATGCCGGTATCGGCCACGTCGAAACGCACGGCGTCGCCCTTCGGCAGCAGCGTGGCCGACACGCGCACGTGGCCGGACTCGGTGAACTTCAGCGCGTTGGAGATGAAGTTGCGCAGGATTTGCGACAGCTTCGCTTCATCCGTCATCATCGTGATCGGCCCATCCGGTTCGTCGAACAGCAGTTCGACCGTGGCCGATACCAGCAGCGGGCGCAGCATGCCCCGCAGGGCCGAGAACATGTCGTTGACTTCGAACGGCGCGGCGCGCACGTCGATCTTGCCCGCCTCGATCTTGGCCAGGTCGAGCAGGTCGTCCACCAGTTCCGTCAGCGACTCGGCGCCCTTCAGGATGAAGCGCACCTGCTTCTCCTGTTCCGGCGTCAGTTCGCCGTCCACGCGTTCGAGCAGCAGCCGGGTCAGCGCGCGGATCGACGACAGCGGCGTGCGGAACTCGTGCGTCATATTGGACAGGAAACGCGTCTTCATTTCGTCCGCACGGCGCAGGTGGTCGGCCTTCTCGTCGAGCTCCGCGTACAGGGCCACCACGCCGCGGTTGGTATCTTCCAGTTCGCGGGTCAGCTGCAGCAGCTCGTCCTGGCGTGCTTTCAGCTCGGCCAGCGTGGCCAGCAGTTCCTTGTTCTGCTGCTGCACTTCGGCCACCGACACGTCCGGCGACAGTGCGGCGAACTGCGCGCTCATCTCGCCCACGCCGGCGGCCGTGATCAACGGCGCGTCGTGCGGCAGCAGCTTCTTCAGCGTGATCGTGGTACCGAGGCCGGGTGCGGCCTGGATGTCGAACTGGTCCATCAGCCGGCGCGCGCCGATGATCCCCATGCCCATGCCGGCCGGCGACTGGTAGCGGCCCGACAGCACCACGTCCAGGTGCGGGATGCCGGGCCCCTTGTCCTCGATGCGGATCACCAGCAGTTGCGGCGACGTGGTGCCCTCGATGGCGAATTCCACCCGGCCCTGGCCCGCGTAGTTGTAGACGTTGCGCGCCAGTTCCGACACGGCGGTGGCAATGCGGGCCTGGTCCTGCGCGTTGAAGCCGCACAGCGCGGCGATCTGGCGCGCGCGCTGGCGCGAAGCCACCACGTCGAGCTCCTGCTCGATGCGCACGTTGAGGATACGCAGGCTCATGATGCCCGGCTCGTTGGTGTCCACCGTGACCGCGCTGGCGCGATCGTGGTGGTGACGGCGCTTGAAACCATCGTTGTCATGACTGCCACCCTTGGCGATCGCGGATCACGAGCACGGTCACATCGTCGCGGCCGCGGCTGAAATCGCGGTACAGCACGCCGGCGATGATGGCCGGATGGCAGGCGGCGAGGCCGGGGTAGTCCTCCATGCGCCAGCGCGAGCCCAAGCCATCCGAATGCAGCACCAGCAGCGCCGCCTGGGGCCATGGCGCGCCGAATTCCTGCACCTTGCGCACGTTGCTGCCGACGATGCCGTTATGCGACACGAGCTGGCGCCGGTCGTCGCCGGCGAACAGGTGGGCGGCGATATTGCCGACGCCGGCAAAGGTGATGGTCTCTTCCAGCATGTCGATGCGGGCGACGGCCGCCGCCGCGCCGCGCGTGGGCCGCAGCGCCGCATGCATGTCTTCGAGCAGCGTGCCGGCGGGCAGGGCGGGATCGCGCGCCATCGTGTCGGCGGCCAGCTCGGAGGCCTGGGCCGCGAGCGGGCCGTGCCCCAGGCCGTCGGCCACCGTTACCGTGGCCGACGTGGCATCGTGGGCCAGCGCCCAGCTGTCGCCGGACAGGTCCTCGCCGTGCATCGGCAGGCACACGGCGCCCCAGTGCAGCGCCGGCGCACTGCGGGCCGCCTCGGCCGGGGAGATGCCCACGGGCTGGCGCGGCCACATGCCCATCATGACGGCCGTGCCGCGCCCGGGCGCGCTGTAGATGTCGAATTCCGTTGCCAGCCGGCGCATGGCGCCCAGGCCCACGCCATAGCTGCCGGCGGTGGAACGGCCATCGGCCATGCTGGCGGCCACGTTGGCCATGCCCGCGCCGTTATCGAGCGCGAGGATTTCCAGCCCATGCACGCCGCGCCGGAACAGCGGGCGCAGCAGGATCTCGCCATGCCCGGCGTGCTTCAGGATATTGGTTGCCGCCTCGGTGACGACGATCGCCACCTCGCCGGCCGCCGTTTCGTCGAAGTCGAGTCGCGTGCACAGGTCGACGGCGATACGCCGTATCGCCGCTACCTGGCTGCCGTCCGCCAGCGCATGGCAGCTCTGGCGGTGTTCGGCGGCTAGTATGGTTTCCATTTGCAGATTCTTACAGTAGTACCCTGGCCAGGAGCCGAGTCGAGTTCGAATTCGTCCGCCAGCCGCTTGGCGCCGGACAGGCCCAGGCCCATGCCGCCGCCGGTCGTGTAACCGTCGGTCAGCGCCCGGGGAATGTCGGGAATGCCGGGTCCGTGGTCGATGAACGTGAGGCCGAGGCCCTTGCGGGCGCCGTTCAGCAGCTTTTCCATGTGCGCCTCGCCGCCGCCGCCGTAGCGCAGCGTATTGCGGGCCAGCTCGCTGGCGGCCGTGATCATCTTGGTCTGGTCGATCAGCGAAAAGCCGGCGGCGATCATCTGCTCGCGCACGGATTGCCGCAGCCGCACGACATCCTCGTCGGAACGGACCGGCAGCACTACTGCGTCGACGTCGATATTGCTCAAGGATCGCCTTTCAGGTTATTCCGCGGTCTGCTTCAGCAGTTTGACGCCTTTTTCGACGTTCAGTGCCGTTTGCACGCCGTGCAGTGTGAGGCCCAGCTCGACGAGCGTGATGGCCACGGCCGGCTGCATGCCGACGAGCACTGTGCGCGCATCGAGGATGCGCGCCATGGCCGCCGTGTTGCTGATCATGCGGCCGATGAAGGAATCGACGATGTCCAGTGCCGAGATGTCGATCAGCACGCCCCGCGCACGGTCCTTGACGATGCGCGAGGTGAGGTCGTCCTGCAGGGTCATCGCGAGCCGGTCATGCATGTCGACCTGGATCGTGACGAGCAGCAGCTCGCCCATTTTCAGGATGGGAATGCGCTCCATGGCCGCCTCAGGCTGCCGTTTCGGCGCGGACCACGGTGGCCCCCACGCGTTTCAGCGCCACCAGGAAGGCATCGGCCAGCGTGGCCTTGGTGATCACATCCTCCAGGTTCACGCCCAGGTGGACGATGGTTTGCGCGATCTGCGGACGGATGCCGCTGATGATGCAGTCGGCACCCATCAGGCGCGCGGCGGCAACCGTTTTCAGCAAGTGCTGCGCCACCAGCGTATCGACGGTGGGCACGCCGGTGATGTCGATGATGGCGATCGAGGCGCCCGTTTCGATGATCTTCTGCAGCAGGTTTTCCATCACGATCTGGGTACGCGCACTGTCCAGCGTGCCGATCAGCGGCAGCGCCAGCACATCCTTCCACAGCTGCACGACCGGGGTCGACAGCTCCAGCAATTCCTGCTGCTGGCGCATGATCACGCTTTCGCGGCTTTTCTGGTATTCCTCGATCGTGAACAGGCCCATGCGGTCGAACAGCGTGCCCGTTTCGCTGACCTCGGCGGCCAGCGCTGCCGGGTCGGCGGAAAGGCCCGCGCGCAGCAGCGCGAACAGCGGCTCTTTCAGCGAAAAGATGAAGCTCGCCGTTTCGGTCGGCGAAAAGCCCTGGCGCACGCGCGCGGCGGAAATCTCGGCCAGCAGCTGGCGCACCTCCGTCCAGGCCGGCGCATCGAAATCGTAGGTCTGGCCGGCGCCCACCGTGCGGGCAACCAGCGCGAGGAAACGGCTTGCCTGCTGGCGGATTTCGCCCTCGGCAGCCTTGTCGCGGCGCACCATGCGGGACAGCATTCCGCCCAGCCAGCCCTCCAGCAATGATTCCTGGTTCTCGGTCAGGATCCTGGCCAGGTGGCCGCTCGTTGCGATGCTCATGCGCTCTCCAGAAAAATTTCTAACGGAATAGTGTAACAGCTCAACACCGGGCGCAATAATACGATTTGAAACATTTCCTTGCCACACGATACGAAATTCTGGGTGGAAATGTTTGCCTGGCCGTGGAGCAAGCTGAAGTTACAAATTCCCCCTATTTTTCCCCTATTTCGGGTTGCATGGCCCTCCTATAGTGACGCATATCTCACGGCGGGAACAGATGCTGCCTGCCGCAAGAAGGCCAGCCGCAGGCCAGGTCGAACCTCGATCGCATTTATTTCGTTGCGGACCTTTTCAACATAGGAGGGTGCCATGCCTTACCACGGGGAAGTCTTGACCTCATGCGGTACTGTGAACATCGATCTGTCGGATGCCAGCGTTATCGCCGTTTCCGGCGATGGAATCAATGCCTGTGGCCATCTGTTGCTGTATGTCCCAAGCGGGGGCGGCTATTACTTCCACGTGGCAGGTGTGCATGAGGCCCCGAGATACATGACAGAAAGCGGTTACCGCAGGTATTTGACGGAATCGGGCAAACGGGAGCTCAGAAGGCGTTCGCTGCGGTTGCCGGATCCGGCTGGCGCCTACCTGCACCTGGAAGGCCTGCTCGCGGAGAAATGGCTATGGGGCGGGGTGCCGCACAACTGCGTGTCGTTTGTCGAAGAAATCATCAGTGCCGGCGGTGGCGACTGGGGGTCTTACAGCAATTGCCCGGCCGTCGCGACCAGTGATTCGATTTCAGACCGCATCAACCGATTTTACCAATGGATGGAAAGCGGCATCTACGGTCTCTACGGCGTACGAAGGTAGCGTTCCTGCCATGTCATGGTCTGCAAGCCTACAAGCCTGCAAGACAGTGCGGCGCATGACTCCCCCGGCTGCACTCCCAGCTGCACTCCCAGCTGTACTGACTGGGCGTCGGTCGTCATGGCCGAAAACATTCATCCGTTCCGGTACCGCTCCAGCAGCGCGCGGTGGAGGGCGGCGACCTGTTCCGGGTCGATCTTCGGCTGGCGGTCGAACGTGAGCAGGCCGTTCTTTTCGTGTTCGACGTCGGTAAACTGCGTGTAGCAGGCGCCGGCCAGGAACGTGAGGGTGCCCAGGCTCTCCATCAGGTCGCGGTAGCGCGCCAGCAGTTCGTCGCCAGTGCGCACGCTGCCGTAGTAATCGAACAGCCGGTCGCGCGGCGCGTCGTCCCCTTCGGGTTCGCTGAGGAAGCCGCCCACTTCGGACAGCACGATCGGCTGCCCGCGGTACTGGCCGCCGGGCAGGAACAGCGGCTTGTCCTTGTACCACCCTTTCGACGGCGGGATGCCCGTCTTTTCCGTTTCGGCATAGCGCGCGACCAGCTTGTCGCCGGGCTGCGTGTAGTCGTGGATCGAGCACACGTCGGTGAGGTCGGTGTGCTCCCAGCCGTCGTTGTCGACGACGAGGCGGCCCGGGTCGAGCCTGCGCGTGCGCAGCACGAGTTTCTCGATGAACGCCTGCTGGCCCGGATGGCGGTACAGTGCCGGGAAGCCGAAGCTTTCCACCAGCGGCACCCACGCCACGATGCAAGGGTGGCCGGCATCGCGCTCCACGGCGCGTTCCCATTCCGACAGCAGCGCCTCCTCCGCTTCCAGCGACCAGCTGCGCGTGTTCGGCATTTCTTCCCACACGAGGATGCCGAGCCGGTCGCACCAGTACAGCCAGCGTTCGTCCTCGATCTTCTGGTGCTTGCGCACGGCGTTGAAGCCCAGCCGCTTGACCCACTCGGCATCCACGCGCAGCGCATCGGCCGATGGCGCGGCCAGGTTCGTGTCGGGCCAGTAGCCCTGGTCCAGCACCATCAGCAGGAAGGTGCGCTGGCCGTTCAGGTGGAAGTGGGCACCGTGCGCCTCGAAGCGGCGCAGGCCGCAGTAGGAGCCGATGTCGTCGAGCACCTGGCCGTCGGCGACGAGGCGCACGCGCAGCCCGTAGAGGTAAGGGGTGTCCGGCGACCAGGCCTGCGGCGCATCGATGCGCGCATCCAGCCGGGCCGTGGCGAAGCGCGTTTCCGCCTGGGCGAAGGCGACCCGCTCGCCCGTTTCGTCGAGCACGTCCAGCTCCACGGTCCAGCCGGCCGCAGGGGCAT
This sequence comes from Pseudoduganella sp. jia 12, assembly GCF_055502675.1. Taxonomy (NCBI): domain Bacteria; kingdom Pseudomonadati; phylum Pseudomonadota; class Betaproteobacteria; order Burkholderiales; family Oxalobacteraceae; genus Pseudoduganella; species Pseudoduganella sp. jia 12. Next base: position 323,152 of record NZ_JBUXKP010000005.1, read on the forward strand.
GCAGGTGCACCTCGATCGACAGGCGCCCGTCCGGTTCCGCCTGCAGCCAGCGCAGCGAATCGATGCGCACCGGCGGTGCCGGCTCGAGCCACACGGTTTGCCAGATGCCGGTGGTGCACCAGTAATAGATGCGCACCGGCTTGCCCGACGACGACTGCTTGCCGCGCGGCTGGTACATGTCCTGCAGGTCCTCGACACGCAGCGTGATGCGGTTCGCGCCATCGACGAGGAAGGGGGCGATGTTGAACGAGAACGGCACGTGGCCGCCGCGGTTGCGGCCCGCCAGTTTGCCATTGACCCACACTTCGGTGCTGTAGTCGACGGCGCCGAAATGGATCAGCAGGTCTTGTTCGCGCCATGTGCCGGGTACTTCGAACGTGCGGGCATACCAGACGATTTCGTGCACGTCCTGCGTGCCGACGCCGGAGCGTTCGCTCTGGTAAGGGAAGGGTACCTCGATCGTGCGCGCCAGCGTGCGGCCGTCGTGCCAGCCATCGTTGCGGCCCTGGTCGCCGTCGTCGAACGCGAATTCCCATGTTCCGTCAAGACTGAGCCATTCGGAACGGGTCAGCTGGGGGCGGGGGTGGAGGGTGTCGGTCGTGGTCATCGCGGCATGGTAGCGCGATACCGGATCTGGCCGACGCACGGATTCGACCGGCGTTGCCCGAAGCCCGGGAAATCGCCGGGCCGTGCACCCTGCTCAAGTTGGTGAGAACTCCGGATTCCCCCTCCACTTCGCCCGGGGAGAGGTCTACGATGGACGCTCCCGTTCATTGACATACTAATATTTCAGCGTTCTCGGCGCTGATTGCCGCGGTGGCGATCCCGCCCGGCCCCGCCTCACCGCAGCATCACTTCAACCATGACAGGAGACACACCATGCAACAGGTACGTGCAGGAAGACTCGCGCGCCGCGCCATGCCGGCACTCGTCGCCGGCGCCTTGCTGGCCGCTTATGGCGGCGGTACGGTCGCGCAGGCGGCGACCACGGATGCCACACCCGTGCCCCGGGTAATGGAAAAGCTCGGCCGCGGCGTGATCGCCGTGCGGGCCGCGGAAAACGCCGTGTTCGTCAACTGGCGCCTGCTCGGCCTGGACCCCGCGAACCTGGGTTTCAACGTGTACCGTTCCACGGGCGGCGCCGCGCCGGTGAAGCTGAATACGGCGCCGCTGACGGGTGCCACGAACTTCACGGACACCACCGCCGATCTCACGGCCGCGAACACGTACATCGTGCGCCCGGCCACCGCCGGCGCGCGGGAAGAAGCGGGGGCGCGCTTCACGCTGTCCGCCAACCACGCCGTGGAGCCGGTCGTGCGCGTGCCGCTGTCCGAACTGCCCGGCCCCGGCTGGCGCACCAAGTACGTGTGGGTGGGCGACCTGGATGGCGATGGCGAATACGATTTCGTGATCGACCGCATCGCCCCGTTCACCGAGAACGACGACTACGCGACGGCGCCGCAAAAGCTGGAAGCCTACAAGCGCGACGGCACGAAGCTGTGGCAGATCGACCTGGGGCCGGGCAGCATCAAGACCTACAACATCAGTCCCGGCCCGACGACGCTCAGCATGGGCATGTATGACGGCGTGACGGTGTACGACATGAACGGCGACGGCAAGGCCGAGGTGATCCTGAAGGTGGCCGATGGCGTGACGTTCGGCGACGGCAGCACGTTCACCGACGAAAACACCAGCCAGCAGCACGTGGCGATCCTGAATGGCCTGACCGGCACGCCGCTGGCCACGCGCCCGTTCCCGAACGACTTCGCCGCGGCCGGCCCGCTCGGCACCCAGTTCGGCATCGGCTATCCGGACGGGCTCAATCCCAGCATCTATTTCTGGGGCCGCAACCGCAATCCGAGCAAGAGCTTCAACGATGTCTTCGCCTCGTGGAGCTGGAAGGGCGGCGAGATCGTCGAGAACTGGAAGCTGCCGATGCCGCCGGGCGATGCGCGGCAGGCGTCGCACCAGATGCGCGTGATCGACGTGGATGGCGACGGCAAGGATGAAATGGCGACCGGTAACTTCATGGTCAACAGCGACGGCACGCTGCGCTACATCCTGCCCGGCGTGGTGCATGGCGACCGCTTCTTCATCGGCAAGCTCGATCCCGCCAGCCCCGGCTTGCAGGGCTATGGCGTGCAGCAGAACAACCCGAACGGCCTGCTGGAGTACTACTACGATGCGACGAACGGCAACGTGCTGTGGGGCCATTCGAATACGGACGGCGTGCTGCGCGACGTGGGCCGCGGCCTCGTGGGCGACGTCGATCCGCGCTTCCCGGGCTTCGAAGTGTGGTCGTTCTCCGGCCTGTTCAACGGCGCGACCGATACGCTGACGGAGCCGGACACGAACCTTCGTCCTTACCCCACCCATTCGATCTGGTGGGACGGCGACGCGTTGACCGAAGGCCTGAACGACTACAAGATCGAGAAGTGGAACCCGCTCGCGCCGACGCGCAGCAATGCGACCCCGCGGCTGCTGACGATGTCCAGCGCGGCTTTCGGTTCGCCGAAGATCTGGGACCACAACCCGATGTTCTTCGGCGATATCCTGGGCGACTGGCGCACCGAGGTCGTGCTGGTCAATCCCACATATTCGGAACTGGTGATCTTCACGACCGACATCCCCACCGACCGGCGCCTGTACACCATGGCGCACAACCCGGCCTACCGCAACGGCTTGACGGTCAAGGGCTACATGCAGTCGCACCTTCCCGATTACTTCATCGGCGACGGCATGGCCACGCCGCCGCGGCCGAACATCCGTTACGCGGGCAGCGGCACGATCCAGGGCGAGGATGCGGTGCTGGGCGGCGGCGCGACGGCTGCCGTCAATCGCGAAGGGTATCGCGGGCCGGGCTTCGTCGATTTCCCGGCCAGCGGCGGCAGCGCAACGTTCAGCCACCTCGATGGCGGCCATGGCGGCATCAAGCTCGTGAAATTGCGCTACGCGAATGGCAGCGTGCTGCCGAAGGTGGGTGTGCTGGAAGTGAACGGCAAGCCATGGCCGATCGTGTTCCCGCCGACCGGCGGCTGGAGCAGGTGGTCGACGCTGCCCGTGCCGGTGGCGCTGGCGGCGGGGCGTAACAACTCCATCAAGCTGCGGTCGACCGGGATGGGCCTGGCGAACATCGACGAGGTGGTGGTGCCGTAAGCTTCAATCCCGCAAGTTGTCCATGCTAAGATCGCCGCAGCCGGCCTTCCGGCCGGAAGCAGTCATCGAAGGTGGACATGGGCAGCCTGCATGGATGAGGGATTCGAAGACCTGAAGAACGCGGCGAACGAGCCGGAAGCCCTGCGCCGCCTCGAATCGGCGGCGCAGGGGCTCGGTTTCGACAGCGTGCTGTTCGCCGTGATCCCGCAGCCGAAGGTGGATGCCGGCCAGGTCTACCTGCGCAGCAATTACCCGGCCCAATGGCGCGACCATTACGACCGCCACGACCTGCGGGCCGCCGACCCCACGGTGGCTTACTGCTTCAGGTCGAATTCCCCGCTCGTGTGGATGCCGCAATCGTTTGAAACCCCCGCGCAGCGGGCGCTGTACGAGGAAGCGTCGGCATTCGGCCTGAAGGTGGGCGTGACGCTGCCCGTGCGTGGCGTCGACGGCGAGATCGGCATGCTTACCTGCGTGCGCGACGAGCACCCCGGCCCCGCGTTCCTGAAAGACCTGCGGCACAACCTGGGCAGCCTGTCGCTGCTGCGCGACGTGGCCTTCGATGCGCTGCACCCGTATCTGCAGCCATTCGTTGCCCCGTCCTTGCAAACCCCGGCGCCAACGGAACCCGTGCCGGTGCTGACGCCGCGCGAGCAGGATTGCCTGCGGTGGATGTGCGCCGGCAAGACCGCCTGGGAGATCGGCCGCATCCTGGCCATCTCGGAAGCGGGCGTGAACTTCCACATCGCCAACCTGCGCAACAAGTTCGGCGTGCATCGCCGCAACGACGTCGTGCTGAAGGCGATCCGCCTGGGCCTTGCCGACCTGCCGGGCTGACAGGCCGGCTTCATCTCCGCTTCATATTCGCTTCATACCTTTTTATGCCCGCGCGGCGCGGGCCGCGGTAACGGCCCGGCCCAGCTGCAGCTGCGTGATCGTCGCGCCCCACAGCAGGCCACTGGAAAAGCCGGCCGCCGCTCCCATCAGCAGGGCACCGGGTACACCGGCCGCCAGTCCGGGATGCCAGCCCGCCAGGGTGGCGGAACCGAACTTGATTGCGAAAGCGGCCAGGCTTACGGCCAGCATCCGCCACGTGCCCGGGCGGGCCAGTTGCCGGCCATCCCAGCGATAGCCTTGCAGGCCGGCGAACAGCCGCCAGCCGAGGGCACCGCCCGCGGCCAGGCCCGCGATTGCCGCCTCCACGGCAAACGGCAGCAGCGGACCGGAACGCGCCAGCAGCACGGCGCCGGATACCGAAATCACCAGCGGCAGCAGGAACAGGCGGGCCGGGGTCACGGTATTGGCCCGCGCGGCCGCGATGCCGCGCTGGACGAGCAGCGCGAAGATTCCGTACACCCATAGCGGCGTGTGGGCGGCGATCGAGGCGAGGGTGTTCATGCGGGCACCCCGGCATTGCCGCTGGAGCCGGAACGGGCAGCGCGAGGGGGAACGACGTTGGCGAGGACATGCAGCATGGCGGCTTCCTTGTTGCGGTTGGTGTTACTTGCATTAAACCAGTCCCGCCATGAATTCGTTACTAGCAGAGCTGATAGGCTGGGTGGAAGCCGTTCGATCAGCACCCTGAGTTTTTTCGCGTGCTCCACCGCGGATCGCGATACCGTCTTATCGTTCACCCATGCTCCCTCAAAAATACATTTTCCTGGCGGCGTTGCTTGCCACTGCCTTTCATACCGCCGCCAGTGCCGCGCAGGCATACGCAGGCGCCGACCAGGCGTTCACCCGCTCGCTGAACGGCGACTGGTCGTTCCGCTACCTACCTGCCGACCTGACCGATGCCGACACCGGCTTTTACGTGCGCCGGCTCGATACCTCCGCCTGGGACACGATCGCCGTGCCGTCGAACTGGGAACTCAAGGGGTTTGCGGAACCGTCGTACGGCGACGAGCTGAAGGAAGGCAAGGGCCTGTACCGCCGCACGTTCCGCGTGCCGGCCGAATGGCGCGGGCAGCGCACGTTGCTGCGCTTCGAAGGCGTGGCCTTCGGCTACGAAGTATGGGTGAATGGCGAAATGGCGGGCAAGTCGACCGCGAGCGCATTCAACCGGCACACGTTCGACGTGACGGACCTGGTACGGCACGATGCCGGGAACTCGGTCGCCGTGCGCGTCACCACCCGGCCGCACGGCTATGAATTCGACCTGAACGACGACTGGTCGCTGTCCGGCATCTATCGCGACGTGACGCTGTTCGCGGTGCCGGCCACGCACGTGCAGGATCTCGGCACGTTCACGAGGCTGGCCGCAGACGGTACGGCGGAACTGTCGGTCGACGTGGCGCTCAGCCAGCCCGATGGCGAAGTGCATGCCCGGCTGCTGGCGCCGGATGGCGGCACGGCCGCCGAAGTCACCTTGCCGCGCACCGGCAGCCTGCGGCGTGGCGGCACGATGCGCGTGCCCCAGCCGGCGCTGTGGACGGCCGAAACGCCGTCGCTGTACCGGCTGCAGCTCACCGTTACCGAAGGCGGCAATGCGGTGCAGTTGGTGGAAGAGCGCATCGGCCTGCGCGAAGTGACGATCGCCGGCGGCGTGCTGCTGCTGAACGGCCGGCCCGTCAAGCTGCGCGGCGTGAACCACCACGACCTCGATCCCGTGCATGGCCGGGCGATCCCCGTGGACCGGATGCGCGCCGACCTGGAGCTCATGAAGAAGGCGAACGTGAACTTCGTGCGCACCTCGCACTATCCGCCGGATGCGCGGCTGCTGGCGCTGTGCGACGAGATGGGCTTCTACGTGATGGACGAGGTATCGATCGGCCATGGCGAGAAGAACCTCGATAAGCCGGAATACCGCGCCAACATCCTTGCGCGCGTGGAACCCACGATCACGCGCGACAGGAACCGCGCCTCGGTGCTCATCTGGAGCATCGGCAACGAGAACCCCATCAACGATGCGGAGCTGGAGGCGGGCCGGCTGGCGAAGAAGCTCGATCCGTCGCGGCCGATCACCTATCCGAAGATCGGCAGCTATTTCGCCGCCAACTACGGCAAGATCCCGGAGTGGGTCGACATTTACGCGCCTCACTATCCGGTCAATGCCAAGGTGGCCGACTATGCCCGCACGCTTACGCGGCCCACCATCTTCACCGAATATGCACACGCCCTCGGCCTGGCCACCGACCGGCTGCAGGAACAGTGGGAAATGATCCAGCAACACCCGGTCTTCGCCGGCGGGGCCATCTGGCACTTCATGGACCAGGGCATCCTGCGCACCAGTGCCGAACCGGTGGACCCGTCGCAACCCACGCGGCAGGCCTGGCTCGACCGGCACCGCTTCTACGATACGCATGGCCTGGACGGCACCGATGGCGTCACCTATGCCGACCGCACGCCGCAGGCCGATTACTGGCAGTTGCGCAAGGTGTATGCGCCGGTGCGGATCGGCGAGCGCAGCGCCGCAGTGAAGCCCGGCCGGCAGCACATCGCGCTGACGGTGGAAAACCGTTACGACTTCCGCTCGCTGCGCGGCATGCGCCTGCAGTGGTCCCTGCAGCGAAACGGCCGCGCAGTACAGCAGGGCAGTGCGGCCCTGGCTGCCGCCGCACGGGGCAGCGAAACCGTGCGCATCCCTGTCGACGTTCCCGCCAATGCCGAAGGCGACGTGCTGGCGCTGAACGTCGCCGCCGTCGACGAGAAGGGCATGCATGTCAACGAGCGCGCCGTACTGCTGGAGCAGGCCGGCGCCACGCGTTCGCGGTGGACGGACGCGCTGCCGACACAGGGCCAGGCGGTAGTGAGCGATACCGCGGCCGAAGTGAAGGTCACGCTGCCGCGGTGGACGGTGGCGGTGCAGCGCCCCACCGGGCAGGTGACGATCCGCGACCGCGCCGGTAACGTGCTGGTCGACGGCATCCACCCGCACACCGGGCGCAAGCCGCTGATGGCGGAGGCGCTGCGGGCGAAGCAGTCGGGCTTGTGGATGGCGTCCACGCTGCCGCGGCTGGAGAAAGCCGTAGTGAAGGCGGAACGGCGCGGCGACCGGGTGGTACTGGCGGTTTCCGGCTTTTATCCGCTTCCCGCCGGTGCCCGGGAACGTCCGGATGCGCAGGCGGCCGGCACGCCGCAGCGCTTCGACGACCTGCTGCAGGGGGCCGCGCCCGCTGCCGGTGCCGCCACGGTGACCGCAACGGCCACCAGGCCGGAAGGCTTGCAGGGCGGTTACAGGCTGGAGATCGGGAACAATGGCGCGATCGCCGTCACGTATTCCTTCGTCCCCGTCAGCGCATCGGGGCTGCTGGGCGAAGCGGGGCTGTCGATCGTGGCCCCGGCCGGCAGCGGCGAGTTCCGCTGGATCGGGCAGGGGCCCCATGCCGGCTATCCGGGCAAGGATGCGCTGAACGAGTTTGGCCTGTTCCACCTGCACCGCACCGACCTGCGCTTCCAGGGGAACCGGCGCGGCACCGACATGGCGCTGCTGACCGGCGCCGATGGCCGCGGGTTCGCGCTGGCCATGCCGCCGGCCGACGTGGCCGTGGAGCGGGACGGCGAACGCACCTTGTTGAGCCATAACGCGATCGTCGGCAGCCTGGGTAACAAGGGAACGACGCCGGAGGTAACGCACCTGGCCGAGACGACACCGCGCATCGCCGGTTCGTTCACGCTGGTACCGCTTGCGGATCGCTGGCCGCGCGCGCTGGTGCGGTGGTTCGGCAAGCCGGCGGCCGCGCAAGATGTGTACCGGCCGTTCTATCACAGCTACGACCAGTAGCAGATTCGAAGCCGGCGCGTGTTCGGCGGCTGTCGTCCTGACACCCTGTCGGCGCGTGCCGAAACGGCTTTTCGCGTCGCGACGCCGCATGTATATTCATGCCTGGATCATCGACGGGAGGGGTGTCCCATGCGACTGAACTTCGTTGAAACACTGAGGCAGAAGCGCAAGTCGCTGCGCGGTCCCACGTCAGAAGGCTTCGACCGGCAGGTATGGGAGCAGGCCTTCCTGGCGCAGCGCGACGGCAGCCCCGCGGACCACCACGTCTACCTGCTGGGCATTGCGATCGGTGCGCAATGCGGGCGTGTGCAGGCAAGCATCGATGAACTTGCGTCGCACCTTCGCTTTCGCAAGCTCGACGAATTGGCCCCTTCTTTCTCGGCGCGGATCAATCAGGTGCATGTCGAGGTATTCCGTAGTCTCGGCAAGGCGCTGGAAACCGTCGATGTCGTTTCCATCGAGCAGATGCAGCAAATGCGCTGTTTCACCGATTCTGCCGGCAACTCCCACGCCTTGTCGGGGGCCATCGAGGCGGTCGTGGACGCCATCGGCGGCATGTTGAAACTGCTGCGGCGCGACAGGGGATTCGGCAAGCAGGGCATCGCGCAGCCGGAAGATATCGCCTTCGACGTTGCGCTGGATCGGCTCATGGCCCTTGCCCAGCACGACGTGTCGATCCGGAGGGTGTGGAATTCGGTGGTCTGGTGGAAGTCCACTGTCGCGGTCACGCCCGATTGCCTGTGCTATGGCGTCGACGACAGCGCGAGCGAGCTGGCCTTGCGCGCCGCCATCGACCTGGCGCGGTGGCCGGCATTGATGGCCCGCGACTTCGCCAACTTCAGGAAAAGCAACCCGGCTGCGCCGAACGGCAATGTCTACGTACCCTGGGTGCGGCTGCATGACGGACGCCTGACGGTGCGGCGCGTGCCGGCATTCCAGGTGCCCGATGGCGAGCGCGAACAATTGCTGGAGGCGCGCCGCGAGTGTGGCCTGTTTCAGGTTGCGGCCCTTGGCGATTTTCTGGACGAAATCCATCCGCAAGTGGGACTGCAGATCCGCGAGATCCTGCTCGTCTGGGGCGAGCTGGCCATGATGGCGGGACAGCTTCATGAACTGGCACGCCCGCTGGACAAGGTAAAGGACGCGGGCGCCCTGGCGACGATCGTCGAGAGCCGCCTGCCGCGCGAGGAGATCGCCAGCGTGATACGGCAATGCGTGGTGCTGTCCGCCGACAGGGTAAGGGAATGCATCGATTTCCTCTGCCATACGCCCGCCAGCAAGCGCGCGACGTTGTGGGACCGGCCACTGCTGCCGGCAGGGAGCGATGTGGTCCTGCTGTGGTGGCCGCTCATGGGAGCGCACCATGCCCGCGTGCTGAACGCCTGGGCGAAAGATCATCGCGAACTTGGAATCGCCTTTGGCAGGAAGGGGACCGCCAACGAAGCGATCCTGCTGCAGGCTGTTCGTGAAGCGATCGCGAAGAATCCGTATCGGGACCGCATGCGCTTTATCGGCTCGCACCTTCGTCCGCGTCACAAACCGGGCGAGCAGATCGACCTGCTGATCGTCATCGACGACGCGGCATTCGTCATCGAAACCGCCTCCATCCCGTGTCCGGCGGAGCCCCGCGAGTTCCACGACACGGAAAAGCGCCTGGACGACAAGGCCAGGCAATGCCGGGCACAATGTTCCGCGCTGGCGTGCGACCTCGACCAGATCGCCGAATGGGCCGGCGACGATGGCTATCGCGGCAGGGTGAAGCGGGTCTTCGGCGTGGTGGCCACCAACTCCTACCTGCGCGACGGCTTCCCGCACGACGGGGTTTGCTTCTGCCATGTCGATACACTGTTCAACGTGCTGGCCGGCGCCATGTATTTCGGCGTGCTGCGCGGGGGCCGGGAAGTCACGCTGGAGGCGGCTGTCCAGCCGGTGCCGCAGGGCTCCTATGCCGACGGCATGATCGCGGCCTTGCGCAAGTCGCCCAAGGCGGAGTTCTACGCGCGCTGCACCGTGCAGACCGACTACCGCATCGAGGGGTTCGACGACACCGACGTCGAAGGTTTACATCGCATCGTCAACATGGACATGCCTTCCCACGACATGCTGGAAAGGCGCCTGCGCGAATGCAGTTTCGCGCGAACGCTGGAGGAGGTCGCCGACCCCCGGTTCGACTGACTTCGGCGTTGCGCCATGCCGCGTCACCCGCGATGCCGGCATCCCCGCCGGGTCGAACCGTTGCGCGGCCGTTTCCGGGAAAAGTCGCCGCCATGCATTGATCTTCGCCCCGAATTGCGCCACTATCATGTGAAAACGTTTTCACCCCTAACGCGGCCAAGGATAACGACATTGAGACATCTCGCACGGAAACGCCACCCCATTTACCGGATGCTTGCACCACTGGTGCCGCTGGCCTGCCTGGCCATTCCCGCCGCGGCATGGGCGACAGCGCCAGCCCCGGCCATCCACGTCAACCAGCTCGGCTTCCTGCCCGGCGCGGCGAAGTTCGCCGTGGTCCCGGATGGAAAGGCGGCCAGCTTCGCCATCGTCAAGGCGGGCACCGGTACCGTGGTGCGGACCGGTACTCTGGCGGCGGCGCGGCCTTCGCCCGAGTCGGGCGACAAGGTGCGGCTGGCCGATTTCACGGCGCTGGCCACGCCGGGCCGCTACCAGGTACGCGTTGCCGGCCTGCCCGATTCGCCGCCGTTCGACATCGGCCCGGCCGTCCTGCAGGCCGTGAACGCCGCCTCCATCAAGGCCTTTTACTTCAACCGCAACAGCACGGCGCTGGATGAAAAGCACGCGGGTGTGTACAAGAGGGCGGCGGGGCACCCGGACACGCGCGTGCTGGTGCACGAATCGGCCGCATCGCCGGCGCGGCCGGCCGGCACCGTCATCGCCAGCCCCAAGGGCTGGTACGACGCCGGCGACTACAACAAGTACATCGTCAACTCGGGCATCTCCACGTACACGCTGCTGGCGGCATACGAAGACTTCCCGGCACTGTTCGACAGGCAGGACCTGGGCATTCCGGAGAGCGGCAACCGGCTGCCCGACTTGCTCGACGAAACGCTGTGGAACCTGGAGTGGATGCTCACCATGCAGGACCCGGCCGACGGCGGCGTGTACCACAAGCTCACCAACAAGAGTTTCGACGGCATGGTGATGCCGGACCAGGCCACGCAGCCGCGCTACGTGGTGCAGAAGACCACGGCGGCGGCGCTGAACTTCGCCGCCGTGATGGCAACGGCCAGCCGCGTGTTCGCGCCGTATGAACAGCAGCTGCCGGGCCTGTCGGCGCGCATGCTGGCGGCATCGAAGGCCGCATGGCAATGGGGGCAGGCGCATCCCCGGGTGTATTACCAGCAGCCGGCGGACATCAAGACCGGCGAATACGGCGACAAGGATGTGAGCGACGAATTCGGCTGGGCCGCGGCGGAGCTGTTCATCACCACGGGCGACGCGGCTTACTACAAGGCGATGAACGCGCCCGCATTACAGGCGACGGTGCCGTCGTGGGCCGAAGTGCGCGGGCTGGCATGGATGTCGCTGGCGCGGCACCACAAGAAGCTGGGCGCGGCCGCGGACCAGGGCCTCATCGCGAACCGGATCGACAAGCTGTCAGCCAGCCTGGCGGCGGGCTGGAAGAAGTCGGCCTACGGCATTCCGATGCAGCCTGCCGACTACATCTGGGGCAGCAGCGCCGTGGCGCTGAACCAGGCGATGGTGCTGGCGCATGGCTACCGGCTGACGGGCAAGCGCGAGTACCTGGACGCGGCGCAGGCGGGCCTGGACTATGCGCTGGGCCGCAATGCCGTGGGCATCTCGTTCGTGACCGGCTTCGGCACGGCATCGCCCATGCATCCGCACCACCGGCCTTCGGAAGCCGATGGCATCGAGGCGCCGGTGCCGGGCTGGATCGTCGGCGGACCGCAGCCGGCGCAGCAGGACAAGAACGACTGCCCCGCGCCTTACCCATCGGCGCTGCCGGCGAAATCGTTCCTGGACCATGGCTGTTCGTATGCCAGCAACGAAGTGGCCATCAACTGGAATGCGCCGCTGGTGTACGTGTCGGCCGCGGTGCAGGCGCTGACGCCGGCTCAGGCAAAGTAAGGGCAACGTAGCAGGCAAGCCCTCGGCCCGGCGTTACTCAGCCAGGCCGAGGTCCGTCGTCACCTGCCGGCGCAGCACGTATTTCTGGATCTTGCCGGTGACCGTCATCGGAAAGGCGTTCACGAAGCGCACGTAGCGCGGCACCTTGTAGTGCGCGATCTGGCCCCGGCAGAATTCGCGGATCTCGTCCTCGCTTGCCAACGCGCCGGGCCGCAGCACGATGCAGGCGCACAGTTCCTCGCCATACTTCGGGTCCGGCACGCCCACGCACTGCACGTCGAGCACCTTGGGGTGGCGGTACAGGAATTCCTCGATCTCGCGCGGGTAGATGTTCTCGCCGCCGCGGATCACCATGTCCTTGGCGCGGCCCACGATGGCCGCGAAGCCCTGTTCGTCGATCACCGCCAGGTCGCCCGTGTGCATCCAGCGCGACGCGTCGATGGCTTCGCGGGTCTTTTCCTCTTCACCCCAGTAGCCGAGCATGACGGAGTAGCCGCGCGTGAGCAGTTCGCCCTTCACGCCGCGCGGCACGATGCGGCCTTCGGCATCGACGATCTTGACTTCCAGGTGCGGATGCACGCGGCCGATCGTGGACACGCGCAGCGCGACCGGGTCGTCCACCGAGCTCTGGAAGCTGACTGGCGACGTTTCCGTCATGCCGTAGGCGATCGTGATTTCCGACAGGTGCATCCTCTCGATGACGCGGCCCATCACCTCGGCGGGGCAGGGCGAGCCGGCCATGATGCCGGTGCGCAGGGTGGACAGGTCGTATTGGCCGAACGCCGGGTGATCGAGCAGGCTGATGAACATGGTCGGCACGCCATGCAGGCCGGTGCAGCGTTCCGCCTGCACCGTTTCCAGCACCGCCTTCGGCTCGAAGCCTTCACCGGGGAACACCATGGTGGCCCCATGCGTGACGCATGCCAGGTTGCCGAGCACCATGCCGAAGCAGTGATAGAGCGGCACCGGGATGCACAGGCGGTCGCGATGGGTGAGCTTCATCGCCTCGCCGATGAAGAAACCGTTGTTCAGGATGTTGTGGTGCGTGAGCGTCGCGCCCTTGGGGGAGCCGGTAGTGCCCGAGGTGAACTGGATGTTGACGGGATCGTCGAACTGCAGCGCGGCCTCGATGGCGGCAAGCTGTTCGCGCCGTGCCGCGTCGGGCGGCGCGAGCAGCGACTCGAAGTTGCGCATTCCTGGCGTCGCTTCGGCACCGAGCCTGATCACATGCCGCAGGTGCGGCAGCCTTGCCGAGTGCAGCTTGCCGGGAGCGCTGCCGGCCAGTTCGGGAAGCACTTCCCCGGCGATGGCGAGATAGTCGCTCGACTTGAACGCGGGGGCGAGGATCAGGGCCGCACACTGCACCTTGTCGAGCACATATTCGAGCTCGGTGCGCCGGTAGGCGGGGTTGATGTTCACCATGATCAGGCCGGCGCGCGCCGTGGCGAACTGCACGAGTACCCATTCGGCGCAGTTCTGCGACCAGATGCCGACCCGGTCGCCGGGCTGCAAGCCCAGGCCGAGCAGGCCGGCCGCGAGGTTCGTCACGCGCGCATCGAGTTCGGCATAATTCCAGCGCACCTGCTGGTGCGGCACGACGAGCGCTTCGTCGGCGCCATGGCGCGCGGCGACGCCCGCAAGGAAGGAACCGATCGTTTCGCCGATCAGCGGAACGTCGTGCGCTCCGTGTACATAGCTCAGGCTTTGGTGCATGTTGTCTCCATGTCGTTGTGGTCTGTGCTGGCCAGGGCATTGTAATGCTCGCGGCGCGCCCGCGGCCGCACGGCCAGTGCCCATCGATTCTTTACGCAACGCCAGGGCCGGTGGACTATACTCGCCGTCATTTCCCCGTCCATTTTTCTTTCACAGGCAGCCGGCCTGTCGCCCCGGGGCAGGGCACGGGCTGCATCCGACCATGCGCAATCACCCGGCCCCGGCCACCATTCCGCCCCGTATCCGCCGCAGCCAGGCCATCTCGCTCGTGCTGCTCGTGGTCTGCGGCGTCATCAATTACCTGGACCGCGCCACGCTGGCCGTGGCCAACGAATACATCCGCGCCGACCTTGGCCTGTCGCTGGGCGAGATGGGCGTGCTGCTGTCGGCGTTTTCGTGGAGCTATGCGCTGTGCCAGTTGCCGGTGGGCGCCCTCGTCGACAAGGTGGGACCGCGCTGGCTGCTCGGCAGCGGCCTCGTGTTGTGGTCGCTGGCGCAGGCCGCGGGCGGACTGGCTTCCACGTTCGGCTGGTTCCTGCTCGTGCGGATCGCCCTGGGCATCGGCGAGGCTCCGCAATTCCCGGCGGCCGCGCGGGTCGTCACCAACTGGTTCCCGGCCCGCTCGCGCGGTACGCCCACCGGCGTTTTCAATTCGGCGTCGCCGCTGGGCGTGGCGCTGGCCCCCCTGTGCCTGCCGCCGCTGATCGCCGCCACCAGCTGGCACTGGGCGTTCTTCGTCACCGGCGCACTGGGCATCGTTGCCGCGGTCGTGTGGATCGCGGTCTATCGCGATCCCGTGCGCGAGCAGCTGACCGCCGAGGAACGCGCCTATCTCGAAGTGGACGACGCCGGCAAGGCCGCGCCGGCGGCCGGCTTTGCCGCCTGGCGGGCACTGTTCCGCTACCGCGCCACGTGGGGCATGATGCTGGGCTTCTTCGGCTCGGTGTACCTGAACTGGGTGTTCCTGACATGGCTGCCGGGCTACCTGCGCACGGAGCGCCACATGGACCTGGCCTACGCGGGTATCGCCGCGTCGATCCCGTTCCTGTGCGGTTTCGCCGGCGCGCTGGTGGCCGGCTGGGCTTCGGATCGCGTGGCCCGGGCATCGACATCGAAGGTGGCGGGCCGCCGCAACGCGGTCGTGGTGGCCACGCTGGGCATGGTGGCTTTCACGATCCCGGCGGCGCTGGCCGAAAGCAATGTGGTGGCCGTGGCCTGCATCTCCATCGTGATCTTCCTCGCCAACGCTTCCTCGGCCTGTGCGTGGTCGCTCGCCACCGTGGTGGCACCGCCGAGCGGCGTGGGCTCGCTGGGCGCGCTGCAGAATTTCGGCGGGTTCCTGGGCGGCGCGCTGGCGCCTCTGCTGACCGGCTATATCGCGCAAACGTGGTCGTTCGTGCCGGCGCTGCTGACCGGGGCCGGCATCGCCTTCCTGGGCGCCATGTCCTATCTGTTCCTGGTGGTGCGGCCGATCCCGGAGCACGCAGGGCAGGCAATGTAGACGAGCGCAGGTCAGGCGGTCGGCTGATTTGCGGCAGTGCCTTGCCGACGTAATGCGCGCGCTGCAGGTGCCTTGCCGCGCCGGGTCGTTGCGTGCCTGCCGCGCAGCCGCATCAGACAGTGTCGCTTTTTTTCCAAGGAAACGATTTGGGTTGTTATGTCCGTTTCCGCACCGAATGATTCCATTCCGGCTCGTATGCTGCAGGTATGGCTCAGGTAGCACGTCCGCACCCTGGCCAATTACTGGAAGCATCGAAATGAGCACCGCAAAGACCAAAGCCGCGATCGACGATACGCCGGCACCAAAAAAGAGACAGCGTGCCGCACCCCTGTCGATCGAGGCATGGAAACAGTTCCTCAGCGTGGCAAAGCCCTATTGGCAGGGAGACCAGAAAAAGCAGGCCTGGCTCCTGCTGGCGCTGCTGATCGGCCTGATGCTGGTGGAGACCCAGCTGGCGGTCATGCTGAACGACCAGGCCGGCGAGATGACCTCGGCACTGGCCGCCAGAAGCGGCGGCCGGTTCTGGGATTCGGTACGGACCTGCCTCATCATCCTGGCGTTCGCAATTCCGATCTATGCCTTCTATTACTACATGCGCGATCTCTTCGCCAACCAGTGGCGGCGCTGGCTCACGGGCCGTTTCCTCGATGGCTACCTGAAGCGCCGTAAATACTATGCGCTGCAATCGGACGGCGAGATCGACAACCCCGACCAGCGCATCAGCGAGGATATCAACACGTTCACCGGCAGGTCCACGCACTTCCTGCTGATCTTCCTGGGCTCGATCATGCAGCTGGTGGCGTTCAGCGCCGTGCTGTGGTCGATCTCCCATGTGCTGGTGGGTGTGCTGGCGGTGTATGCGCTGGTGGGCACGGGTATCGCCCTTTACATCTTCGGCACCCCGCTGATCCACCTGAATTTCTGGCAGCTGCGGCGCGAGGCGGATTTCCGTTTCAGCCTGATGCGCCTGCGCGAGAATGCCGAATCGATCGCCTTCTACCGCGGCGAGGCGCAGGAGCGCGCGCATATCAACAGCAAGTTCGAGAAGGTGATCCATAATTTCGCCCGGCTGATCAAGAAGCAGCGCAACCTGAACTTCTTCCAGCGCACGTTCAGCCAGCTCACGCTGGTGCTGCCGTTCGTGATCCTGGCCGACGGCGTGCTGTCGGGCGAACTGGAAGTGGGGCGGGCCATCCAGGCGGCGGGCGCGTTCACCGCCGTGCTCACGGCGGTGGGCATCATCGTCGACAATTTCGAGAGCCTGAGCCGTTTCGTGGCGGGGATCGGCCGGCTGCAGGCGCTGTCGAACCTCGTGCTGCCGGGCGCGGCGCCGACGGCCGATGCCGATGCCGACAACAAGCACCCGCGCATCGAGAAGCGCCAGGGCAAGCATCTGTCGCTGGAAGCGCTCACGCTGCATCCACCCCAATCCGAACGGGTGCTGATCAAGGAACTGTCACTGGCGCTGAAGCCCGGCGACGCCCTGCTCATCACCGGCGACAGCGGCTGCGGCAAGAGTTCGCTGCTGCGCGCGATCGCCGGCCTGTGGGACACGGGCAGCGGCACGATCCACCATCCGCCGATGGAAGATTTCTTCTTCCTGCCGCAGCAACCCTACCTGCAGCACGGGTCGCTGCGCAGCCAGCTGATCTACCCAAGTGCGCATTCGGATCTGGCCGACGAGGAACTGCTGGCCATCCTCGAGCAGGTTCACCTGCCCGACCTGGCCGAACGCGTCGGCGGGCTGGATGCGGTGCAGGACTGGGCCAAGCTGATGTCCGTCGGCGAGCAGCAGCGCCTGGCGTTCGGCCGCGTGCTGGTGCACGGCCCGAGCATCGTCATCCTGGATGAGGCGACCAGCGCGCTCGACTGCGGCAACGAAGCCTCGCTGTATGGACGCTTGCGGGAAAGCGGGACGACCTTGATCAGCATTGCGCACCGGCCGGCGGTGCTGCGGCATCACACCCATGTGCTGCATTTGAAGGGGGAGGGGTGCTGGGAGGTGCTGGCGGCGGGGGATTACCAGTTCGATGAGCCGGTTGTGGTATCGCCTGCTGGTGGGGCGAGGGGACAGGCGGGACAGGCAGTACAGTTGGCCAAAGTGGCCGAGGTGGCAGTGGCGGAATAACAAGCAGCCCAAAGCAAAACAGCAGACCAAAGGTCTGCTGTTTTGCATGAAATTCTTGGTCGGGGTGAGAGGATTCGAACCTCCGGCCTCTACGTCCCGAACGTAGCGCTCTACCGGGCTAAGCTACACCCCGACTGGTGAGGCATTATTAGACCAGATTTCAGGGATTATGGCAACTATCTCAGCGGTAATTTTTCGCTGCCGCCATGCCGGCGGGCCTTTGCGTAGCTGGTTCCGTTATGATCCCGCCTCGTCAACATGACCGAGGATTTTCCATGGCCGTCACCATTTACCACAACAACGCCTGCAGCAATTCGCGCGGTGCGCTGGCGCTGATCCGCGAGGCGGGCATCGAGCCCGTGATCGTCGACTACCTGAAGAACCCGCCCACGCGCGCCGAGCTGGCGGACATCATCGTCCGCGCGGGCCTGTCGCCGCGCGCCGCGATGCGCGACAAGGGGGAAGTGTACGAACAGCTGAACCTCGCCGACCCGGCGTTGACGGATGACCAGCTGCTGGATGCGATGAATGCGAACCCGTCGCTGATCAACCGGCCGTTCGTGGTGACCGACAAGGGCGTGCGGCTGTGCCGGCCGCCCGCCATCGTGCACGAGATCCTCTAGCAAAGAAAAAGGCCGGCGGTGCCGGCCTTCATGGTCAGGGCTGCGTCTGCAGCCCGACCTTGACGGGGTGCGCGGCGCGCTTCGCGAAGTCGGCCACGTACGACTGCCACTGCGCCGCCGTCGTGATCTCCTTCGCGCCGCTCCAGGCGCCGCCCGCGTAGTAGCGCAGCGGCTCGCCGGATTTCACCTGTGCCAGCACCAGGTTGTTCAGCGCATCGTCCGTGAAGTCCTGCGCGCCCGGCAGGATCACGGCGATGCCGAAGGCGCCCTTGCTGCGCTGCTCGATCCACTGCAGCAGCGTGCCGGTCGCCTTGTCGCGCTTGACGTCGACCACGCCGTTCTCGCCCTTGTCGGTCGGGGTCTTGTTCAGGCCCACGGCCACCGTCAGCGACGACGGGCCCTTGAACTCGAACGTGCTGTCGATGCGGTCGAGCTGGTGGCCCGCGTCCACCGTGAAGCGTTTTACTTCGGTGACGGACGTGCCGGCCGCGTCCCAGCTGTCGTAGCGCAGCTCGAAGATCGAGCGGATCGGGCCGTTGGCCAGCACCTTCCAGCCGGCGTAGTTGGCCGACACGTGCAGCGCCTTGCCATCCCACACGCCGGTGCCGCCGGCACCGCGCGACTTGCCGACGTTGTAGAAGTCCATGCCTTCGCCTTCGTCCTTGTGGTAATGGTCATGACCCTTGTTGTACCAGCGGTCGACGATCGGATACGGCACGCGCTTGAACCACAGGTCCAGGCCGGACGTCTGCAGCACTTCCTTGCCGCTGCCCGGGGCCGCCGGCGCCATCAGCGCGGGGCCGTAGGTGCGGTGCGCCAGCTTGTCGTTTTCCCAGCCGAAGTCGTCGAGGCGCTCCTGGATGTAGCGCGCCGTCGTCTGCTGCGGGAAGACCGGCGCGATCGCGTCGGACTTCTCCACCGTGTACGTGGCGCTTTTCTCGCCGGCCTTGAAGCTGTGCTGGAAGATCAGTTCACCATAAGCGGCGCCCACGTTCTGTGGATCCTTCGCCTGCGGCGCCACGTTCGTCACCTGGAACGGTACCGCCTTCCCGCCCGCATCCCTGACCACGATGCGCTGGATCAGCGCGCCGGGCAGGGCGGCATTCACCTCCTTCCATGGCACCGTCACCGTTTCGGACGGGCGGGCGCTGTCCAGGTCATGCGACAGCGTCACGCGCAGGGCTGCCGCGCTGGCGATCGATGGGGCCACGGCGGCTGCCAGCAGCAGGGCGGAGAGGGTCGCCAGTTGGCGGGGGAAGCGGGTCATGTTCATCCTTTCACTGATGTTCGCGGTAGTCGGTCTTGCCACCGTCCTTCGGCTGGTAATGATAGGTGCGCAGCTTGTACTCGACGCTCACGTTCGGGTTCTTCAGCAGCTTGATCATTTCCGCGCCGGCCAGCAGCACCGGGCCGTAGCCGTGCAGCGCGTGCACGCTGACAGGGCGGTTGTAGTAGTAGATCTGGTCCGATGCGAGAGTGGTGCCCACGCACGTGCCTTCGACCTGGCCCTTGTCGTTGATCTTCGTGGTCAGGCCCACCCAGCCGGCCTGCGCGATCGAGCCATACGTGGTGGGGCTGATCCAGCCCTGGTTGATCGCGTGGGCGATCACGTAGGTGAACATGGCCGACGCGGACGTTTCCAGGTACGAGTCGTTCCGATCGATCATCTGGTGCCACAGGCCGGTACCGGACTGCAGTTCGGCGATGCCCTTGATGGCGCTCCTCAGCTGGTTCAGCACCTTGTCGTAGCCCGGATGGTCCTTCGGCAGCACGTCGAGCAGGTCGCTCATCGCCAGTACCGCCCAGCCGTTCGCGCGGGCCCAGTAGAAGCGCGGCGAATTCGGCACGTGCTCGTGCCAGCCGTGCGTGAAGATGTTCAGCTGCGGGTTGTACAGGCGCTCGGACATGCCCAGCACGTTGGCCACGGCCAGGTCGAAGTACTTGCGTTCACCCGTCATGCGGCCGGCCTCGGCCAGCGCGGGAATGCTCATGTACATGTCGTCGCCCCACAGCGAGACAGCTTGCGGGCGCTTGCGGGCCATCGTGCCGTCGGCCAGGCGGAACTGCTTGTTCGCCACCCAGTCGTTGCAGCTGTCGATCATCCACTTCAGGTCCGGGCCGATTTTCGCGGCCTTCGCGCGCATCAGCGCGGCGCACATGGAGCCGGTGTCGTCCAGCGAGCGGGGATCGATGAAGCGCGCGAAGCTGTTCTGGCGCTCCAGGTGGAACTTCGATTCCTGCGCGCGGAAGTAGGGCAGTGTCTGGCCGAAGAAGTCGAAGTGGCGCTTCGTCATCGCGGTGAAGTTCTTGTCGCCGGTGGCTTCGGCCGCGCGCAGCAGGCCGGCGTGCACCACGCCCATTTCGTAGACCATGATGCCGTAGTCGCCCGCTGCCTCGGCGAAGGCCGCATCGGCCACCGGCGTCTTGAAGTCGGTGATCGGCGCACCGGTCTTCTTGTTGACCACGCGGGTCGGCGTGGCGTGGTCCATGTAGGCGCGGATGCGGTTCAGCTGTTCCGTGATCTCGGCTACCACCGGCATCTTGTAGGGGACCGGATACGTGCCCTCGGATACATCCTTGAGGTTCTTGTTGTCCGGGTTGCGGAAGGGGCCTTCGGCATGGGCGGTGCCCAGCAGCGTGCAGCAGGCCAGGGCGGCCAGCAGTTTGGTCGAGTTCTTCACCTTGTCTCCGTCAGGGTTGGCGTGGCTTTTTGGTCAGGCCATTCTAGATTGGTCTGGCCAGTTAAGCAAGGTGGGCGACCACACTCTGTGGCCGAGCCCGTGTCCCCGTGCCTGGCACGGGGACACGGGCTCAGCAGGAAGGGATGGCGCAAGGGCGCCAGCGAAGGCCAGGCGTGATGCGCTTGAATTGTGGCCGAGCTCGTGTCCCCGTGCCAGGCACCGGGACACGAGCTCTACAGGAAGTGCGGAAGGGGGGCGTTACCCGCGCGAGAACGTGCGCGTAACGCGCTCGAGGTGCGAGCGCATGGCGTGCCGGGCGCCGGCGGGGTCGTGGGCGGCGATGGCTTCGAGGATCTTGCGGTGGTCCGGCAATGTCTGCAGGCGCAGTTCCTCGGTCTGGTAGTGCTCCTTGAGCTTGTGCCACAGCGAGCCGCGGTTGTTCCACAGGTATTCGATCACGCCGACGAGGGCGGTGTTGCCGGTGGCGCGGGCGATCGCCAGGTGGAAGTTGCGGTCGGCCATTTCGTTGCTGGCGCGGTCTTCGTGGTGGCGTTCCATCTCTTCCACCGCTTTCAGGATCGCGTCGACGGCCGCGCCGGTGGCGGCCTTGGCGGCGATGGCGGCGATCTCGGATTCGATCATGCGGCGCGCGGCCAGTACTTCGAACGGGCCGGGGCCCGTTTCCGGCACGTCCGCCGGCAACGGCTGTTCGCATACGTAGACGCCGGATCCGCCGCGCACTTCGACCACGCCCCCCAGTTCCAGCGCGATCAATGCCTCGCGCAGCGAAGCCCGGCTGACGGACAGCCGCGCAGCCAGCTCGCGTTCGGCGGGCAGGCGTTCGCCGGGGCCGATCTTGTCGTCCTGGATCATCTGCTGCACGCGTCCGGCAACGACGCGGTACAGCCGCGGTTCTGCGGCAGGGGTCTCGCCGTTTGCGGAATTCTTTTTCATGGGTGGATGTCCTCTGTGGAACGCCGATTATAGTTGTGTTCCAGCCAATGCGGGCAGCGGCCCGCGGCTTTGTGGCATGCGAGTGGAAACGATCACCATCTTGCGTGGCGCGCCCGCCAGGCCGGCAGGCCGTGCGCCCCGCTGGCTATGATCAGTGCGTCCTGTCGACGGCGAAACGGGCCAGTTGCAGCAGCGATTCCTTGTGGCGGCCTTCCGGCATGTTGGCCAGCGCGGCGGTGGCGCGGTCGGCCTGCGCGACGGCGGCGCGGCGCGTGTAGTCGAGCGCCCCGCTGGAGGTGATGGCGGCCAGCACGGCGTCGAAATGCTGCTCGTCGCCCGTCTCGATGCACGAGCGCACCAGCTGGCGCTGTTCCCCGGAGCCGTTTTCCATCAGGTAGATCAGCGGCAGCGTGGGCTTGCCCTCGCGCAGGTCGTCGCCGACGTTCTTGCCGATCTCGGTGGCGTCGCCCGCGTAATCGAGCACGTCGTCGATCAGCTGGAACGCGGTGCCCAGCGAACGGCCGTACTCGCCGGCCGCGGAAATCTGTTCGTCGCTAGCGCCGGCCACCAGCGCGCCCAGTTCGGCCGCCGCCTCGAACAGCTTGGCCGTCTTCGAGCGGATCACCTTCAGGTAGCTTTCCTCGGAAACGTCCGGGTCGTGCATGTTCAGCAGCTGCAGCACTTCGCCTTCGGCGATCACGTTGGTGGCGTCCGACAGGATCTGCATCACGCGCATATTGTTCAGCGAAACCATCATCTGGAACGAACGCGAGTACAGGAAATCCCCGACCAGCACCGAGGCGGCATTGCCGAACAGCGCATTGGCCGTGGCGCGGCCGCGGCGCAGCGACGACTCGTCGACCACGTCGTCATGCAGCAGCGTTGCGGTATGGATGAATTCGACCACCGCCGCCAGTTCGTGGTGGGCCGGGCCTTCGTATCGGTAGGCGTTCGCCACCAGCAGGACCAGTACCGGACGAATGCGCTTGCCGCCGGCGCTGATGATGTATTCAGCGATCTGGTTGACCAGTGTCACCTCGGAATGCAGTCGCTGGCGGATCACGCCGTTGACGGCTTCCATGTCGGCCGCGATGGTGCTGATGATGTGATTCTGGCTGGTTGGTTGGGTGGACAAGGCAAGCCTGCTTCGGTCGGGTTTGAAGTGCCGCGATTATACGACATGCACGCTGCACGTTGCCGACATACCACGAGCGCTTGGCTTTGTGAATACTTTTTGACGTCTATTTGCCTTGCATGTATAATCGTTGGTTCTCTGGCCTCCGCCCGGTCCGTTTGGGCGTTCGAGGGAGGGAATTTTCTTAACATTTGATGAGGTTTCAAATCATGTACGCGGTCATAAAAACCGGTGGCAAGCAATACAAAGTTGTCGCTGGCGAAAAACTCAAAGTAGAACAGATACCTGCTGACATTGGTTCCGAACTCACCATCGATCAAGTCCTCGCCGTTGGCGCGGGCGACAGCATCAAGTTTGGTGCTCCACTGGTTGAAGGTGCAACGGTTCTCGTGAAAGTGGTTTCCCAAGGTCGTCACGACAAGGTGAAGATCTTCAAGATGCGCCGTCGTAAGCACTACCAGAAGCACCAGGGCCATCGCCAGAACTACACCGAAATCCAAATCGTTTCGATCAACGGCTAATCGCTGTTATCCGAATCAGTCTCAATCAAGGAGCATTAAATGGCACACAAAAAAGGTGGCGGTACTACCCGCAACGGCCGCGATTCCGAATCAAAGCGCCTGGGCGTTAAGGTTTACGGCGGTCAAACGATCAATGCCGGCGGCATCATCATCCGCCAGCGTGGCAC
This sequence comes from Pseudoduganella sp. jia 12, assembly GCF_055502675.1. Lineage (NCBI taxonomy): Bacteria > Pseudomonadati > Pseudomonadota > Betaproteobacteria > Burkholderiales > Oxalobacteraceae > Pseudoduganella > Pseudoduganella sp. jia 12. The sequence goes on from NZ_JBUXKP010000005.1 coordinate 346,564, forward strand.
CCCGGTTCGCGCCGGCGAAGGCGTGGGCACCGGCAAGGACCACACCCTGTTCGCACTGGTCGACGGCGTGGTCAAGTTCGTGACCAAGGGCGCTGGCAGCAACAAGTTCGTCACCGTCGTTCCGGCTGCTCAGTAATCCGGACAGTACAGTGACTTAAGGCGCAAGCCTTTCGAAACTAAAGGCTCTGCCCACGGTGGAGCCTTTTTCATTTTCAGGCGGTAATCATGAAGTTCATCGACGAAGCACGTATCGAAGTCATCGCCGGCGACGGCGGAAACGGCTGCGCCTCTTTCCTGCGCGAGAAATTCCGTCCGTTCGGCGGCCCCGATGGCGGCGACGGCGGCAAGGGTGGATCCATCTGGGCCGTGGCCGACCGTAACGTCAACACGCTCGTCGACTACCGCTATTCCAAGATGCACCGGGCTTCCAATGGCGAACCGGGCCGCGGCTCGGACTGCTACGGCAAGGGCGCTGACGACATCACGCTGCGCATGCCGGTCGGCACGCTGATCATCGACGACGTGAGCGGCGAGATCCTCGCCGACATGACCGAACATGGCCAGGTCGAACTGCTCGCCAAGGGCGGCGAGGGCGGCTGGGGCAACATCCACTTCAAGACGTCGACCAACCGCGCGCCGCGCCAGAAGACGGAAGGCAAGGAAGGCGAACGCCGCCAACTGCGCCTGGAACTGAAAGTGCTGGCGGACGTGGGCCTGCTGGGCATGCCGAACGCCGGCAAGTCGACGTTCATCACGGCCGTGTCGAACGCGCGCCCGAAGATCGCCGACTACCCGTTCACCACGCTGCACCCGAACCTGGGCGTGGTGCGCGTGTCGCATGAAAAATCGTTCGTGATCGCCGACATTCCCGGCCTGATCGAAGGCGCCGCCGAAGGCGCAGGCCTCGGCCACCAGTTCCTGCGCCACCTGTCGCGCACGGGCCTGCTGCTGCACATCGTCGACATCGCGCCGTTCGAGGCGACGGTGGACCCGGTGAAGGAAGCCAAGGCGCTCGTCAAGGAACTGCAAAAATACGATGAAGCGCTGGTCGACAAGCCGCGCTGGCTGGTGCTGAACAAGCTCGACGTGGTGCCGGAAGCGGAGCGCGCCAAGCGCGTGAAGGACTTCGTCAAGAAGTTCGGCTTCAAGGGCCCGGTCTTTGAAATCTCCGCGCTGTCGCGCGATGGCACGCAGGAACTCGTGACGGCGATCTACCAGTACCTGGAAGAGAAACGCCATGGCGAGCAGCGCGCCGAGGAGACGCAGATGACGGAAGAGGCGCGCGGCATCTCGTCGATCGATCCGGACGATCCCCGCTTCAAGGTTCTCGACTGAGTCGAACTAACAAAAGGCCCGCTTAGCGGGCCTTTTCCTTATGTTCTTCGGTGGAGAACGCCGTTACCGGTTAAAATTCTTCCAACTGTTACCTGGCCCGGTCTGCCACCCGCGCATCGGCCGGCGTCAGCGGCAAAGCAGGGCAACCGGCCCGGCGATACATCAGATCAATTCCGAAAAGAGATTTGCCGCGCCATGAATTCCAGCGTCACCACATCGATCATCCAGAAAGCCGGCCGCATCATCGTCAAGGTCGGCTCGTCGCTCGTCACCAACGATGGCCGCGGCCTCGACCAGGCAGCCATTGCGCGCTGGGCTTCCCAGATCGCCGCGCTGCGCGCGATGGGCAAGCAGGTCGTGCTCGTCAGTTCGGGCGCGATCGCCGAAGGCATGCTGCGCCTGGGGTTCGAGCACCGGCCCACCGACGTCCACGAATTGCAGGCCTGCGCCGCCGTGGGCCAGATGGGCCTTGCGCAGATCTATGAAACGAGCTTCCGCGCGCACGGCATCGGCACCGCGCAGGTGCTGCTGACGCACGCCGACCTGGCCGACCGCGAACGCTACCTGAACGCCCGCTCCACGCTCACGACCCTGCTGTCGCTGGGCGTGGTCCCGATCATCAACGAGAACGACACGGTCGTCACGGACGAGATCAAGTTCGGCGACAACGACACGCTGGGCGCGCTCGTCGCCAACCTGATCGAAGCCGATGCGCTGATCATCCTGACGGACCAGCGCGGCCTGTTCTCGGCCGATCCGCGCAAGGACCCGGCGGCCTATTTGATCACGAACGGCATCGCCGGCGATCCGCAACTGGAAGCCATGGCGGGCGGCGCCGGATCGAGCCTGGGCCGCGGCGGCATGCTGACGAAGATCCTGGCCGCGAAACGCGCGGCGAAGTCCGGCGCGCACACGGTGATCGCGTTCGGCCGCGAGGAAGGCGTGCTCACGCGCCTGGCCGCGGGCGAGGCGATCGGCACCGAGCTGCAGGCGCAGACGGGCCACCTCACCGCGCGCAAGCAGTGGATGGCCGATCACCTGCACACGCTGGGGCAGGTGGTCATCGACGGCGGTGCCGTGGAAAAGGTGTCGCGCGAAGGCAAGTCGCTGCTGCCGATCGGCGTGCTCGAAGTGCGCGGCGAATTCGGCCGCGGCGCCGTCATCACCTGCATCAGCGAAAAGGGCGTGCCCATCGCCCGCGGCATTACCAACTACACGAGCGGCGAAGCGCGGCGCATCCTGCGCAAGCCTTCATCCGAGATCGAGACCATCCTCGGTTTCGTCGAGGGGCGCGAGCTGATTCATCGGGATAACCTGGTGCTGCTGTAATAACCCCGCGGCGGCTGAGCCACAGGGGTCTGTCCCCGCCAGTCGTTGTCTTCAAACCTAGTCACTATATTTGATCGAGGGGACTGACCCCGGTTTTTGTATGCATGATCACAACGCATGCAAAAAACCGGGGTCAGTCCCCTAGGTCCATGCCGATGACTGGGTTCAGAGCGAATAACTGGCGGGGACAGACCCCTAAACCCAAAACCTAAACCACCGCCGGCGCCGGCGTCTTGTCCTTGTACTCGCACAAATCCGCGATCATGCAATTCCAGCACTGCGGCTTGCGGGCGATGCACGTGTAGCGCCCGTGCAGGATCAGCCAGTGGTGGGCATCCTGCAGGAACTCCTTCGGCACGAATTTGAGCAGCTTCTGTTCGACGATGTCCACCGTCTTGCCCGGTGCGAGGTTGGTGCGGTTCGACACGCGGAAGATGTGCGTGTCCACGGCGATCGCCGGTTCGCCGAACGCGGTATTGAGCACCACGTTGGCGGTCTTGCGGCCCACGCCGGGCAGCGCCTCGAGCGACTCGCGGTCGCGCGGCACTTCGCCGCCATGCTGTTCGACGAGGATCCGGCAGGTCGCCATCACGTTCTTCGCCTTGGTGTTGAACAGGCCGATGGTCTGGATATACGTGACCAGGGCGTCCAGGCCGAGGTCCAGGATCGCCTGCGGCGTATTCGCCACCGGGTACAGCTTGCGGGTGGCCTTGTTGACGCCCACGTCCGTGGCCTGGGCCGACAGCAGCACGGCGATCAGCAATTCGAATGGCGTCGTGTATTCGAGTTCGGTGGTGGGGTGCGGATTGGCTTCGCGCAGGCGGCGGAAGATTTCGTGGCGTTTGGCTGGGTTCATTGTTCCGGTGTCTTGTCCTGCGCGGCGGCTTTCGCGGCTTCGGCCTTCAGGCGCGCGCGTTCCATGGCCGCGGCGATGATCGCCCGCTTGCGTTCCTTCTCGGCCAGCTCGGCATCGTTTTCCGGCGCCAGGTTGTTGACGGCTTCCATCTTGGCCTGCGCCTTCGCGGCCAGCCGCGCATCGTTTTCGTCGCGTTCGCGCTTCAGGCGGGCAATGCGGAAATCGTGGCGGTCGCGCGCGGCATCCGCTTCGGGCTGCGACCAGGCGTCCCAGCCCGTGGATTCGGTTACCGGATACATCACGATGCAGTCCACCGGGCATGGCTTCACGCACAGGTCGCAACCCGTGCACAGCTCGGGAACGATGGTGTGCATCTGCTTGGCCGCGCCCATGATCGCATCGACCGGGCAGGCCTGGATGCACAGCGTGCAGCCGATGCACAGCGCCTCGTCGATGAACGCGACGGCACGCGGCCGTTCCAGGCCGTTTTCGGGGTTGAGCGGGATGACGGGATGGCCGGTCACCGCGGACAGGCGCACGATGCCTTCGTGGCCGCCGGGCGGGCACTGGTTGATGCGCGCTTCGCCTGCCGCGATGGCCTCGGCGTAGGGCCGGCAGCCGGCATAGCCGCATTTCGTGCACTGCGTCTGCGGCAGGGCGTCTTCGATGCGGTCGGCGAGGGTTTTTTGTTGGGTCACGATGCTGGTCACAGTGCTGCAAACAACGGCAAAACCGCATTATCCTTCATTCGCGGCGGGCCGTGCAGCCATGCCGGGCGTGCCCGCAGGCTTCGCTTGGCTTTGCCGCCGCCTTGTGGGAGCATGCATGCATGTCAAAAGCAAAGCCGACCCCGATGGAGACCGTTGCGGCATGAGCGCGCGCCACCCGCTTGCCGCCGTGCTGCGCGCGCTCGCCACCGGTTCTGTGCTCGCCATCGGTTCCGTGCTCGCCATCGGCCCGGCCGCCGCGCAAACGCCGCAAACGATCCGCTTTGCCGCCGAAGAATGGCCGCCATTCGTCAGCGACGCGCTGCCCGACGACGGCCTGTCCGGCGCGATCCTGCGCAATGTGCTCGACCGCCTCGGCTATACGGCCCGGATCGATTACTTCCCCTGGAAGCGCGCCATGGAGCTGGGCCTGAAGGATCCCCGCTATGCCGGCTTCCTCGCCGTCTGGCGCACACCCGGGCGCGAACGGTTATGCCATTTCTCGACACCCATCGGCAACACGCTGACCGTGCTGGCCTACCTGAAGGACAAGCCCGTGCGTGCCGGCCAGCTGGCCGACCTGCGCGGCGTGCGCATCGGTACCGTGAGCGGCTTCGCCAACGGCGAAGAGTTCGATGCGCTTCGCAAGCAGGGCCACCTGGAGGCAGAAGAGGGCGTCAACGACGAAACGAACCTGCGCAAGCTGCTGGCCCGGCGCTATCCCGCCATCCTGATCGAGCGGCGCGTGCTGCGCCACCTGCTGGCCACGCGCTTCGCGCAAGTAGAGCCGGGCCATATCGCCATCAACGAACGGCTGTTCGCGGAACGTCCCGTGCACGTCTGCTTCAAGCGCACGCAGGTGGGACTGGTGCAGCAGCGGGCGTTCAACGACGCGGCAAAAAAGGTGGATTTCGGCCAGGTGGAGAAGGCGTACTGGCGCAGGATCGGCGAAGTGGGGGTGGCGGCGGATTGATGGCGTGGCGGGGCCGAAAAAAAGCCGCCCATCGGGCGGCTAATCTTCGAGGAGACCTTTGCTCAGGCGTGCTGCCGGATGAACGAGGTGATCTTCGGGCACACCAGTTCGCGCCAGCGCCGGCCCGAGAAGATGCCGTAGTGGCCGGCCTGCGGCACCACGTAGTCTTCCTGCATGTCCGCCGGAATGCCGCTGCACAGTTCGTGAGCGGCCTGGGTCTGGCCGGCGCCGGAGATATCGTCCAGTTCGCCTTCCACGGTCAGCAGCGCCACGTTCTTGATGTCCTGCGGGCGCACCAGCTGGCCACCCACTTCCCACGTGCCTTTCGGCAGGCGGTGTTCCTGGAACACGGTCTTGATCGTGTCCAGGTAGTATTCGGCCGGCATGTCCAGCACGGCGTTGTATTCGTCGTAGAACTTGCGGTGGCTTTCCGCCGGCTCGTCGTCGCCGCGCACCAGGTGCATGTAGAACTCGCGGTGCGACTGCGCATGGCGGCCCGGGTTCATCGCGATGAAGCCGGCATGCTGCAGGAAGCCGGGGTAGACCTTGCGGCCGAAGCCCGGGTAGTTCGGCGGCACCGGGTAGATCACGGTGTTCTCGAACCACGAGAAGGGTTTTTCGATCGCCAGGTTGTTCACGGCGGTCGGCGATTTGCGCGGGTCGATCGGGCCGCCCATCATCGTCATCGTTTTCGGCAGCTTCGGATCGTTGTTCGACGCCATCAGCGAGATCGCGGCCAGCACCGGCACGGTGGGCTGGCAGACGGAAATCACGTGCACGTCAGGGCCCAGGTGGCGGATGAAATCCTGCACGTAATAAATGTAGTCGTCGAGATGGAACGCGCCTTCGTTCAGCGGCACCATGCGTGCATCGGTCCAGTCGGTGATGTAAACGTCGTGTTCCGGCAACAGTCCACGCACCGTATCGCGCAGCAGCGTGGCGTGGTGGCCGGACAGCGGCGCCACCAGCAGCACGGTCGGCTGGGTCAGCGGTTCCCGCACGTCCTTGCGGAAATGCATCAGGCGGCAAAATGGCTTGGTGACCGCGGCGTGCTCGATGATCGAGACCGGCTTGCCGTCCACGGTAGCGGTATCGATATCGAAGGAAGGCTTCTCGTAATCCTTGCCGAGGCGGTACAGCAATTCGTAACCGGCGGCGATCCGTTGCGAGAACGGCGTGTGCGCCAGGGGCGACACCGGGTTGCTGAACAATTTTGATGACGCCTCCGCCCACTGCATCAGTGGGTTCAGGAAGGTCCGTTGCATCTCGTGAAGTTGGTAAAGCATAGGTGTTCCCGGGTCGTATGCGCTGCCTTCATAATGTGCAGCGCGGAAATCATAAGCCCATTATAGGCCGTTTATTCTTGACGTAAAGCATTTTCAGATTGCTGCTAGAAAGAGGAAAAACAGCAACAAAATGAAATCTCAACCCCCATGCTTCCTACAATAATAGTGCCTGTGAAACAAAAAAAGCAGCGTTTCCGCTGCTTTTCTGTAGGACAGGTCTGAGGTCGGTAAGATTCCAACCTCGGCAATGCTTAATCGAACACCGGCGATTCCACGCCCAGCACCTTGTGCAGTTTAGGCGACGTCGTCGTGTATTGCATGTGGATCTTCTTGTCCGGGAAGATATAAGGCGCGGCGCCGAAGGCGGCCAGCGCGGCTTCGTGGAAGCCCGACAGGATCAGCTTTTTCTTGCCTGGGTAAGTGTTGATGTCACCCACGGCAAAGATGCCCGGCACATTGGTTTCGAACTTCTCGGTGGAGACCACTTTCAGCTGCTTGCGTTCGATGTCCAGGCCCCACTCGGCGATCGGGCCCAGCTTCGGCGACAGGCCGTAGAACACCAGCAGCATGTCCAGCGGCACGCGGCGGGTCACGCCATCGGCGCCGGTCACGCGCAGTTCGGACAGCTTGCCATCCTTTTGCTCGATGCCGGACACCTGGCCGATGATCAGCTGCATTTCATAGTCTTCGCACAGCTGCTTCATCTTTGCCACGGAGGCGGGCGCGGCGCGGAAGTCGTCGCGGCGGTGCAGCAGCACCACGGATTCGGCCTTGCCGACGAAGTTCAGCGCCCAGTCCAGCGCGGAGTCGCCGCCGCCGCACACGACGATGTTCTTGCCTTCGAACTGCGAAGGATCCTTGACGCGGTAGAACACCTGCGAACCTTCGAAGGCTTCGATGCCTTCGGTTTTCATCGTGCGCGGCTGGAACGAACCCACGCCGGCGGCGATGAAGATGGTCTTCGTGATGAACTTGGTGCCCAGGCTCGTTTCGACGTCGAAGCGGCCGTCTTCGCGCTTGTGCACGACGGTCACTTCCTGGCCCAGGTGGAAGGTGGGGCCGAACGGTTCGATCTGCTTGAGCAGGCCGTCGGTCAGCTCCTGGCCGGTGCAGGAAGGAATCGCGGGAATATCGTAGATCGGCTTGTCCGGATACAGTTCCACGCACTGGCCGCCAACGGCTGCCAGCGAATCGATCACGTGGGCCTTGATTTCCAGCAGGCCGAGTTCGAAGACCTGGAACAGGCCGACGGGGCCGGCGCCGATGATGACGGCATCCGTTTCATGGAAGCCACCTGGAGGGGTGCTGACGATATTCATGACGATTTCTATCCTGTGTATTCAAATGGGCACGCCTGCGCACGCGGAGTCGATCGACCCGGCGCAGGGTGCCGGCGGAGCTGCCGTTAGCGCACCAGCAAGTTGAGCTTTTCCTTGACGTCCTTGAACTGCTCGGCTTCCGGCAGGGCTGGCTTGGTCTTCGTGATCGAAGGCCAGTTGCGGGACAGGTCCGCGTTGAGCTTGATGTAATCCTGCTGGTCGGACGGCACATCTTCTTCCGCGAAAATCGCGTTGACCGGGCATTCGGCCACGCACACGGCGCAGTCGATGCATTCGTCGGGGTCAATTGCCAGGAAATTCGGGCCTTCGCGGAAACAATCTACCGGGCAAACATCGACGCAGTCCGTATACCGGCAGGCGATGCAAGATTCGGTGACAACGTGGGTCATAGCAGTCCTATCAATGTTGGTGCGAAGCGGTCGATAACACAATCCCAACTTCAGCAAAGCACTGTATTTTAGGGCAATTCTCCCTTTCTCACAATTCAGGCTTAGACACAATACATATAAGCAAATGCGCCGCGCGCCGTTGCCGGCGCGCGGCGCCAGCCGCCCGGATACCTCGCCCGCAAGGGGCTCAGGCGGCGAGAATGCGGTCCAGCAAAGCCCGCCAGCGGGCATTGGCGGGGTTGCCATCCTCGGCGAAACTCACGCTGTGGCGCTCGCCATCGGCATCGACCGTGATGGTCCAGCGCGGGATGTCGGCGCCGACCGGTTCCTCGCCGGCGTCGCGCGGCGCCGCGAAGAACGCGCTGGAGGCCAGTGCCGTTTTCATTTCCGCCTCCAGCACCGGGCCGGCCTGGCTGGTCGACGTATCCACTTCATGCCGCTGCGTGATGCCGGCGAAACCGCCGCCGCCGGTGGCCGTGATCTTCATGTTTCCTCCAGGGTATTCACTCGTTGCGCCTTCACTTGTTGACCGCCACGTCGTCGCTGCCGGACGGGCCGGCCGGCGACGCGTGGTGGTGCTGGCGCGCCGCATAGCCCTGGCACCACCGCGCCAGCGCCTGCCGCTCCGCTTCCAGCACATCCTCCAGGTCGAAATACTGCGCATTGTTCATCGTGCCGCAGCAGGCGCGGCGGTCCTGCATCCCTTGCGGCCGGTCGTCGCGCACCGGCGCCAGTTTCGCATGGGCCGGCACATCGTCGGAGAACGTGGCGAGATCGACATCGACCACGCCGCGCAGCGCGAAGCGGTTGCGGATGAAGTTGCGGTACTCGACAGGCTTGCCGTCGGCTTCGGCCAGGCGCAGCAGGTGGTTCACCACGTCCACGAACGTGGCGGCCCGGTCCGGCGCCGCCACGATCGCACGCAGCGTCAGGCTGCACAGGTAGCCGCCCACGCGGTGCAGCACGGCGGCATCGTCTTCCAGGCCCGGCTGGCGTTCGAACGAGAACATGTCGGCCAGGATGTCGTACATGGCGCCCGTGAACACTTGCGAGATCGCGTGCACCTGGTCGCCCGTTTCCTCCAGCGTCAGGTCGTTGTCGGCGTTGCGCAGGCCATTGCTGCGGCCCAGCGCCAGGCCGAACTCCTCGGCCATGTCGGCCAGGAAGGTCTTGTCGTGCAGGTCGGCCTTGGTCTGGGCGATCACGGCTTCCACCTGGTCCATCTGCGACAGTGCCAGGAAGATCGCGGTGAGGTCGCCGAACGATTCGTGCAGGCCGCCCGTCTGCGGCGGCGCGGACGACAGGATCCACTGCGGCTTCAGCCCGTCGAGTACCGCGTGGCCCGCTTCATGCGCCACGATGTCGAACGAGCGGCACGTGAACATGCGCCCGGCCGCGCCGTTCGGCATGAAGTGGCCGAATTTCAACGCCCGCTCGTTGCGGCTGTAATAAGCGTTCATCACGTTCGGCAGGCCGTGCGGGAAAACCTGCAGTGGCGCCGTGTTGTTGCCGCTGTTCCATGCCCAGGGCAGCAGGGCGCCGCTGTCGTCCGCGGCCAGCACGCGCTGGTACATCGTCAGCGTCTGGCGCACCACGGTGAAGGTGTGCACGGCGTCGAACTGTTCGCTGTCCGGCGGTGCGATGAAGTCGCCGAACGCGTTCGGGCTGACCGGGGCAATGCCCGGCTGGCCGGAAGCGATGCGCGCATCGCGCGGCCCTTCCAGGATCACGCCATGCAGGTAGGCCTTGCGGGTGCCCAGGTCGTCCACGGAAGGGTCCTGCTTCCACATCAGCACGCGCGCGCCGGCCGAGGCGGCGGGCACTCGCTGCGGCACGCCGGGTGCCGTCTTCAGCCGCGGGCTGCCTGGCTGCTCGGTCAGCTTGGCCACCTTCCGGTGCAGCCGGTAGGGAGCGGACGGCGTGGGCACGAATCCCACAGGCAGCTCGGGGCGGGTCGTCAATACCGCTTCCAGCCCCGGCACGATCACTTTCTGGTCCATATCGATCTCCTCAGGTTTCACGCGCGCGGTGTAACAGGAAATTCAACAGGAAATTCCCGCACCTGGATCGATGGTCTTCCTGCGCGAGCGCCGCAAGTTTGATCCGCCTCAAACGTCTTACGTGCGAATGGGTCAGACATTGCCGGTTTACAATGATGATGTATTTCAAACGGAGCAATGCATGACGCCCAGCCTTATCGAGATCGCCGGCGCAATCCTGTTCGCCGCCGCCATCCTGCACACGTTCACCGCCAAGCTGTTCGAGGGCGTGGCGCAGCGCTATCCCGCCCATGCCGGCATCTGGCACCTGCTGGGCGAAGTGGAGGTGGTGTTCGGGTTCTGGGCGCTGGTACTGGTGGCGTTCATCGGCGCCACGGCCGGCAGCGGTGCCGCGGTGGCTTACCTGGACAGCCGCAACTTCACCGAACCCATGTTCGTCTTCGTGATCATGGTGATCGCCGCCACGCGGCCGATCCTGCAGACGACAAAGGCCGCGGTGGCGCTGCTGGCCCGTGCGCTGCCGCTGGGCGGCAGTGCCGGCACGTATTTCATCGTCATGGCGCTGGTACCCCTGCTGGGCTCGTTCATCACGGAACCGGCCGCGATGACGCTGGCGGCGCTGATCCTGTCGGAACGCATCTTCGCGGGCGGCATTTCGGAACGGCTGAAGTACGCCACGCTGGGCGTCCTGTTCGTCAACATCTCGATCGGCGGCACGCTGACGCCCTATGCGGCGCCGCCGGTGCTGATGGTGGCGGCCAAGTGGGGCTGGGACTTGCCGTTCATGCTGTCGCACATCGGCTGGAAGGCGGCGCTGGCGGTGTTCGTGAATGCAGCCGGCGTCACCGCGCTGTTCGCCCGCGAACTGGCCGCGCTCCGTCCCGCCGCCGGCGACCGGGGGGAGGCCGTGCCGTTCGCGCTCGTACTGGCGCACCTGGCATTCCTGGCCGGCGTGGTGCTGTTCGCGCACCATCCGCCCGTATTCATGGGGCTGTTCCTGTTCTTCCTGGGCGTGGCCCATGCCTACGAGCGCTTCCAGGACCGGCTGATCCTGCGCGAAGGCTTGCTGGTGGCCTTCTTCCTGGCCGGCCTCGTGGTGCTGGGCGGCCAGCAGCAGTGGTGGCTGCAGCCGGTGCTGATGAGCATGAGCAGCGATGCCGTGTTCTATGGCGCCACGGCGCTGACGGCCATTACCGACAATGCCGCGCTCACCTACCTGGGCTCGCTGGTGGAAGGCCTGAGCGACGAATTCAAGTATGCCCTGGTGACGGGCGCGGTGGCCGGCGGCGGCCTGACGGTGATCGCCAACGCGCCGAACCCGGCCGGCATGTCGATCCTGAAGGAACACTTCGCGCTGCAAACGGTATCGGCGCTGCCCCTGCTATTGGCCGCGCTGGTGCCGACAGCCGTGGCGATTGCCGCGTTCAGGCTGCTGTAGCAGGAACGGTTATGGCATCATGGCGCCTTTTTGCCGAACCCGAGCATGATCAACATTACCCAACCCCACAACCTTGCGCCCGAAGCGGCGCGCGCCGCAGCCCAGCAGGTGGCCGACAAGCTGGCGCGCGACATGGACCTGTCCTGCCAGTGGCAGGGCGATGTGCTGCGGTTCGAGAAAAGCGGTGTCGAAGGAACGCTGACGCTGCTGGAAAACCAGGCGCAGATGCAGATCAAGCTGGGGTTCCTGTATGGCGCCTTCGCGCCGGCGATCCAGAGCAAGGTCGCCGAAAAGATGCGCAAGGTGTTCGCGCCCGAATGATGCCGCGGGCCGGCGGGCGCCGGCCCGGATGAGCAACCGTCCGTGAAGGGTCAGGCCTTGAGGTCGGCGATCAGGTCGATGTACTGTTGCTGCGCGTCTTCCTGCGACGTGCCCTGCAGGGCCGCCCAGGCGTCGTACTTGGCGCGGTTGACGAAATCGGTCATGCCGGGGCGCTCGCCGGTCGCGTCGCCGCTGGATCCCTGCTTGTACAGCGCATAGATCTTCAGCAGCGTCATGTTGTCCGGGCGTTCCGGCAGGTTCTTCGAATCGGCGACCGCCTGGTCGAATGCTTGTTGCAGGCTCATGGTGTCCTCGTTGGGTTGCAGGGTTGGAATCGCCGCATCATACAAAAACGGCGGGCACTCCGACGCAGGAAACTGTAGAGCACCTATTCCAATGTCTTGCGCAGGCGCGGTGCCGAAATGAACACGGCGGCCCGGACCCGAGGCGACCGGGCCCTGACCGCCGTTTGCGCAAAACCGTGATTACTTCTTCTTGGTCGGGTTCACAGCCGCCTTCAGCGTCGCGCCGGCCGAGAATTTCGGCGTCTTGGACGCGGCGATCTTGATCGCTTCGCCGGTTGCAGGATTGCGGCCTTTGCGAGCAGCGCGCTTGGCAACCGAGAAGGTGCCGAAGCCGGTGATGCCGACCGTATCGCCTTTTTTCAGGCGTTCGGTAACGATGGCAATCAGGGTATTCACTGCGTCGTTGGCGGCGGCACCGGACATTTCGGTACGCTTCGCGAATTCTGCAATCAGTTCGCCTTTTTTCATTACTACCTCCGTGGTTAATAGAGGCCGCAGATTAGCACAATATTTGCGGAAAGTAATCTCCGGAACCAACAGAAACCCTTATGGCTGCTGGGCTGCTGCGGTGCGGCATAAGGTGCCGCGCAGGACGATGCGGGGCCGGCTGCAGGTTGGGTGCAAGGCGGGCGCGGGACCGCCACGGCCCGGTGCTAATATGAAGGATCGATGTTCCAACGAGGCGGGGCCAACATCATGAGCTTTTCCGACGAAACCCTGATGGCGTATGCCGATGGCGAACTGGACGTGGCCACGCGCCGCGCCGTGGAGCAGGCCTGTTCCACCGACCTCGCGCTGGCCCGGCGCGTTGCCTACTACAAGACGCGGCGCAGCAATGCGTTCGCCGGCTTCGCTCCCGGCGACGACGGCCAGCGCGCGCGCCAGGCGCGCCAGGCCACCATCGTCAGCCTCGACGCCGTGCGGGCGCGGCGCGAAGCCACCCAGCTGGCGGCGCGCAAGGCCACGCGCGAACGGCGCTGGTCATGGCCGGAATGGACGGCGCTGGGCGGGGTACTCGTCGTTGGCGTGCTGGCCGGCACGTTCGGGCTGTCCTACCTGCAGGCGGACGAACCGGAGGTCGACCTGATCGCCAGCCACGACGGCACGCTGACGGCACAGGGCCGCCTCGTTACCGCGCTCGAGCAGCAGTTGTCGGCGCCGCCGGGCGCGGCCGGCGTGGCCACCAATGCGGCGGCACGGGCGGCCGGCGCGGTGCGGATCGGCATGTCGTTCGTGTCGACGGATGGCAGCTATTGCCGCAGCTTCGCCAGCGGCACCGGCACCGCCGAGATCGATGGCCTGGCCTGCAAGGCCGGGCAGGAATGGCGCCTTGCCCTGGTGATGCAAAGTCCGCAGCCGGTCCGGGCCGGCACCGGCAGGGCGGCTGGCGAGATTGCGCCACCGGTGGAAACGGCGATCGAACAGCGCATCGCCGGCGACCCGCTCGATGCCAAGGCCGAGCAGGAAGCCATGCAGCGCGGCTGGCAACGCTAGCGTCGCCGCCGCGGGTGCGATTGCGCTACCGGATTTTCGCTGTCATCGAACGAACAAAGGCGCCACATGGGCGCCTTTGCTTATTGCCGGCTTATTTATTGCCAGGCCATTCATTACCGGGTCATTCGTTACCGGTCATTCATTACCGGTCTTTCATTACCGGTCATTCATTACCGGGTCATTGTCGGGTCAAAGGCGCAGGCCCGCACGACCGGCTTACTTCTTCTCTTCTTCCTCGTCGTCGTCGTCCGACAGGGCAGCCTTGCCCACGTAGACGACGCCCTTGCCGGCAGCGACCCCCACGTCGACCGCGGTCGATGCGACGGTCACGCCGGCGCCCACCACGGCCGCGCCGACGGCAACCACGGTGCAGCCGCACAGCGCCATCGCCGCCAGCAGGCCGGCCGCGAGCAGCGGCCAGCGCGCCGGTGCCGGCAAACGCATCACACGCGCGGCAGCGAAACGTCGAAGCGATGCCGGCAGGCGCATCACACGCCCAGCAGCTCGACGTCGAAGATCAGCGTGGCGTTCGGCGGGATCACGCCGCCGGCGCCGCGTGCGCCGTAGCCCAGGTCGGCCGGAATGATCAGCTGGCGCGTACCGCCGACCTTCATGCCCTGCACGCCTTCGTCCCAGCCGCGGATGACCATGCCGGCGCCCAGCGCGAATTCGAAGGGGTCGTTGCGATCCTTGCTGGAATCGAACTTGGCGCCCTTGCTGCCGTCGGCGTTCTGCAGCCAGCCGGTGTAGTGCACGGTGACGTTCTGGCCGGCTTTCGCCTCCGCGCCGTCGCCGACCTTGACTTCGTCGTACTGCAGGCCGGATGAGGTAGTGGTGATGGACATGGGCGTTCCTTTACATGTTGGTTCGGACTGGGGATTGTAGTGCAAGGGGCCGCCCGCGGGCTAGTGGAGCACTCTTCCTGGCAAAGCCGGCAATGCCTTGATGAAAAGTCATGGTTTCCCCTCCGCACCCGGGCAATGAATGCCCCTGCAAAACGAGCGGTACTACCTGCCATGCCCGGCATTGGCCGTAAAATACGGCCTCCGACACCACTGCCGCGAGTCGCCATGTTCCGCAGTATCCGTTTCCTTCGTTCCCGGTCCTTCGCTTCGGGTCTGACCAGCTTGCCGGTTGTGCATGCCGACAGATTGCTGCTGCCGGCATCGCGCATGCCGCGATGCCGGCAGCATGCGAACGTGCGCGACCCGTTCGCGCGCACCGGCGCCGACGGCACCGTGATGCCGGGTCGCGTTCACGGCCGCGGTTTCCGCCGCCAGCAGTGGCCGGGCCTGCCGCGCAGGGTCGAATTCGCACGGAGGGCACACTGATGCGCGGCGTACTGAATGCCTATGGCCGCGCCGTGCTGTCGCAGCTGCACGGCCGCATGATGCTGCTGTCGGTGGTGCCGTTCCTGCTGTCGCTGGGCGTGTGGGCCGTCGTGCTGTACTTCACGCTGCAGCCGCTGCTGGACTGGCTGACCGGCCACTTCTTCGATTTCGAGCTGTACCAGTACTCCAGCCGCTGGCTGGAAGACATCGGCCTGGCCATGCTGAAGACGGTGGTGGTGCCGCTGTTCGCCATGCTCCTGCTGCTGCCGCTGATGATCCTCACGGCGCTGATCTTCATCGGCGTGGCGGCCGTGCCGGCCATTGTGAAGCACGTGGGCGACCGGCATTTCCCGCACCTGGAAAAGCGCCAGGGCGGCAGCCTCGTCAAGGGCATCGGCAAGGCCATCTCGCTGTTCCTCGTGTTCATCGTGATCTGGCTCTGCCTGCTGCCGCTGTACGTGGTGCCGCCGCTGGCGATCCTGTCGTCGGCATTGCTGTGGGGCTGGCTGACATCGCGCGTGATGAGCTACGACGCGCTGTCCGAGCACGCCAGCGAAGAAGAGATCGGCATCCTGCAGCGTGAAAGGAAATGGCCGCTGCTGGCGATCGGCGTGGCTTCCGGCATGGCCGGTTCGCTGCCCGCGATCGTCTGGATCGGCGGCGCGGCGATCGCCGTGGTGATGTTCCCGTTCCTGCTGGCCGCCGCCGTCTGGCTGTACGTCCTCATTTTCATCTTCACCGCATTATGGTTTCAGTATTATTGTCTGGAAGCGCTCTCCCAGTTGCGCGCGCGTAGTGAACCCACCATGGAGCATCAAGGCATATGAGCAGCAAGGCACCAACCATCGGACTGATCGTGATCGGCGACGAGATCCTGTCCGGCAAGCGCGTCGATGCGCACCTGCCGAAAGTGGTGCAGTTGCTGGCCGCGCGCGGCCTGCAACTGGGCTGGGCCGAATACATCGGCGACGAGCCGGAGCGCATCACAGCCACGCTGAAGCGCACTTTCGCCACGGGCGATATCGTGTTTTCCACCGGCGGCATCGGCGCCACGCCGGACGACCACACGCGCCAGGCCGCCGCGGCGGCATTGGGGCGGCCGCTGGTGCTGCATCCGCAGGGCGCCGAGAACATCCGCCAGCGCGTGCTGCAGGTGGCGCGCGACGAAGGCAGGGAGGTGGACCTGGATGCACCGGACAACCTGCAGCGCCTGAAAATGGCGGAGTTCGCCGAAGGCGCCGAACTGATCCCGAATCCCTACAACAACGTGGCCGGTTTCTCGCTGGGCAGCCATTATTTCGTGCCGGGCTTCCCCGTGATGGCGTGGCCCATGATCGAATGGGTGCTCGACACGCACCATGCGCACCTGTTCAACCGCGAGGCGCGGTCGGAACAGGCGGTGCTCGTGTTCGACGGCGCGGAGGCGGCGCTGACGCCATTGATGGAAGAAATCGAGGCCGCATGGCCGCGCGTGAAGGTGTTCAGCCTGCCCAGCGTGGGCGATGCGCAAACGCGCCGCCATATCGAACTGGGCGTGAAAGGCGATCCGGAGCAGGTGGCCAGTGCGTTCCTGCGGCTGTGCGCGGGGCTCGACGCGCAGGGCGCCGACTACCAGCGCATTGCCTGACGGCGGTGCCATGACAGCAACATGACGGCCCGATGACGGCACGATGACGGCACGATGAAACGAGCCGCCGCCGCCGGGGCCGTCACTGTTGCTTGCAGATCAGGGTCGTTGTTTTTTTGCGAAAATAAAGCACCTGCGCCAAATATTCTTCCTGCTGACCCGTGCGCACAGGTGCGATGTGGTGCAATGGCAATAAGCCGTGCGCCGTTTGCGCGGCCGCCGTTCGCCACCGCCTTTGTTCTCGCAGTACCCGGCGTACCAACCAACGCCTCACCTAACGCAGTGCAGCAATGCAGTACAAGTAAAGATAGCAGAACCTATGTCTTCCCAATACGACCAAGAACGGCAAGGCCTGGACGACGACCAGCCGGCCACGCCGCCGCCGTCCGAGCCCAAGGGCAAGCGCTCCCGTAACGCATTCATCCTGTTGATGCTGGTGCTGTTGTCGCTGGCCATCTGGTGGTTGATCCACGAATCGCGCACGTCCACGATGCAGGCGAAGTACTTCACCGGCGTCGTCAAGGAGCTCAACTACAAGGTCGAACCGGGGCCCAGCAACGCGATCCGCTTCCCGCACGACAGCCCGTATGACGAGCGCCTGGGTTACGCCAACATTCCCGACTACCTGGAGCGCCTCAAGGCGCGCGACTACCAGGTGCTGGCGCAGTCGCGCTTTTCGCCGAAGATGGTGGAGCTGGCCGACATGGGCGTGTTCACCACGTTCCGCGAAAAGACCCGCACGGGCCTGACGATCTACGATTGCCGCGCCCAGCCGCTGTTCTCGGCCAGCTACCCGGAGCGCATCTTCCCGGGCTTCCAGCAGGCGCCGGCCGCGCTGGTGCACAGCCTGCTGTTCATCGAGAACCGCGAGCTGCTCGATAGCACCTACCCGAAACGCAACCCCGCCGTGGAATGGGACCGCCTGTCGAAGGCGATCCTGGAAAAATCCGCGAGCGCCGTGGGCCTGGCGAGCAGCCGCGCCGCCGGCGGCAGCACGCTGGCCACGCAGATCGAGAAATACCGCCATTCGCCGGAAGGGCGCACGGGCTCGATGAAGGACAAGCTGCAGCAGATGGTTTCGGCCACCCTGCGCGCCTACCAGCAGGGCGAGGATACGACGGCGGTGCGCCGCCAGATCGTCGTCGATTACCTGAACACGGTACCGCTGTCGGCCAAGCCAGGCTACGGCGAAGTGAACGGCATCGGCGATGGCATGTGGGTCTGGTATGGCCGCGACTTCAACGAAGTGAACCGCCTGCTGGCCGGCCGCATGGACCAGCCGGGCAGCGCGCTCGTGTTCAAGGAAGCGCTGTCGCTGCTGATCGCGCAGCGCCGCCCCAGCTACTACCTGGGCGACGGCGACCGCGACCTGGAAGAACTGGCCAACAGCCACCTGCGCCTGCTGGCGCAGGCCGGCGTCATCACGCCGGGGCTGCGCGACGCGGCGCTGAAGGAAAGGCTGCGCCCGGCCAAGGGCAACGGCCTGCAGGCAGCGCCGCCGGTCAGCTATGTCACCAAGAAGGCCGCCAACACGGTGCGCGTGCACCTGGCGAACCTGCTGGGCGACAACCGCATGTACAACCTGGACCGGCTCGACCTGTCCGTGGTCAGCACGCTCGACGCGAACGCGCAGCGCGCCGTGGCCAGCATGCTGCGCGACCTGAAGGATGCCGCCGTGGCCGAACAGGCCGGCCTGACGGGCAAGGGCATGCTGGGCAACGGCGATCCGGCCAACGTGGTGTACAGCTTCACGCTGCTCGAGCGCGGCGACAAGGTGAACTACCTGCGCGTGCAGACCGATAACTACGACCAGCCGCTGGACATCAACGAAGGCGCCAAGCTGGACCTGGGTTCGACGGCGAAGCTGCGCACGCTGGTAACGTACCTGGACATCGTCGACCAGCTGCACAAGAAATACGGCCGCATGAGCGCCGATGAACTGGGCAAGGTGGTGTTCGATCCGAAGGACCGCCTGACCGCCTGGGGCATCGAGTGGCTGTCGATCACGCCGATGGACAAGCGCGACCTGACGGCGATGCTGAACGCGGCGATGGAGCGCACGTATTCCGGCAACCCGGGCGAAGGCTTCTTCACCGGCGGCGGGCTGCATTACTTCGGCAACTTCTCCAGGGAAGACAACGGCCGCATCCTCACGGTGCGCGAAGGCCTGCGCCGCTCCACGAACCTGCTGTTCGTGCGGCTGATGCGCGATGTGGTCAAGTTCTACATGTTCCAGATGCCGGGTTCGTCGGCCAGCCTGCTGGCGGACGCCGACGATCCGCGCCGCGCCCAGTACCTGGCCCGCTTCGCGGACAAGGAAGGCAAGGAATTCCTGTACCGCTTCTACGCCAAGTACAAAGGCAAGCCGAAGGGGGAGCTCGACAAGATACTGGTCGAAGGCGTCCGCCCCACACCGCTGCGCCTGGCCAATATCCACCGCACGCTGTTCCCGAAGGCGTCGATCGGCGAATTCGCCATGTTCGTCAACGGTAACCTGCTCGAACAGAACGAAGTGCCGCAGGAGCGCCTGGAAAAGATGTTCGACCAGTATGCGATGGACAAATGGAGCCTGGCCGACCGCGGTTACCTTGCCAACGTGCACCCGCTGGAGCTGTGGCTGGTGGCTTACCTGCGCCAGCACGATGGCGCCACGCTGTCGCAGGTGGTGGCCGCTTCCGAGAAGGAGCGCCAGGAAGTCTACCAGTGGCTGTTCAAGACGCACCGCAAGCACGCGCAGGACCGCCGCATCGCCGGCCTGCTGGAAATGGAAGCGTTCATCGGCATCCACACGCAATGGAAGAAGATGGGCTATCCGTTCGGTTCGCTGGTGCCGTCGTATGCGACCACGCTGGGCGCCTCGGCCGACCGGCCGGCCGCGCTGGCCGAGATGATGGGCATCATCGTCAACGGCGGCGTGCGCAAGCCCACCCAGCGCGTGGAATCGCTGCACTTCGCGGCCGGCACGCCCTACGACACGAAAGTGGCGCGGGCCGAGAAAGTGGCGGCGGAACGGGTGCTGTCGCCCGAAGTGGCCCACGTGGTCGCCGACGAGATCCGCGGCGTGGTGTCGGACGGCACGGCGAAGCGCGCCAAGACCGCCTTCGTGGCGGCCGACGGCACGAACATCGCCGTCGGCGGCAAGACCGGCACCGGCGACCAGCGCTTCGACGTGTATGCCGGCGGCGGCCGCCTGATCGAATCGCGCTACGTGAACCGCTCCGCCACGTTCGTGTTCAACATCGGCGAACGCTTCTTCGGCAGCATGACCGCCTATGTGCGCGGCCCCGAATCGAAGAACTACGACTTCACCAGCGCGTTGCCGGTGCAGCTGCTGACGGTACTGGCGCCAAGCCTGATGCCGCTCATCGAGCCGAACCAGGCCGCCGCATTGCCGGCCGATTCTTCGGTGGCTGCCGCAGCCGCCGCGCTGGGTGCGCCGGTCAAGGCCTGCGGCGGGTGATCCGCCTGGTGTCGAACATTTTTTCCGGGCGCTTTTCCGGAAAAAGTGTGCGACACCGGTTTCCTTCCGAAAACCGGTATCAGACACCTTTTTCTGGATGAAGCGCCCAGAAAAAAGTGTCTGACACCAGCGCTCCACCGCCGCCGAGTCTTCCACCCTTGCAGGTTCGGCCAAAAGTTGGCATCGTGCCAGCCATGATGAAACCCGTTCTCCGCTCCACGATGACCCGCCTGAAGAAGTTCACAAGCTTCTCGCCCCGCGACCTGCTCGCTTCCGCCGGCCCCACGATCCTCGCCATTGCCGCCGTCTGCATCGTGGCTTACCTGGTCGTCGACCCCGCGCCGCCGCGCCACGTGGTGCTGGGCACGGGGCAGGGGAACAGCGCCTACGACGTGTTCGGCAAGAAGTACCAGGAATTGCTGAAGAAGGAACGCATCGCGGTGGCGCTGCAAGGCTCGCACGGCTCGCGCGACAACCTGAAGCTGCTGAAGGAAGGCAAGGTCGACATCGCGTTCATGCAGAGCGGCACGACCGACGAGGCGGCGCCGGAGCGCGAAGGGCTGGTCTCGCTGGGCAGCCTGTTCACGGAACCGGTGTGGCTGTTCCTGCGTGTGAAGGAGGGCGTGTCGCCAGCCACGCAGCTGACGCAGTTGCGCGGCCTGAAGATCAATATCGGCGCGCGCGGCAGCGGCACGCCGCGGCTCGTGCGCCAGATCCTCGAGGTGAACGGCGTCGATCGCGCGGAGCTGCAGACCACGCAGCTCGACAACACGCCGGCCACGGTGGAACTGCTGGAGGGCCGCATCGACGGCCTCGTGTTCGCCGCCGCGCCGGACGACCCGCTGATCCAGATGCTGCTGCAGACGCCCGGCATCGCCCTGTTCGACTTCGCCCAGGCCGAAGCCTACACGCGGCGCCTGCCGTTCCTGACGCACGTGACGCTCCCGCGCGGCATCGTGGACCTGGGCCGCGACCTGCCGGCGCGCGACTACCACCTGATCGCGCCCACCGCCACGCTGGTCGCGCGCGACGACCTGCATCCGGCGCTGGTGGAACTGTTCGTGCAGGCCGCGGCGAAGATCCATGGCGGCGCCGGCTGGTTCCAGCAGCAGGGCCAGTTCCCGTCCGCGAAGTACACCGAGATTCCGGTGGCCGACGAAGCGGCCAAGTACTACAAGGATGGCGCACCGTTCCTGCAGCGCTACATGAGCTTCTGGCTGGCGAACTTCCTCGACCGCATGTGGGTGCTGCTGCTGGCGCTGTCCGCGCTGATCCTGCCGCTGTCGAAGATCGTGCCGCCGCTGTACGTGTGGCGCGTGCGCTCGCGCATCTACCGCTGGTATGGCCAGCTGCGCACGGTGGAAGGGGCGATCGAGGATGCGGTGGACGTGCCGCCGGCGGAGCGGGGCGCCATCTACGCGGTGCAGCTCGAACGGCTGAACGAAATCGAGGACCGCGTCAACCACCTGTCGATCCCGCTGTCGTTCGCCGACGACCTGTATGGCCTGCGCAGCCATGTGCATTTCGTGCGCCAGCGGATCGTGGGGCTGACGGGGGGAACGCCTGAGGAAAGCACGGTCGATACGTAGAACTACCCGTGTAAAAATTACGACAACATTGCGATCAAGGCACTGATTGGATTGACACCCCGTCGCACCGGCCCCGATGATGAGTTCGTTGCTGTCATTCGCTCACATCACTTGCACAAGGGATCAGGATGCACCGGAATACGCTACCAGCCAGGGCATTGCTTGCCGCCGCCATCGCTTCGCTGTTTGCCGGCCATGCCGCGCACGCGCAGCAGAATACCTCCACCGAAGACAACCAGGCCACCGTCGTCGTCACGGGCACGCGCGTATCGAATCGCACGGTGCTCGATACGACGGCCCCGGTCGACGTGATCTCGGCCGACACGATCAAGAATACCGGCGTGCCGGAGATCACGCAGGCGCTGTCCGTCGCGTTGCCATCGCTGAACTTCCCGCGCCCGGGCCTGGCGGACGGCACCGACACGATCCGCCCCGCCACCCTGCGCGGCCTGGCGCCGGACCAGACGCTGGTGCTGGTGAATTCGAAGCGGCGCCACGCCTCGTCGCTGGTCAACCTGAACGGCACGATCGGCCGCGGCTCGGCCGCCGTCGACATGAACACGATCCCCACCGGCATCGTGAAGAACATCGAAGTGCTGCGTGACGGCGCCTCGGCGCAATATGGCTCCGATGCGATCGCCGGCGTCGTCAACATCCGGCTGCGCACCGACAGGAGCGGCGGCGAAGCGACCGTCAGCTACGGCAAGCGCATCACGGAATACGAGTTCGCGGTCACGCCGCCGGTGGCCGGCGCGAACTGGGGAACCCAGGCCGATCGGGAGCGGCGCGATGGCGGCGTCGCCACCGTCAGCCTGTGGAAAGGCCTGGCATTGGGCGAAACCGGCTATCTCACGATCGCGGCCGAGTACAAGGACCAGGAGCACACGGAGCGCAGCGGCTACGACACGCGCCAGCAGTACCCGCTTGTCAATGGCGGCTTCGATCCCCGCGAGGCAACGATCAACCGCTTCAACGCGTGGTACGGCGAGCCTGAAATGAAGCAGTCGACCGTGTTCGCCAACGCCGGCGGCTCGGTCAGCGACAGCCTGAAATGGTATGGTTGGGCGAGCTACCAGAAACGCGAAGCGGAGTCGGGCGGCTTCTTCCGCCGTGCGCTGCAGGAAAACAATACGATCGCGATCTATCCGGACGGCTTCCTGCCGATCATCGCGCCGGACGTCGACGACTTCTCGGCCGCGGCGGGCTTCACGTGGACCATCGATGGCTGGGACATGGACTCCTCGTTCAGCTACGGCAAGAACAAGATGGATTTCACGATCCAGAACACGCTGAACCGCTCGCTGGGCGCGGCCAGCAAGACCGAGTTCGAGGCCGGCGGCTTTTCGTATGACCAGCTGACCTACAACCTGTCGGGGGTGCGCCAGTTCGACGTGGGCCTGGCTTCGCCGCTGAACGTGGCGCTCGGCGCCGAGGCGCGCAGGGAAGGGTACAAGCTGGAGGCGGGCGAGCCGGATTCGTACCGCAACGGCGGCGTGCTGCTGCCGAGCGGCCTGCCCACCGCTTCGGGCTCGCAGGTATTCCCCGGCTTCCGGCCCACCGATGAATCGGACAGCCACCGCACCGCATACAGCGTGTTCGCCGACTTCGAGGCGACGGTCCTGCCGTCTCTGCTGGCATCGTTCGCCGTGCGCGGCGAGCACTATTCGGACTTCGGCAGCAACTGGTCCGGCAAGCTGGCCGGCCGCTACGACTTCACCCCGGCCTTCGCACTGCGTGGCTCGGTGCAGAACGGCTTCCGCGCACCATCGATGCAGCAGCAATTCTTCACGTCCACCTCGACCAACTTCATCAACGGCGTGCCGTTCGACCTGACCACGTTCAAGCCGAACGACCCGGCCGCCGTGGCGCTGGGCGCGAAGCCGCTGGACGCCGAAAAATCCACGAACTTCTCGCTGGGCGCGGTCACCAAGCTGGGCCGCGGCAGCCTGACGGTGGACGCGTTCCACATCGACATCCGCAACCGCATCGTGCTCTCGGAAAACCTCACGCAGGCGAACGTGCGCAACTACCTGGTCGCGAACGGCTTCCCCGGCGTGGCCGGCGGCCGCTTCTTCATCAACGGCGTCGACACCACGACGAAAGGCGTGGACGTGGTGCTGAACTACCCGTGGAACCTGGGCAGCGCGGGCCGCTTCGACCTGACGCTGGCCGGCAACTACACGGATACGGACGTGGACAAGGTGCCGCAGACGGCCGAACTGGCCGCGCTGTCGCCGGCACCGGTGCTGTTCGACCGCGTCAACGTGCTCACGTTCGAGCAGGGCACGCCGAAAACCAAGTTCACCGCCAGCGGCACGTGGAACCTGGGCCCCTGGGGCGCCACCCTTCGGGCGACACGCTACGGCAAGGTGCTGACACCGGGCACGACGCCGGCGCTGGACCACACGATGTCCGCGAAAACGCTGGTGGACCTGGAAGGGCGCTGGAAGATCAACGACGCGCTGTCGCTGGCATTGGGCGCGGAAAACCTGTTCGACCAGTACCCGGACGCTTATCCCGCCGCGCTGAACACCACCGGCAACGCCCCGTTCACGAACTACTCGCCCTTCGGCCGCTCCGGCCGGTTCGTCTACGCGCGGCTGACCTACGCGCTGTAACCACCAGCAAAGTTGCCTGAAAAATGGGGTACGTCCCCATTTTTCAGGCAACATTTGAATGCGCCGGAGTTCAGGCGCCCAGCCAGGGCAACCCTGCCTTGCACCACCCGCCCACGGTCTTGCGGTGCCCCTCGGCATCCTTGTCTCCCTCGAACCCCTCCAGGATATCGAAGCTGTTGACGTAGCCGTTCTCGGTGGCAAGTTTCGCCGCATGCCGGGAGCGCACGCCCGAGCGGCACAGGAAAAGCAGCACATCGTCCTTGCCGGCCACACGGGAGAGCTGCTGCACGAACTCCGGATTCGGCACACCGCCCGGATACGTGCTCCACTGCACGGCGCCGTGCTGGGCGTCGGTGATGGCCACGCGGCCCACCCAGTCGCGTTCGGCGTTGGTGCGCACGTCGATGAGGCGCACGGTCGGGTTGCCCTGGAGAAGTTCATGCGCTTCCTGGGGCGTGACCGCTCCAGCATAGGGCAGGCCCTGGCCGCGCTCGCGGGCGCGCTCGAGAATGTCGTTGGTGCTCATTTGACGTTAATTCCTGTGGATTTGACTCTATCGTCGACGGCATGAAAACCGGCAAACATTCCGCCTGGACATTCGTGCCACATTTTGGGGCGCAGTGCGCGAAACTGGTGCAAAATGACCGGCACGCACCAAAAATGGGCGAAGCCCTCGATGCGCAAAGTTGGTGCATTTCGCCCTGTGTTTCCGTACGGATGATTTTAGTTTCCGTAGGGAGCAAGATCAATGTAACTCGCTGCATATCCATAGAAGCTTTACGCTGGCACGCTTCATGCATTACAGTACCCGAGTTACCGCCGCACAATGTGACGGCAGCCCTTTTCACTTAGGAGATGAGTAATGGCACGTACCGCCGAAGAAGTCCTGCAATTGGTTAAAGACAACGAAGTCAAGTTCATCGACTTCCGTTTCGCCGATACCCGTGGTAAAGAGCAGCACGTGACCGTGCCTGTGTCCCACTTCGATATCGACAAGTTCGAAAGCGGCCACGCCTTCGACGGTTCTTCCATTGCAGGCTGGAAAGGCATCGAAGCATCCGACATGATCCTGATGCCGGACCCGAGCACCGCCAACATCGATCCGTTCTTCGAAGAAACCACGCTGTTCATGCAGTGCGACGTGATCGAACCGTCGGACGGCAAGGGCTACGACCGCGACCCGCGTTCGATCGCCAAGCGCGCCGAAGCCTACCTGAAATCGTCCGGCCTGGGCGACACCGCCTACTTCGGTCCGGAACCGGAATTCTTCATCTTCGACTCCGTGAAGTGGAAGATCGACATGTCCGGCGCATCGGTCAAGATCGACTCCGACGAAGCATCGTGGTCGACCGACAAGGACATCGAAGGCGGTAACAGCGGCCACCGTCCGACCGTCAAGGGCGGCTACTTCCCGGTCCCGCCGGTGGATTCGTTCCAGGACATGCGTTCGGAAATGTGCCTGATCCTCGAATCGATGGGCATCCCGGTCGAAGTGCACCACCACGAAGTGGCCGGCGCCGGCCAGAATGAAATCGGCACCCGCTTCTCGACCCTGGTCGAGCGCGCCGACTGGACGCAGAACATGAAGTACGTGATCTGGAACGTGGCGCACAGCTACGGCAAGACCGCCACCTTCATGCCGAAGCCTGTCGTGGGCGACAACGGCTCGGGCATGCACGTGCACCAGTCGATCTGGAAAGACGGCAAGAACCTGTTCGCCGGCGACGGCTATGCCGGCCTGTCCGACTTCGCGCTGTACTACATCGGCGGCATCATCAAGCACGCCAAGGCGCTGAACGCGATCACCAACCCGGGCACCAACTCGTACAAGCGCCTGGTGCCTGGCTACGAAGCACCGGTGAAGCTGGCCTACTCGGCACGCAACCGCTCCGCATCGATCCGCATCCCGCACGTAGCGAACCCGAAAGGCCGCCGCATCGAGACGCGCTTCCCGGATCCGCTGGCGAACCCGTACCTGTGCTTCGCCGCGCTGATGATGGCCGGCCTGGACGGTGTGCAGAACAAGATCCACCCGGGCGAAGCAGCGTCGAAAGACCTGTACCACCTGCCGCCGGAAGAAGACGCGCTGATCCCGACCGTCTGCGCATCGCTGGAAGAAGCGCTGGATCACCTGAACAAGGACCGCGAGTTCCTGACCCGCGGCGGCGTGTTCACCGATTCGATGATCGATGCCTACATCGAACTGAAGATGACGGAAGTGACCCGCATGCGCCAGACGACGCACCCGGTCGAATTCGACATGTACTACTCGCTGTAATGGCGACGCTGCCGGAAGTTGAAACCCGGTAGCCATATCAGCGCGGGGAGGGCTTCGAGCCATCCCCGCGTTTTTTTTCGGTTGTTGTATAGTCGGGGCATGATCGCACGCTGCTCGTTGTTACTGGTTCTGCTTATGGCCGCCGCCGGCGCTTCGGCGCAGATTTACCGCTGCACGGATGCCGAAGGGCGCAAGGAATACACGGACCGCCAGATCCGCGGCAAGGCTTGCGTGCTGCTGGATTTGCCGAACGCGGCCATTCCAGCGCCGCCACGGGAGGCCGCAAGGCCACGCTCGCCGGCAACCGGGCCGTCCACCGCCACGGTGCCGCGTGCCGCCAGCCCGGTCGCGGGTGCGTCCGGCTTTCCACGCGTGGGCTCGGCCGAACAGAAAGCCCGCGATGCCGACCGCCGCCAGATCCTGACCGACGAACTGACCGCCGAAACGCAAAAGCTGGGCGAGTTGCGCCGTGAGTACAACAACGGCGAGCCGGAACGGCGCGGCGACGAGCGCAACTACGCCAAGTACCAGGAGCGGGTGGCCAGCCTGCGCGACGCCATCGCCCGCTCGGAACAGAACGTGCAAGCGCTACAGCGCGAGATCGCCAACATACGATGAAAATTGTGACCAATATCGCCCGTGCCGCGGCTGCGGCGGCGGGCGCCATCCCGCGTTCCCACACGCTCGCGGGGCTCGACCTGCTCGCCTCGGCGGTCGTGATCGTCGATGCCGATGGCCGCATCGCCTTTGCCAACGCCGCGGCCGAGAACATGCTGGAAAGCTCGCTGAAGGCATTGTCCCGCCAGCGGCTGTGCGACCTGTTTTCCCATCCCGTCGAACTGGAACATGTGATCGCGCAGGCGCGCGCCCACAAGTTTTCCGACCTGCGGCAGGAGCTGACCCTGGAGCGCCCAGGGCGCGAACCGCTGCACGTGCATGCGATCGCCAGCGCGATGGATGAGCCGGACGGCAGCGTGCTGCTGGAATTGCGCGAAACGGTGCAGCAGATGAAGCTGGACCGCGAAGAGCGGTTGCTCGACCAGAGCCAGGTGAACAAGGAGCTGATCCGCAACCTGGCCCATGAAATCAAGAATCCGCTGGGCGGCATCCGCGGCGCGGCCCAGTTGCTGGAAATGGAATTGCCGCCATTGCACCTGCAGGAGCTGCGCGAATACACGCAGGTGATCATCAAGGAAGCGGATCGGCTGCAGACGCTCGTCGACCGCCTGCTCGCGCCGCACCGCCGCCCCCATATCGTGGGCGACGTGAACATCCACGAAGTGCTGGAGCGCGTGCGCAGCCTGATGCTGGCCGAATTCCCCGCCGGCCTGGCGATCGTGCGCGACTACGATGCATCGCTGCCCGAGTTCCGCGGCGACAAGGAACAGCTGATCCAGACCGTGCTGAACATCGCCCACAACGCGGCGCAGGCACTCGCCGACCGCATCGAAACGGGCGATGCGCAACTCACGTTCAAGACGCGCGTGGCCCGCCAGGTGACGCTGGCCAAGGTGCGTTATAACCTGGCATTAGATTTGCATATCATCGATAACGGACCGGGCATTCCGCCCCAGATCCGCGACCGCATCTTCTACCCGCTCGTATCGGGAAGGGATGGCGGCAGCGGCCTGGGTTTGACGTTGGCGCAAACCTTCGTGCACCAGCACATGGGCGTCATCGAATGCGAAAGCAGGCCCGGCTTTACGGACTTCCGCATCCTGCTGCCCCTGCCATAAGCCGGGGGGCATGTGGCTGAAGTCCCTGATGAATCCAAATTGCGGGAAGCACATTACATATGAAGCCAATCTGGATTGTCGATGACGACGAATCGATCCGCTGGGTACTGGAAAAAGCACTAGCGCGGGAAAACCTCGCCACGAAGAGTTTTGCCAATGCGCGCGACGCGATCGCCGCGCTGGAATACGAGACACCGCAGGTGCTCGTGTCCGATATCCGCATGCCGGGCGACTCCGGGCTCGACCTGCTGTCGCTGGTGAAGTCGCGGCTGCCGGGCCTGCCCGTCATCATCATCACCGCGTTCTCCGACCTGGATTCGGCCGTGGCGGCTTTCCAGGGCGGTGCCTTCGAATACCTCGCGAAACCGTTCGACATCGACAAGGCCGTCGAACTGATCCGCCGCGCGCTGGACGAGAGCCTGCGCGAAGCCAGCGTGGAATCCGGCCCCGCCGACACGCCCGAGATCCTCGGCCAGGCGCCGGCGATGCAGGAGGTGTTCCGCGCCATCGGCCGCCTGTCGCAATCGAATGTGACGGTGCTGATCACCGGCGAATCCGGTTCCGGCAAGGAGCTCGTGGCGCGGGCGCTGCACAAGCACAGCCCACGCGCGGCGCAGCCGTTCATTGCGCTCAATACCGCCGCGATCCCGAAGGATCTGCTGGAATCGGAACTGTTCGGCCACGAACGGGGTGCATTCACCGGCGCGCAGACCACGCGGCGCGGCCGCTTCGAGCAGGCCGAGAACGGCACGCTGTTCCTCGACGAGATCGGCGACATGCCGTTCGACCTGCAGACGCGCCTGCTGCGCGTGCTGTCCGACGGGCATTTCTACCGCGTCGGCGGGCACCAGCCGCTGAAGGCCAACGTGCGCGTGATCACGGCCACGCACCAGAACCTGGAGCAGCGCGTGCGCGACGGCCTGTTCCGCGAAGATTTGTTCCACCGCCTGAACGTGATCCGGCTGCGGCTGCCCAGTTTGCGGGAGCGCCGCGAGGACATCCCCATCCTGGTGCGCCACTTCCTGGTGCAGAGCGCAAGGCAGCTCGGCGTGGAAGCCAAGCGCATGAGTGACGCGGCGCTCATGTTCCTGCAAAGCCTCGACTTGCCGGGCAACGTGCGCCAGCTGGAAAACCTGTGCAACTGGATCACCGTGATGGCGCCCGGCCAGACGGTGGAAGTGAAGGACCTGCCGCTGGAACTGTCCGAAGGGCAGGGCGCCATGCAGGCCGCGCCCGAGCTGCCGGTGCCGGTGTCGCCGCATGTGGCGCACAGCGTGT
Source organism: Pseudoduganella sp. jia 12 (assembly GCF_055502675.1). NCBI lineage: Bacteria > Pseudomonadati > Pseudomonadota > Betaproteobacteria > Burkholderiales > Oxalobacteraceae > Pseudoduganella > Pseudoduganella sp. jia 12. Next base: position 376,254 of record NZ_JBUXKP010000005.1, read on the forward strand.
CGTTCGCCTCCGCCGGCGCACCCGCCGCACCGGGCCCGGATGGCTGGCTGTCGCTGCTGGAACTGCAGGCGGCCACGATGCTGTCCGACGGCCAGCAGGATGTGATGGACGTGCTGGGCCGGCAGTTCGAATCCGCCTTGATCCGTACTGCCCTCAAATACACGCACGGGCGCAAGAACGACGCCGCCGTGCGCCTGGGGATCGGGCGCAACACCATCACCCGCAAGATCGCCGAGCTGGGGATCGATGGGGCGAAGGAGGATTGACCGGCATTCCCTTCCCCGATTGCCTGATTTGCAGTCGGTGCGAAACCAGTTGATCCGAGCTCGGCAGTAAGCGGTTTTCAGGTAAGCTCCCGGTGTCACAACCGGGAGCTTGTTTTGGAATACCCATGCTGATCAACTGCGTCGCCTACCACGACGGCCGCAAGCTGGCCGACCTGCCGGTGGCCGACATCGGCAACTACATCGCGCGCGACGATGCGTTCGTCTGGGTAGCCATGCGCGACGCCACGCCGTCCGAACTGGCCGAGATGCAGCACGAATTCGGCCTGCACGAACTGGCCGTCGAGGATGCGCAGCGCGGCCACCAGCGCCCCAAGATCGAGGAGTACGGCGATTCGCTGTTCGTCGTGGTGAAAACGGTCGAGCCGCAAGGGGAGGAGCTTATCGTCGGCGAGATCGACATCTTCGTCGGCCACAACTATGTGCTGTCGTCGCGCCAGAACAGCAGCCACGACCTGATGGACGTGCGCGCCCGCGCCGAACGCGAGCCGCACCTGCTGCGCCATGGTGCCGGTTTCGTGCTGTATGCGCTGATGGATGCGGTGGTCGACCGCTATTTCCCGCTGGTCGACGCGTTCGAATCCGAGCTGGAGCAGATCGAGGAACGCATCTTCACGGGCACCTCGCAGCGCGACAATATCGAGCGCCTGTACGACCTGAAACGCAAGGTGATGACGTTGCGCCATGCCGTGGCACCGCTGCTCGATGCGGTCGGCAAGCTGCACGGCGGCCGCGTGCCGGCCGTGTGCGCGACCAGCCAGGAATACTTCCGCGACGTGCACGACCACCTGGCCCGCATCGCGGCGATCCTCGACGCGATCCGCGACACGATCGCCACGGCGATCCAGGTAAACCTGTCGATGATTGCGCTCGATGAGGGAGAAGTGAACAAGCGCCTCGCGGCATGGGCCGCGATCTTCGGGGTACTTACGGCATTCGCGGGCATCTGGGGCATGAACTTCACGTTCATGCCCGAACTGAAATCGAAGTACGGCTATCCGCTGGCATTGGTGGCGATGTTCTCGGTGTGCTTCTACCTGTATCGCCGGTTCAAGAAAGCCCGCTGGCTATAGCCATACCATGAAGCAAAACAGGGGACGGACCCCTGTTTATGGGAAAGCATTCTGCACCCGTACGGTCGGTACGCATCTCCGAAAAACTTGCCTGGAAACAGGGGTACGTCCCCTGTTTTTCGTGCCGCGCTCAGGCGTGGTCGGCGTCCGCCATCGACAGCGCCACGGCTTCGGCCACCTTGATGCCATCCACGCCGGCCGACAGGATGCCGCCCGCGTAGCCGGCGCCTTCACCGGCGGGGAACAGGCCGCGCGTGTTCAGGCTCTGCAAATCGTCGTCGCGCCGCTTGATGCGGATCGGCGACGACGTGCGCGTCTCCAGGCCAGTGAGCACCGCGTCGTGCTTGAAGTAGCCGCGCACCTGGCGGTCGAACGCCGGGAAGGCTTCGCGCAGCGCCTCGGTGGCGTAATCCGGCAGGATCGTCGCCAGGTCGGTCAGGTGCACGCCGGGCTTGTAGGAGGGGACGACGGCGCCGAATTCGGTGGACGGACGGCCCGCCACGAAATCGCCCATCAGCTGGCCCGGCGCGTTGTAGTCCTCGCCACCCAGGCGGAACGCGGCTTCCTCCAGCCTGCGCTGGAATTCGATGCCGGCCAGCGGGCCGCCCGGGTAGTCGTCCGGGCTGATGGACACCACGATCGCGCTGTTGGCATTGCGCTCGGCGCGCGAATACTGGCTCATGCCGTTGGTGACCACGCGGCCCGGTTCGGAAGCCGCCGCCACCACCGTGCCGCCCGGGCACATGCAGAAGCTGTACACGGCGCGGCCATTCTTCGCATGGTGCACGAGCTTGTAGTCGGCCGCGCCCAGGATCGGATGGCCGGCGTTCGGGCCGAAACGGCACGTGTCGATCAGCGATTGCGGGTGCTCCACCCGGAAGCCGATGGAGAACGGCTTGGCTTCCACGTACACGCCGCGCTCGTACAGCGTGTAGAACGTGTCGCGTGCGCTGTGGCCGATCGCCAGCACCACGTGGTTCGTGGCGATGCGCTCGCCGGTGGCCAGTTGCAGGCCGCGCACCTGGCGCACGCCGTTCTTTTCCTCGATGTCGAAGTCCACCACGCGCTGCTCGAAGCGGATCTCGCCGCCCAGCGCGACGATTTCCTCGCGCATCGCTTCCACCATCTTCACGAGGCGGAAGGTGCCGATGTGCGGCTTGCTGACATACATGATCTCTTCCGGCGCGCCCGCCTTCACGAACTCGGTCAGCACCTTGCGGCCCAGGTGGCGCGGGTCCTTGATCTGGCTGTACAGCTTGCCGTCCGAGAACGTGCCGGCGCCGCCTTCGCCGTACTGCACATTCGATTCCGGGTTCAGCGCGCGCTTGCGCCAGAAGCCGAACGTGTCCTTCGTGCGCTCGCGCACCGTCTTGCCACGCTCCAGCACGATCGGGTTCAGGCCCATCTGCGCCAGGACCAGCGCGGCGAACAGGCCGCACGGGCCCATGCCGATCACGACCGGGCGCGGCTGGCGGCCATCGCGGTTCACGCCGTGGGCAACGAATTTGTACGCCATGTCCGGCGACGGCATCAGGTGCACATCGCGCGCGTTGCGGGCCAGGACGCCGGCATCGTCCGTGGTTTCTAGGTCCACCGAATAAATCAGCACGATATGCGCCTTCTTGCGCGCATCGTAGCTGCGCTTGTGCACGGTGAATTGCAGCAGGGCTTCCGCGGGAATGCCCAGTCTTTCCAGGATTGCTTCCTTCAGCGCTGATTCTTCGTGGTTCAGAGGCAGTTTGATTTCATTTAAACGGAGCATGGCAATTTTTCAAGAAGGCTGCGAGGCGCGGACCCGGCAGGGTGGCGCACGGAAACCTTCCATTGTACCCGGACCGGCCAAGCGAGTCAGTTCGCACGGAAGTCCATCCTGGTGCATGCCCCATAACAGACAGGAACCGCACCATATCTGCTCTTTTCCGTATCGATTGTCGGACAACTGTTGTATCTGAGCCGCAAAAAAAACTTTCCCAATTGACACGCGAATTGACGGTGTGGTCAGATTTGCTATCGAACCGCAATTGACGATGATCAATGAGTGTTTGGTGGAGTCGTCCAAAAGGCGATTCGGCAGGAATTGTTGGGACATATAAACAGAGCTGTACCGGTGCTGGCGGATCCGCCAAGACGGTTTCGCCTAAGCTTTTCTACCGAACAAGCTTACTAAATGAGGAAATACAAAAATGTTGAGAAAAACTGTTCTGGCCCGTGCGCTGCAGGTAGCGTTTACGGCAGGCGCACTGTCGATGGCGGTTGCACCGGCGGTCATGGCACAGTCGAACGCCGCAGGTGTTGTATTTGGTAACGTCACTCCTGGTAGCGGCGATTCCGTCCTGCTGAAGAACACCGACACCAACGCCAGCCGTACCGCTCCGGTCGATGCCAGCGGCAACTTCCGCGTCACCAGCCTGCCGATCGGTAACTACACCGTCACGCTGCAAAAAGGCGGCACCAGCGTCGGCACCACACAGCTCGAAGTCCTGGCTGGCCAGGGTACCGAAGCCGCCTTTGCTACCGGCGGTATCCAGGCCGTGCAAGTGACGGGCCGCCGCAGCCGCATCGACGTGTCCACGTCGAACAACGGCGCCACCTTCACTGCCAAGGAACTGGCCCGCCTGCCGATCCAGCCAAGCGTGGCATCGATCATCCAGCTGGCCCCGAACACCACCCGTGCCGACTCCCGCTATGCCGCGGGCGCTTCGTTCGGCGGCGGCGGCGCTTCGGAAAACGCCTACTACATCAACGGTTTCCCCGTCACCAACCCGCTGACGCAGCTGGGTGCATCCGAGCTGCCGTTCGGTGCCATCGCCCAGGCGCAGGTGCTGACCGGCGGCTTCGGTGCCGAGTTCGGCCGTTCGGTCGGCGGCGTGGTCAACATCACCACCAAGAGCGGTAGCAACACGTGGGAAGTGGGCGGCCAGGCCAGCATCGAGCCGAAGAGCTGGCGCGCCAGCTACAAGGACCTTTACTACGGCAATACCGGTGCGGAGCGCAATGCCGCTACCGACGGCACGCTGTACCGGCGCTTCAGCAACCGCGAGCGCACCGAGAAGATCTACGGTGTCTACGCGGGTGGCCCGATCATCCAGGACAAGCTGTTCGTGTTTGCCGCCGTCGAGCAGCGCAAGTACGAAGATGATTTCGTGCTTGGTATCCGCACCGCGTCCAACCTGAACACGCTGGGCTGGGAATCGGACCGCGACACGACCACCCGCTACCTGGCCAAGTTCGACTGGAACATCACCGACAACCATCGCATCGAGGCCACGTTCATCGGCGACGAAGCGAAGACCGACCGGTCGCTCTACGGCTACGACTATGCGACCAACACGCGTGGCGCTTTGACCGGCTCGCAAAGCTACAAGAACAACGAAGACTTCACGCCTTCCGTGGGTGGCGACGTCAAGGTGCTGCGCTACGTGGGCAATATCGGCGACAACCTGACGGTGTCCGCACTGTATGGCGAATCGAAGACCCCGAACTACGCCAAGTACAATTCCGTGGGCACCGTGCCCGGCGACCTGTTCCAGGTGAGCTCGTCCAGCAACACGCGCTACCCGGGCCTGAACTATTCCAGCCCGCAGGTTCTGAGCGGTTTCGTGGCTGCCGGCGAATCCGAGAGCCGTATCCGCTCGAAGCGTCTGGACCTGGAGTACAAGCTGGGCGATCACACGCTGCGCTTCGGTGTCGACAACAACACGCTGACTTCGGCCAACGCCGGCGAAGTGTACGGCGGCGGCGGCCTGTGGACGTACCAGCGCACGGCCAACCCGAATTCGCTGCTGAACTTCGGCGGCACCCGCGTGGCCGTCGCCAGCGGCGGCGGCCTGGGCACCCAGGGCTACTACGTGACGCAGACCATCTTCGACTCGCGCACCAGCGCCGCGTCGAAACAGGATGCGCAGTACCTGGAAGACCGCTGGCAGGTCACGAAGGACGTCCTGGTGACCCTCGGCCTGCGCAAGGAAGGCTTCCAGAACCTGAACGGCGACGGCCAGGTGTTCCTCGAGCCGAAGGACATCGTTTCGCCGCGCCTGAACGCGTCGTGGGACGTGAAGGGTGACGCTTCGCTGAAAGTGTTCGGTAGCGCCGGCCGTTATGCGCTGCAGATCCCGACCCACCTGGCCGTGCGTGGCGCCAGCCGCTCCACGTTCACACGCCAGCAGTTCACCTACAGCGGCACCGACCAGTACGGCCTGCCGACCGGCCTGAACCCGATTTCCGGCGTCTACTCGACCAACAACGAGCTGGGCCAGGAAAAGGACATCAACTCGGTGGCGGCAAAGGGCATGAAGCCGACCTACCAGGATGAAATCACGCTGGGCTTCGAGCAGGTCATCACGCCTGCGCTGACGGTGGGCGCGAGGGGAACCTATCGCGACCTGAAGGCCACGATCGACGACCAGTGCGATGCACGTCCGTTCGTTGCCTGGGCAGACGCGCACGGCATCGATTCGTCGGGCCTGTCGTACGGTTGCGCTTCGTTCAATCCGGGTCGCGACAACACGTTCCTGATCGACTTCGCCGGCGACGGCCAGAAGTACGAAACGGTCAACCTGACGGCGGCCGAGCTGGGCTTTGAAAAAGCCAAGCGCACCTACGTGGCCATGGACCTGTTCGCCGAGCATCCGTTCAGCAACGGCTGGTATGGCCGGATCAACTATACGTGGTCGCGCAGCCGTGGCAACACGGAAGGCCAGACCCGTTCGGACAACGCGCAGACCGACGTGGCCGCGACCTCGACCTGGGACACGCCTGAGCTGATGGTGAATTCGTACGGCCTGCTGCCGAACCACCGCAAGCACCAGATCAAGGCGTTCGGCTACTACGAGGTGACGCCTGAATGGCTGGTGGGCGGCAACTTCCTGGCGGCTTCCGGCCGTCCGCGCAGCTGCTTCGGCCAGGCGCCCGACATCGATGGCGACTACGACTACGGTTCCGTGTACTTCTACTGCGACGGCAAGGAAACGCCGCGCGGCACGTCCGGCAAGCTGCCTTGGGATATCCGCCTGGATGCGAACCTGATGTACCGTCCAGCCTTCCTCAAGGGCTTGACCGTGAAGCTGGACGTGTTCAACGTGTTCAACAAGCAGACCGCGCAAACCATCAGCGAGACGCAGAACGTGGACTACACCACGGACGTGCTGCCGACCTACGGCCGTGTGATCAGCTACACCGAGCCGCGCGCAGTGCGCCTGGGCGTGGAATACAACCACCGCTTCTGATCGGTTGACGTTGTCATGAAAAACGCCGGCGCAAGCCGGCGTTTTTTTATATATGCCCCAAATGCGGTTCAATTGTTCCGGCGTGGGGACGATGTCGTAAAACACGAAAACACGAAACAGGGTACGCACCTCCGTGCCAATGGAAACCGCGCGTTGAACAGCTCATCAGCGGCACCGCTGGATCTTGCCCGGAAACAGGGGTACGTCCCCAGTTTTTCTGGTGGTTAAGCCCACACCCCGCCCAGCATCGCCACCGCGGCCAGCGCCGCCGTTTCCGTGCGCAGCACGCGCGGCCCCATCGTCACCATCACGGCCCCGGCACGCACGGCCGCATCTTCTTCCTCGTCGGTAAAACCGCCTTCCGGCCCCACCATGATCGTCACTGCCTGCGGGCCACTGGCGCGCGCCCAGTCCACCAGCGACGATGTCCCCCGTGGCGACAGCAGCAACCGCGGCCCGCTGCCGTCCGGCGTGCCGATCCAGTCGCGGAACTCGGCCGGTTCGGCCACGGTGGCCAGCCGGTTGCGACCGCTCTGTTCGGACGCGGCCACGACGATACCGCGCCAGTGTTCCAGTTTCTTGACGGCCCGCTCGGCGGACAGGCGCACCACGCAGCGCCGCGCGGCCAGCGGTTGCACGGACGTCACGCCCAGCTCCACGGCCTTTTCCACGATCCAGTCCATCTTCGTGCCTTCGGGCAGGCCCTGCGCCAGGGTCACGGCGTAAGGCAGCTCGATGTCGCGCGGCTCGAACGCGCCCAGCTCGGCCGTTGCCCGCTTCTTGCCGACCTCGGTCAGGACCGCCTCGTATTGGCCGCCGGTGCCGTTGAACAGCGTCAGCGTGTCGCCCGGCGCCAGCCGCACGACGTGGATGTGGTGGGCGACCTCGGCGGGCAGGTCGAGCAACTGGCCGGCCGCGAGGGGGGCGTCGATGTAAAAGCGTGGCATCGTGATCTATATAAGTCCAAAATGCACTGATTTTAAGCGGCCGCGCCGGCCTCTGGTAAAATAGCGGGCTACGCAGCCAAGGCGGTTTCAGCATGGTGTCAGTTCGGTAGTGAGGCACGCACCTGCTCGAGACGGCTTGCAGCCCCCGGAATCCCCAACCTCCCGCACCAACTGATATGAACGCTAAGCTTCCCCACACCCAGATGGCCAACGCGATCCGCGCGCTGGCGATGGACGCCGTCCAGAAAGCCAACTCCGGCCACCCAGGCATGCCGATGGGCATGGCCGAGATCGCCGTCGCGCTGTGGAGCGGCCACCACCGCCACAACCCGGCCAATCCGGACTGGGTCAACCGCGACCGCTTCCTGCTCTCCAATGGCCACGGCTCGATGCTGCACTACGCGCTGCTGCACCTGTCCGGCTACGACGTGTCGATGGACGACATCCGCGGCTTCCGCCAGTTGCATTCGAAGACGCCGGGCCACCCGGAAGTGGACATCACGCCGGGCGTGGAAACCACCACGGGCCCGCTGGGCCAGGGCCTGGCCAACGCGGTCGGCATGGCGCTGGCCGAGTGGCTGCTGGCGAACGAATTCAACAAGCCGGGCCACGACGTGGTCGATCACTACACGTATGCCTTCGTCGGCGACGGCTGCCTGATGGAAGGCATCTCGCACGAAGTGTGCTCGCTGGCCGGCACGCTGGGTCTGCGCAAGCTGATCGCGCTGTACGACGACAACGGCATCTCCATCGACGGCAAAGTCGAAGGCTGGTTCACCGACGACACGCCGAAGCGCTTCGAAGCCTACGGCTGGAACGTGATCCGCGACGTGGACGGCCACGACGTGACCGCCGTGGATGCCGCCATCGAAGCTGCCAAGAAGGCCGACAAGCCCACGCTGATCTGCTGCAAGACGATCATCGGCAAGGGTTCGCCGAACCTGCAGGGTGGCGACAAGGTGCACGGCGCCGCGCTGGGCGACAAGGAAATCGCCGCCGTCCGCGAATACATCAGCTGGGGCCACGAGCCGTTCATCGTGCCGGAAGAAGTCAACACCGCGTGGAACTTCAAGGACAAGGGCGCTTCGTACGAAACCGAATGGAACACCAAGTTCGACGCGTATGCCGCCGCCTTCCCGGCTGAAGCCGCGGAACTGAAGCGCCGCATGAACGGCGACCTGCCGGCCAATTTCGACGAGACGCTGAAGGCCGCGATCGCCGCCACCGTCGAGAAGAAGGAAACCATCGCCACCCGCAAGGCATCGCAGAACGCGATCCAGGCGCTGTCGGCGATCCTGCCGGAATTCCTGGGCGGCTCGGCCGACCTGACCAGCTCGAACCTGACGAACTGGAAAGAGTCGACCAACATCCGTTCCGGCAAGCCGGGCAACCACGTCAACTATGGCGTGCGTGAATTCGGCATGAGCGCGATCATGAACGGCGTGGCCCTGCATGGCGGCTACATCCCGTTCGGCGCCACGTTCCTCACGTTCTCCGACTACAGCCGCAACGCGCTGCGTATGGCCGCGCTGATGAAGCAGCGCTCGATCTTCGTGTTCACGCACGATTCGATCGGCCTGGGCGAAGACGGCCCGACCCACCAGTCGGTGGAGCACGTGTCGTCGCTGCGCCTGATCCCGAACCTGGACAACTGGCGCCCGGCCGATACCGTCGAATCGATGGTGGCATGGGGCGAAGCGGTCAAGCGCAAGGATGGCCCGAGCACGCTGATCTTCTCGCGCCAGAACCTGCCGTTCAACGAGCGTACCGAACAGGCCATCGCCGACATCGCCAAGGGCGGCTATATCCTGTCCGATGAGGCCGATGCAAAGGTCGTGCTGATCGCCACCGGTTCGGAAGTGGAACTGGCCGTGAACGCCGCGGCCACGCTGAAGAGCGAAGGCATTCCGGCCCGCGTGGTGTCGATGCCGTCGACCGACGTGTTCGACCGCCAGGACGCCGCCTACAAGGCCAGCGTGCTGGGCAAAGGTATCCCGCGCGTGGCGATCGAAGCCGGCGTGACCCACTTCTGGTACAAGTACGTGGGCCTGGAAGGCGCCGTGGTCGGTATCGACACGTTCGGCGAATCCGCGCCGGCCAGCGTGCTGTTCAAGCACTTCGGCTTCACGGTCGAAAACGTGGTTGCGAAAGCAAAAGCCGTAGTTAAAGCATAACCTTCGCTGCATAAAGAGATATCGACGACCCCGCTCAAGTAGCGGGGCGTTGCATAATAAAAACCGTTTTTCTTTAAACAGGAGTACATGTAATGACGATCAAGGTAGCTATCAACGGCTATGGCCGTATCGGCCGCAACGTGCTGCGCGCTTTCTACGAAGGCGGCAAGAAGCAGGACATCCAGATCGTGGCCATCAACGACCTGGGCAATGCGCAATCGAACGCGCACCTGACCCGCTACGACACGGCCCATGGCAAGTTCAACGGTACTGTGGAAGTCGACGGCGATTTCATGATCGTCAACGGCGACAAGATCCGCGTGTTCGCGCAGCGTAACCCGGCTGAAATCCCATGGGGCGAGCTGGGCGTGGACGTGGTGCTGGAGTGCACCGGCTTCTTCACCACCAAGGAAAAGGCTTCGGCCCACCTGAAGGGCGGCGCCAAGAAAGTCATCATCTCCGCACCGGGCGGCAAGGATGTCGACGCGACGATCGTCTTCGGCGTCAACGAAGGCGTGCTGAAAGCGTCGGACACCGTGATCTCGAACGCATCGTGCACCACCAACTGCCTGGCCCCGCTGGTCAAGCCGCTGAACGACGCGATCGGCGTGGAAACCGGCCTGATGACCACCGTGCACTCGTACACCAACGACCAGGTGCTGACCGACGTGATGCACGAAGACCTGCGCCGCGCCCGTTCGGCCACGCAGTCGATGATCCCGACCAAGACCGGCGCCGCCGCCGCGGTCGGCCTGGTACTGCCGGAACTGAACGGCAAGCTGGACGGTTTCGCAATCCGCGTGCCGACCATCAACGTGTCGCTGGTCGACCTGTCGTTCATCGCCAAGCGCGACACGACTGTCGAAGAAGTCAACCAGATCATGAAGGCCGCTTCGGAAGGCGCGCTGGCTGGCGTGCTGACCTACCAGACCGAACCGCTGGTCTCCGTCGACTTCAACCACAACCCGGCATCGTCGAACTTCGACGCCACGCTGACGAAAGTCTCCGGCCGCCTGGTCAAGGTCTCGTCGTGGTACGACAATGAGTGGGGCTTCTCGAACCGCATGCTCGACACCACCGTCGCGCTGTTCAACGCGAAGTAATCGCTCCCGCAGCACCCGCAAAAAGGCGCCTCCCGGCGCCTTTTTTATTGCCTCTCGGCGAAACTGGGGACGTACCCCTGTTTTAAAGAAATATGCTTGGCATAAGTGCCTCTGGCTGAGAATTGCCTGGAAACAGGGGTACGTCCCCAGTTTTTCTGCATGGTAAGTGCGAAAAAAAGCCCCGCCGGCGCGAGCCGGCGGGGCTTTGTCATGCGGCGTGGAGCTTAGAAGCTGTACGAAGCGCGCAGGTAGAACGTGCGGCCGATCGCCGAAGCGAAACGCGGGTCGTAGCCGGCCTGGAAGGTGTCTTCCTGGTAGGACAGCGGCGGGTCGCGGTCGAACATGTTGCGCACGCCGAACGTGACGGCGTAGCCTTTCGGCTGCGTCCACGACAGGTAGCCGTCGATCGTGGTGTACGACGCCACGCGGTGGTTTTCCACGAACGCGTTGTCCGCGTCCAGGTAGCCCGACTTGTAGTTCGCGGTCAGGCCGGCACCCAGTTCACGCAGGCTCCAGCGCACGTTGGCGGTGTTCTGCCAGCGGAACACCGGGCCGGTGCCGCGGTAGGCGCCCAGGCGCTCGATCCATTCGCCGCCTTGCGACGTCTGGTACTTGAAGCCGTGCACCCAGGTGCTGTTCAGCGCGAAGTTGTACGTGCCGAACGCATCGGTGCGCAGGCGGTACTGGGCGGCCAGGTCGACACCGTGGGTCTTGATGTTGCCCAGGTTCTGCGTGCGCAGGTCGACATAGCCGCAGTTCGTCGGCGTCACGCACTGCGAGCCGTCGATCGACAGGTTGCCGGCCGCGTTGCGGTGGTACAGCGCCGCGTATTTCACGGCGTCGGCGAACACGTCATCCTCGGACAGGCTGTCGATCTGGTGTTCCAGCTTGATCGCCCACAGGTCGGCCGACAGCGTCAGGTTCTTCACGCCTTCGTAGACGATGCCCAGCGTGGCGTTCGTCGACTCTTCCGGATCCAGGTTCTGGTTACCGCCCAGCAGTTTCTGGAATTGCACGCGGCAGTTCGTGGCCGAGCCCTTGCCCGGGATCGGCGTGCCGTTCGGGCAGTTGATCGGATCGTTCTGCGTGGACGTGTTGGTGTACGTCTGCGACGCGTTGACTTCATACAGCGACGGCGCGCGGAAGCCCGTCGAGTACGAACCGCGCACCAGCACTTCCGGTGCCGGCTGCCAGCGGAAGCTGAACTTCGGATTGGTGCTGTTGCCGAAGTCGCTGTACTTGTCGTAGCGTACGGCGGCCGTCACGTCCAGCGTCTGCAGCAGCGGCACGTTCAGCTCGGCGTACGCGGCGTACACATTGCGCGAACCTTCGTTGTAGGCCGTCGGGTCGATACCCGTGCTGGCCACGACTTTCTCGGCGTACTCGGTGTTCGAAGCCTGCATGAAGTGCTCGCGGCTCGCCACACCGCCAATGGCCAGGGCGGCGGCACGGCCGGCGCCGAACCAGTCGGTCAGCTCGCGGCTGGCGTTGACGTCGAAGGTCTTGGTGGTGCCCTTGGCGTTCTGGATGTTGCCGTTCAGCGCAGCGCCCAGGATCAGGTCCATGCCGGCCGCGCTCTGCTCGCCGAACGGGTTGATCACGCCATCGAGCACGCCTTGCGTGATGATGTCGCCGTTGCTGTAGCCGTTCAGGTTCACCTTCACCTTGTTTTCGTTGTACGACAGGGCGGTCTGGTAATCCCAGCCAGCCACGTTGCCGGACAGCGAAGCGACGAAACGCTGCTGGCGGTTGATGTTTTCGTCCGCGCGGGAACCGCCCGGCAGGTTACGCCACATCACGTTGATGTAGCCGGGCTGGGCGCCTTCCGGCAGGTCGGATGCGCCGAAGTTCGGATCGAGCGGAATGTTCCGTGTGATGGCGCCCGGATTGCCCGGGTAATACGGGTTCAGCGCGCCGTTGGCCAGCCGTGGGTTCATGATCAGGCCGCCGTAGGGTACCGGCGCGATCGCGCTTTCCACCTTGCTGCGGCTGATCAGGTATTCCAGGCCCAGTTCATGGTTGTTCGACAGCTTCAGCGTGCCCTTGAACAGGCCCGTGGCGCGCTCGGAGCGCGGCACGTAGTCGACGAAGCTCGACGTGGTCATCCGGCAGCTGGTGCCGTTCGGCACCAGGTTCGGCGCGCTCGTGCAGTCCGGCGCGGCCGGGTTGCCGGAATCGCCTTCCTGGTAGTAGTTCGCGGGGCTCGTGCTGCCCGACAGGCCGCCGGCATAGCGCGTGTTGAAGTCGCGGTCCAGGCCGCCGATGGCGCGCTGCTTCTGGAAATCGCCCACGGCGAAGAAGTTCCAGCCATCCGTGTCCAGGTCGCCGAAGCCCAGGCCGATATTGGTGTTCAGGCTCTGGCCGCCCTGGTGGTGCGGCGAATCGCCGCCCACGGTCACGACGCCGCCGGTGAAGTCTTTTTTCGTGATGAAGTTGATCACGCCGCCCACGGCGTCGGAGCCATACAGCGACGAGGCGCCGTCGCGCAGCACTTCCACGCGCTCGATCGCCGCGAACGGGATCATGTTCAGGTCGGGTGCCGAGCTGTCGAACGCATTGTTCGCCAGGCGGCGGCCGTTCAGCAGCACCAGCGTCTTGTTTTCGCCGATGCCGCGCATGTCGGCGAACGAGGCGCCGCCGGTGCCCAGGCCCACGACCTGGCTGGTGCCTTGCGTGGCCTGCATCGCCGCCACGGTGGACAGTACCTGCTCCACGGTGGTAATGCCTTCGGCCTTCAACTGGTCCATCTTGACCACGGTGATGGGTACCGCGGTTTCCGCATCGATGCGCTTGATCGCCGAACCGGTGATCTGCACGCGCTGGATGGGCTGGTCCGCTTGCTGGGCATGGGCCGGGATCGCCAGCGCACTTGCCAGGCCGGCGGCGCAGATCAGCCGCACCGAGCGGGACAGGTTTGTTTCTTTCATCGGGTTTTTCTCCAGAGTTGTCACGAACCGCCCCGGGACGTGCACAGGACGATCTTGCATCTGACAACGCGGCCTTAACGTTAGTCAACAATAATCTAACGTTAATTATTACTTTCGTGTTACATACAACAATTACGTAAAGTTTTGTTATGAATTGTATGGCGATGTAATGGGATTATTCCCGCGTCACTGGGCCGTGTTGTCTTCGCCGAAGATATCGTTCCACAGGCGCCGCACATTCTGGGCATGCAGCATGACCCGCAGCGGATCCACGCGCGACTGCTCGCCCCCCTGTAGCCGGATCTGGTGCTGCAGCTTGCGCATGGCGCGGTAGGCGTCGCCCACCTCGGCGGCCAGTGCCGCATCGACCAGCCCCAGCTCCGCGCAGATCCGCAGCAGCGCGATATTGCCCCGGTTCGCCGTCAGTTCGCGGTGCCGGCCGGCATGCTGGAGGACGAGGTACTGCACGATGAACTCGATGTCGATCATGCCGCCCGCATCCTGCTTGAGGTCGAAGCTTTCAGGGCGGCTCGGGTGAGCGTCGTGCATGCGGCGGCGCATCGCCCGCACTTCCTGCTTCAGTTCCTCGCCCGTCACGCGGGGCTGGCGCAGCACCTCGCAGCGAATATCCTCGAAGCGCTGGCCGATCGCGGCATCGCCGGCACCGAAGCGGGCGCGCGTCAGCGCCTGGTGTTCCCACACCCACGCCGACTGTTTCTGGTAACGCTCGAACGCCGTGACCGACGACACCAGCATGCCGCTCGCGCCATCGGGGCGCAGCGCCGTGTCGATGTCGAACAGGATGCCGGCGGACGTGTGCGTGGTCATCCAGGTGATGAAACGCTGCGCCAGCTTCGCATACAGGCCGGGCGCTTCCTGGTCGTCGTCGTCGTACAGGAAGATCACGTCCAGGTCGGAGACATAGCCCAGCTCCTTGCCGCCCAGCTTGCCATAGGCGATGACGGCGAAGCGGGGCACTTCCCGGTGCCGCTTCGCCACCGTTTTCCACGCGGCCTGGACCACGGCCGCCACGATCACGTCCGCCAGTTCGGACAGGTAATCGGCCAGCTTCTCCACCGTCAGGTCGCCGGCCAGGTCCTGCGCCAGCAGGTGGAACAGCTGCGCGTGGTGCACTTCGCGCAGGATGTCGAGCTGGCGCTCCGTGTCGCCTTCATAGACGGCCAGCTGGCCATCGAGGTCCTGCGCCAGCGTTTGCGGATCGAACACGGCGTTGCGGATGCGGTCGTCCAGCAGCTCGTCCAGCAGGATCGGGTGCTGCGTGAGGAATGTGGCGGCCCATGCGCTGGCGTGCATCATGCCGATCACGCGTTCCAGCGTGTGCGGGTATTCCGTCAGCAGCGACAGGTAGGAGGAGCGCCGCGCGATCGCCTCGAGGAAGTCGAGCAGCCGGCCCAGCGTGCCGACCTGCGTGCCGACCGGGTTGTTCTCGGCGGCCCGGGCGATCTGCGGCAGGGCGGCGTTGATCAGCGCCACGAACAGCTGCCGGCTCGCTTCGGGCATCGATTGCACGCGCGGCGCCTGCCACGTGGCGATCAGCCGGCGCGCCGCGGCGGATGGATTGTCGTAGCCCAGGCTGGCGAAGCGCGATTCGATCGCTTCGATGTTGTCGGGATCGGCGCACTCGTTGCTGGTGGCCGGGTCGATCTCGTCGTCGCCGGCCTTCTCGGCGAACATCGCATCGAACTGCTCGGCCACGAAGCGGCGGTGGCCATCCAGCGCCGCCATCAGCGTGGCGGCGTCGGTCAGGCCCATCATGCGCGCCACGGTGTCGCGGTCGGCATCGTTCGGCGGCAGGGTATGCGTCTGCGCATCCTCCAGGTACTGCAGCCGGTGTTCCAGGTTGCGCAGGAATGTGTACGAATCGAGCAGGCGTTCCACGATGTCGGCCGCCAGCAGGCCCTTGTCCGGCAACTGGCGCAGCGTGGCGCGCGTGGAGCGGTCACGCAGGCTCGGGTCGCGCCCGCCGCGGATCAGCTGGAACACCTGGGCCAGGAATTCGATCTCGCGGATGCCGCCGCGGCCCAGTTTCACGTTGTGGCTGCGCTCCGGGTGCAGCCGTTCCTGCCGGTTCACCTCGGCGCGGATCTGCGCGTGCATCGTGCGGATGGCGTCGATCACGCCGAAGTCCAGGTAGCGGCGGAAGCAGAACGGCCGCACGATCCCATCGAGCGCCGCGATATCCTCGGGCCGGCCGGTCACGGCCCTTGCCTTCACCCACGCATAGCGTTCCCACTCGCGGCCCTGCACGATCAGGTACTGTTCCACCATGCCCAGGCTGGCCGCCAGCGGCCCGGAGCCGCCGTTCGGGCGCAGCGCCATGTCGACCCGGAATGTAAAGCCATCCTCGGTGATCTCCGCAATGGCGGCGATCAGCTTTTTACCGAGCCGCACGAAATACTCGTGGTTCGACAGCACCCGCTGGCCCGGCGCCGTGGGCACCGTGTCGCCGTCTTCCGGGTAAACAAAGATCAGGTCGATGTCGGACGACACGTTCAGCTCGAAGCCACCCTGCTTGCCCATCGCCAGCACGATCAGTTCCTGGGCCACGCCGGACTCGCTTCCGGTGGGCACGCCGTGGGCCGCGCGCATCTCGGCGTCGGCTTCCGCCAGGTGGGTGCGGATCGCGAAATCGGCCAGCCGCGTCACCGCCGTCACCACTTCGTTCAGGTCCGCCAGCCCCTCCAGGTCGCGCCGGATCAGGCCGGCGATCAGCAGGTTGCGCAGGCGGCGCATGCCGCGGGTTGCCGGCAGCGCGCCGCCTTCGCGTTCGACCGCCAGCAAGGCCTCGAGGTCCGCACTGTCCAGCGGCTGTTGCACCAGCGCGTCGATCTTGGCCTGGCGATCGGGCGCGGCCGCGAGCCAGCGCTGGTAAAAGCGGGAGTCGGAGACGGAAGAGGAATTTGGCATGAAGAGAGCGAGAAGGGGAGAGATGGGCGCAGGAAGGCAGAAATACTGCGACAAAACCTTGGACAATAAACTTCGTAACGTTGTGTAATGAACAGCTTTATGGAACCTAGTGTAACCGGGCCTTGGGGTAGAATGGGCGCCTCGTAAAGAATCGACATTTATTTTGCCGCCGGAACAGTTTCGGCGGCTGGCCCTGGGATTGTGTGTTGACGGAACAAACGGCAGAGAAAGAGCTGGCAGGAGAGGGGCCCCTGGTTGCGCGCTGGCACCGTCTTCAGACAGCCTACCGCCTGTGCAACCTGGCCACCCACCATGTCCTGGGATTCACGATCAAGCTGGTGCTGGTCGTGTATTTCGCGCTGGCGCTGCTGTTCCTGGCCCTGCGCTGGGCCGTGCTGCCCAATATCGACCGCTACAAGGACGATATCGAACGCATGGCGAGCAGCGCCGCCGGCAATCCCGTCACGATCGACCGCATCTATGCTTCCTGGTCGGGGCTGCGCCCGAACCTGTTCCTGGGCGACGTGGTGCTGCGCGACAGCGCCGGCCAGCAGGCGCTGCGCCTGCCCAGCGTGTCGGCCACGCTGTCGTGGTGGAGCCTGGTGTCGTTCGACCTGCGCTTCGAATCGCTGGAACTGATCCGCCCGGACCTGGACGTGCGGCGCGATGCCGACGGCAGGCTGTACGTGGCCGGCACCCTCGTCGATCCGAACCGCAAGGACGACGGCCGTGGCGCCGACTGGCTGCTGGCGCAGCGCGAGATCGTCATCCGCGAAGGGCGCGTCGCCTGGACCGATACGCTGCGGGGCACCGCGCCGCTGGCCTTGCAGGACGTGAACGTGGTGCTGCACAACAGCTGGGGCCGGCACCGCTTCGGCATCACGGCCGCACCGCCGCGCGCGCTGGGCGGCAAGCTCGACATCCGGGCCGACTTCCGGCAGCCCGCCTTCACCCAGCATGCGGCCGACGTCAAGCAGTGGCGCGGCACGCTGTATGCGGCGGTGAAAGGCGCGGACCTGGCCGCCTGGAAACCGCACCTGCCTTATCCCCATGAACTCGAATCCGGCCGCGGCAGCGTGCGCGCCTGGCTCGACATCGACCGCGCGCGGCTCACGGGCGTGACGACGGACCTGGCGCTGCACGACGTAGTGGCCAAGCTGGGCGCCGACTTGCCGCGGCTGGACGTGGCGGCGCTGTCCGGCCGGCTCGCGTTCAGCGAAGACAAGGCGCCGCGCGGCGCCGACCGCAACGCGCCGTTCGGCGCCTATGGCCACCGGGCCAGCGTGACCGGACTCACGCTGCGCACGCGCGACGGCGCCACGCTGGTGCCCACCACCGTGGCCGAGCGTACCCTGCCTTCCACGAAGAACAAGCCAGGGAGCACCGAAGTCACGGCGCCGGCGCTGGACCTGAAAGCACTGGCCGAACTGGCGACGAAACTGCCGCTGCCGGCCGCGTCGCGCAGCCTGCTGTCCGACCTGGCACCGCGCGGCCGGGTGGAAAACCTGCATGCGCAGTGGCAGGGGCCACTGTCGGCCCCGGCCGCCTGGCGGGTGCGGGCGGACCTGCGCGAGCTCGGCATGTCGGCACTGGCCGCGCGCGCCGCCGTGGCGACGAACGGCAAGATCCCGGCGCTGCCCGCCATGCCGGCTCTGCCGGGTTTCGAAAAACTGTCCGGCACGGTCGATGCGCGCGCGGACGGCGGCAGCATCGTGCTCGACGCGCCAGGCCTGGTGCTCGACATGCCGGCCTGGTTCGAGACGGCGAGGATGCCGTTCAAGAAGCTGCAGCTCGACGCGTCGTGGTCGCGCGATGCCGAGGGGCTGCGCGTCGACCTCGGCCAGCTGGCGTTCGACCAGGAAGGCCTGACGGGCGAGCTGTCCGGCACCCACTTGCTGCCAGCGCAGGACGACGGCAAGCTGGCCGGGCCCGGCACCGCCGACATTCGCGGCAAGCTGGACGGCTTCACGATCAACCGCATCGGCCGCTACCTGCCCATCGCCACGCCGCCGCACCTGAAAGCCTGGCTCACCGGCGCGCTCGAAGGCGGCACCGCGCACGACGTGTCGGTGCGCCTGGGCGGCAACCTCGCGCATTTCCCGTTCGCGGCGGACACGCCGGATTTCAACAAGGGCGAGTTCCGCATCGCCGGCCGCATCCTGGACGGCAAGCTGAATTACGAGCCGGGGCACTTCGGCACGGATGGCAAGTCGCCGTTGTGGCCGCAGGCCGAGCAGATACGGGGCGGTTTCGTGTTCGAGCGGGCCCGCATGGAGATCCGCGCCGATACGGCGAAGACGGGCAACGTGAACCTGTCCAACGTGAAGGCGGTGATCGCCGACCTGATCCACCACGACAGCGTGCTGGAAATCGACGGCAACGCGGCCGGCACCATGAGCGACTACCTGCGTTACGTGGCCAACAGCCCCGTGCTGGGCTGGATCGGCCACTTCACCGACCAGACCACGGCCACCGGCAACGCGAAACTGGCCCTCAGGCTGGACCTGCCGCTGGCCCGGCTGCGCGAGAGCAAGGTCAACGGCACGCTGCAATTGCAGGGCAACGACGTGACGCTGTGGAACGACATGCCGCCCGTGCTGCTGGCCACCGGCAAGATCGAATTCAACGAACATGGCGTCAACCTGAACGGCCTGAACGGCACACTGCTGGGCGGCCAGCTCACGGTGGGCGGCGGTACCCAGGCCGACGGCACCATTGCCGTGCGCATCGGCGGCAACGTCACGGTCGACGGCTTGCGCCGCACGTATCCGGTGCCGGCGATGCAGCGGCTGGCCCGGCACATGAGCGGCAGTGCCCGTTATAACGGATTGATCACGGCGCACAACCACCAGTACAAGGTCGTCGTCGAGTCGCTGATGACCGGCGTGGGCCTGGATTTCCCGGCACCGCTGGCAAAGGAAGCCGCCAACGCGCTGCCCGTGCATTTCGTGCTCGACGGCGCCGCCACGAACGAGGCGGGGCTGGCGCGCGACGATATCCGCATTTCCATCGGCAGCGTGGTGGCGGCCGCCTACCAGCGCCAGCGGCAGAGCCATGGCCAGGAGCGCGGCGCCTGGCAACTGGTGCGCGGCGGCATCGGCGTCAACACACCGGCGCCGGAACCGGACGGCGGCATGGCGCTGAACGTCAGCATGAAATCGCTGAACGTGGACGAGTGGCTGGCGCTGGGCACCGAGATTGCCGGCGCGGAAAGTGGCAGCGGCAGTGGCAATGGCAATGGCAGTAACAATACCGGCGAAAGCGGCGGTATCAACCTGGCGCAATACATCGTTCCGGAAACGATGGCGGCGCGGGCCGACGAGCTGATCCTGGCCAGCCGCAAGCTCGACGGCGTGGTGCTGGGCGCCACCCACCGCGGCGGGACCTGGCAGGCGAGTATCGACTCGAAGCAGGCCAACGGCTACATCACGTGGGCGGAATCGCCCACGGGCCGCGGGCTGGGCAAGGTCACGGCCCGTCTGTCGAGCCTGATCATCCCCGAATCGTCCGCCGGCGACGTGGAGGACATGCTGGAACGGTCGGCCAGCTCGCCGGCAATCCCGGCGCTCGATATCGTGGCCGAACGGTTCGAGCTGTTCAACCGGCCGCTGGGAAGCCTGGAATTGCAGGCCTATAATGCGTTGATCACGTCGTCGCGCGAATGGCGCGTATCGAAGCTGGCGCTGGTCAATGCCGACGGCGCACTGCACGGCACGGGCCGCTGGGTCAGCCGCGGCGGAGCAAGCCAGGTGCAGAACGAGCGGCACAACACCGCGCTCGATTTCAACCTGGAGATCCACGACGCCGGCAAGCTGCTGGAACGCTTCGGCTTCGCCGACACGGTGAAAGGCGGCAAGGGCAAGCTGTCCGGCGACATCGCGTGGCAGGGGTTGCCGTATTCGCTCCACATTCCCACGCTGTCCGGCAAGCTCGACATGAACGTGGAAAAAGGCCAGTTCCTCAAGCAGGATCCGGGCGCGGCCAAGCTGCTGGGCGTGCTGAGCCTGCAGGCGCTGCCGCGGCTGCTGAAGTTCGATTTCAACGACGTGTTTTCGCAGGGGCTGCAGTTCGATGGGCTCACGGCCCACGCCGTCATCGACCGCGGCATCGTGAAAACGGATAACCTGAAGATGCACGGCGTGCAGGCGACCGTGCTGATGGCCGGCATGGCCGACATCGCCAACGAATCGACGAACCTGCACGTGGTGGTGATCCCGGAGCTGAACTTCGGCACCGCGCCGCTCGTGTATGCGCTGGCCGTCAACCCCGTGATCGGGCTGGGCAGTTACCTGGCCCAGCTGTTCCTGTCGCAACCGATGATGAAGGCGCTGACGTACCAGATGCAGGTGACGGGACCGTGGAAGGCGCCCGTCATCACAAAGCTCGACAGCAATAAGCTCGACAGCAATAAGCTTGACAGCAATAAGCTTGACAGTAATACAGTCGAACCCGGCCGGGTCGCCACGCCCGCCCGGCAGAACGCTACCCGTACACAATGAGGATGCCATGAACGCCAATTTCGTTGCCGCCATCCAGATGGTTTCCACGCCGGACGTGGAAGAGAACATCGCCACCGCCCGCCGCCTCGTCGCGCAGGCCGCCGTCGACCATGGCGCCGGCCTCGTGGTGCTGCCCGAATACTGGCCGGTCATGGGCCGCAGCGATACGGACAAGGTGGCGCTGGCCGAGCAGCTCGGCAGCGGCATCATCCAGGCCACGATGTCCGAGCTGGCGCGCACGCACGGCATCTGGCTGTTCGGCGGCACCTTGCCGCTCGAGAGCGGCGAGGCCGGCAAGGTGCTCAACACCACGCTGGTGTTCGACCCGTCCGGCGCGCAGGTGGGCCGCTACGACAAGATCCACCTGTTCGGCTTTGCCAATGAGAGCGAGTCCTATGACGAGGCGCGCACCATCGTGCCGGGCAAGCATGTCGGCACCGTGGAGGCGGGCGCGGGCAAGGTGGGCATGGCGATCTGCTACGACCTGCGCTTCCCGGAACTGTTCCGCGCGATGGGGCCGGTGGACCTGATCGTGGTGCCGGCCGCGTTCACGTACACCACGGGGGCCGCCCACTGGGACACGCTGCTGCGCGCCCGCGCCATCGAGAACCAGTGCTACGTGCTGGCGTCGGCGCAGGGCGGCACGCACGTGAACGGGCGCCGCACGTGGGGCCACAGCCAGCTGATCGACCCGTGGGGCGAAGTGCTCGGGATCCTTCCCGAAGGCGAGGGCATCGTCGGCGGGCGGATCGACCCGGAACTGATCGCCAGCGTGCGGCAAAAGCTGCCGGCGCTGCGCCACCGCACCATGTAGGCGCGGCCGCTGCGCAGCGGGCACGGGGCCGGCGGCACCGGCATGAATCCACTACAATGACAGCCAGTCATAGCACGGGAAATCCAAATGAAACCATTCGAACCGAACCTTTCTTCGCTGGCCGTCGCACGCGATGTATTGCTGACGCCGTTCGGCCTGGACGAAGCCAAGTTGATCAAGACGCTCGGCACGATGTTCACGCACAAGGTCGACTATGCCGACCTGTACTTCCAGTTCACCAAGAACGAAGGGTGGAGCCTGGAAGAAGGCATCGTCAAGACGGGCAGTTTCTCGATCGACCAGGGCGTGGGCGTGCGCGCCGTGTCCGGCGAAAAGACGGCGTTCTCGTATTCCGATGAGATTTCCGAAGCGGCCCTGCTGGACGCGGCGGCCGCCACGCGCACGATCGCGCGCGCCGGCGCCGGCAAGATCAAGGTGGCCGGCAGCCTCGCCCAGCAGGGCGGCCGCTCGCTGTACCTGCCGCACGATCCGCTCGTGTCGCTGGATGCCGCATCGAAGGTGAAACTGCTCGAGCGCGTGGAAAAGATCGCCCGCGCGAAAGACCCGCGCGTGGTGCAGGTGATGGCCGGCCTGGCCGGCGAATACGACGTGGTGCTGGTGGTGCGCAGCGACGGCGTGCTGGCGGCGGACATCCGCCCGCTGGTGCGCGTGTCGGTGACCGTCATCGTCGAGCAGAACGGCCGGCGCGAGATGGGTTCGTCCGGCGGCGGCGGCCGCTACGACTACGGCTACTTCACCGACGAACTGCTCACGCAATATGCCGAGGATGCCGTCAAGGGCGCGCTGGTGAACCTGGATTCGCGTCCGGCCCCGGCCGGCCCGATGACCGTGGTGCTGGGCCCGGGCTGGCCCGGCATCCTGCTGCACGAAGCGATCGGCCATGGCCTGGAAGGCGACTTCAATCGCAAGGGTTCGTCCACGTTCGCCGGCCGCATCGGCGAGCGCGTCGCGGCGAAGGGCGTGACGGTGGTCGACGACGGCACGCTGCAGGACCGCCGCGGTTCGCTGAACATCGACGACGAAGGCAACCCGACGCAGTGCACCACGCTGATCGAGGACGGCATCCTGCGCGGCTACATCCAGGACACGCTGAACGCGCGCCTGATGAAGATGCCCGTGACGGGCAACGCCCGCCGCGAATCGTTCGCCCACCTGCCGATGCCGCGCATGACGAACACCTACATGCTGGCCGGCGACAAGGACCCGGCCGAGATCCTGGCCTCCGTGAAGAACGGCCTGTACGCGGTGAACTTCGGCGGCGGCCAGGTCGACATCACGAACGGCAAGTTCGTGTTCTCGGCCAGCGAAGCCTACATGATCGAGGACGGCAAGATCACCTACCCGGTCAAGGGCGCCACCTTGATCGGCAACGGCCCGGACGTGCTGAACCGCGTGTCGATGATCGGCAACGACATGAAGCTCGACTCCGGCGTGGGCGTGTGCGGCAAGGAAGGCCAGAGCGTGCCGGTCGGCGTCGGCCAGCCGACCCTGCGCATCGACGGCGTGACCGTCGGCGGCACCGCGTAACGCTCGCTTCGCCCCAACGCAAAGGCGCCTCCCGGCGCCTTTTTTGTTGCCTCAAAACAGGGGACGTACCCTGGTTTCCAGGAAACTTCGCTCGCCGATGCAGCCAGCGAGTTTCCTCTAAACAGGGGTACGTCCCCAGTTTTGCTGTTTAGAACGTGTACGAGCCGCGTACGTACAGCGCGCGGCCGACCGGGTCGGTGTAGCGCGGGTCGTAGCCTTTCTGGAACAGCGTGCCCTGGTTCGAGAAATGCGGTTCCTTGTCGGCCACGTTCTTGATGCCAGCGGTGAGCGAGATGTTCTGGAAGCCCGTGTACGTGCCCGACAGGTTCACCAGGCCATACGACGGCACGTGGTTGAAGAATTGCGGCTCGACCAGGTTCTGGTCGTCGTAGCCCGTCTTGAAGTTGTGGGCCACGGTGGCGCTCCACACGCCCGAGCGCCACGTCAGCGCCGCGTTGTGCCGCCAGCGGAATACCACGTTGTTGTCCGCGTAGCGGCCCACGTTCTGCGTGAACTCGCCATCGCGTTCGTTCTGGTATTCATAGTTGTGTACCCACGTGCCGTCCAGCGTGAACGACAGCGCGCCCCAGCTGTGGTTCGGCGTGCGCGCGGTCAGGCTCACGTCGACGCCGTCCGTCTTGACCTTGCCCAGGTTCTCGTTCAGGTCCAGGATCGCGTTCGGCGACCCGTCGGGGAAGCGGATGAAGCGGTCGCGGTATTTTTCATAATTGCCGAAGATCGTCTGTTCCGGCAGCGCGCCGATCTTGTCGCGCAGGCGGATGGTCCAGTAGTCCACGGCCAGCGTGATGGCGGGGATCGGCTCGAAGACGGCGCCAATCGAGAACGTGCGCGATTTTTCCGGCTTCAGGTCCGAGTTGCCGCCTTGCAGCTTGTACTGCTGCAGGTCGCAGTCGCGCAGCGGATTCGCGCCCGGCTGCGGCACGCCGCCCGGGCACAGGATCGGATCGTCGTAGGTATTGCTCGTGTCGTTGCGCGACAGCGGGGCGTTCTTCTCGAACAGCGTGGGTGCGCGGAACCCGGTGCTGGCCGAACCGCGCAGCACGAAGGCCTGCGTGGGCTGGAAGCGCAGCGAAGCCTTCGGGTTCCAGGTGCTGCCGGCATCGCTGTAGTGGTCGTAGCGGGCGGCCAGCGACGCTTCCAGGGTCTTCAGGAACGGCGCGCTGATTTCGCCGAACACGGCCTGCACGGTACGGCTGCCATCCTTCGACAGCGAGCCCGACAGGCCCGAGCTCGATGCCTGCCCGGCGATGTCGCGGTTGACGTTGAAGTCGGCCTTCTCGTGCCGCAGCTCGCCGCCGAACGCCACGGCCAGCTTGCCGCCGCCCAGGTCGAACAGCTCGCGGCTGGCCTTGAAGTCGAACGCGCTCTGCTGGTTGCTGGCGTCCTGCACGCGGCCGCGCAGCGCAGTGCTGGCCAGGTAATCGCGGCCTGCCTGGTCCTGCAGCCCGAACGGGTTCAGGATGCCGTTGAACACGCCGGCCGCGAACGTGGCGTCGGTCACGTAGCCGCCGGTGAATTCCTCTTCGGAGCGGCTGACGGAATAACTGAGGCCGCCCTGATAATCCCACCCGGCGATGAGGCCTTCGAGCGAGCCGACCACCCGCGTGCCCGTGCCCTTCGAATTGATCTGGCGCTGGCCGGCCTCGGTGGGGCGCCAGTTGACCGTCAGCGGCCCGCCGGACAGCCCGGCCTGCGCCGGCACGCCGCCCGAGTTGCCCGGGTAGTAAGGGCTCGAAGCGGGCAGTACCAGGTCGGTCTGCGGCGGGGGCGCCGTGCGCGCTTTCACGTGGTTCACGGAATGCAGCAGTTCGACGTACGCCGTGTGGTCCGGCGCCAGCTTGAAGCTGGCCTTGCCGTACGCCGTCACGTGTTCCTGCTCGGGGTTGTTGTCGATCTGGCGCGTGTAATCCTGGCGGCACGTGCCGTTGGTGGGATGCGGCACGGACAGCGGCGCGTTGCAGCCGGAGGCATTGCCGGGGTTGCCCTGCACCTCGGTGATCGGGTCGAAGTAGTTACCCGGGAAGGTGGTGCCGGACGTGATGTTCAGTCCGCGCCCCGGAATCACGCCGGTGGCGGAGAAGGGGCGCTGCTGCGAGGTCAGCACATCCTGCTGGTGCCAGTCGAGCACGCCCAGCACGGTCCAGCGGTCGCGGTCCAGGTCGCCGCCGCCCGCGGTCAGGTTGGCGCGCCGTTCGCGGCCGCCCGTCTCTTCGGGGAACGTGGCTTCCACCGCAACGGTGGCGCGGTCGACGCTGCGCTTGGTGATGAAGTTGATCACGCCGCCGATCGCATCGGTGCCGTAGATGGCCGATGCGCCATCGCGCAGCACTTCCACGCGTTCCAGCGCCGCCACGGGAATCAGGTTCAGGTCGACACTGGCGCCGTCATACGGGTGGGTGGCGAGCCGGCGGCCGTTGAGCAGCACCAGGGTCTTGTCGCCGCCCAGCCCGCGCAGGTCGGCCGTGGCCTGGCCGCCGGTCGGCAAGCCGCTGGCATTGCCGCCCACCGCGTTCGCGGAACCGAAGCTGCTCTGGTTCGACGGGATCCGGTCCAGCACTTCCTGCGCCGTGGTGAGGCCCTGCTTGACGAATTCCTCGGCCCGGAACACGGTCAGCGGCGTGGCCGTTTCCGATTGGATGCGCTTGATCGACGAACCGGTAATCTGCACGCGGGTGATCTGGCCTTCCTCGGCCTGCTGGGCATGGGCGGAAAACGGTGTCAGGGAAGCGAGTGCGAGGGGGAGGGCGGCGAGACGGAGGTTGAAGCGGAAGCTGGAACGAGGAGCGAAACCGGGGCGATGGGGTGGACGGGTGGTCTTCATGGATGGGAGTTCTTCCTCAAGTAGTTTTCATGGAACCGCTCAGAAGCAGCCGATGTTTTCATTGTGCGCATCAGCTCGCAATAACACTTTGACACGATATTGATCATTCGCAAATTGCAGGCGTAAAAAATGGGCCCGAAGGCCCATTTTTGTTGCAGGGATGACGCTTAGAACGTGTAGCGCATGCCCACCTGGAAGTAGCGGCCCAGTGCACCGCTGTAGTCCAGCGGGTTGTAGCCGGCGGCACCGTAGGTCAGCGGATCCAGCGGCGGTTCCTTGTCCAGCACGTTCTGGATCGTGGCGAACAGCTCGGCCTTGTTGGTGAAGCGGTACTTCGCGGTCAGGTCCAGCGTCGTGAACGAGCTGATCTTGCAACCGTTCGGCGAGTCGTCGCCGTTGGCGAAGTGGAAGGCGCAGCCGTCCGGATCGTCCTTGAACAGCGTGTTGTCGAACTTGCCGCGGTGGTTGACCACGCCGGACAGGCGCAGCGGGCCACGGTCCCAGGTCAGGCCCAGGTTAATGCGGTTGTCCGGCGTGCCCATGCAGTTCGTCGCATCGCAGTTGCCGTGCGTGCCGGCGTAGTCGACCGTGTTGCCTTCCAGGTCGGTGCGCTCGAACTTGAACATGTGCGTCCACTTGATGTCGGCCGTCAGATTACCGGCATCGCCCATCTGGAACGTGGTGCGCGCATCCAGGTCGATACCGTTGACCTTGGTCGAGTTGGAGTTGATGTAGTTCGTCAGCACGGCCACGATGGCGCCCGGATCGCCGGCGAACTGCGAGCTGCCCGGATCGCGTACGAGGTTACCCGCGGCGATCGCAGCCGACGTGGTTTCCTGGTTGATTTCGTTCTTGCGCTCGATCTGCCAGGCGTCCAGAGAGATGCTGGTGCGTGGCAGCGGATCCCACACGGCGCCCAGCGAGAAGCTCTTCGACTTTTCAGGCGACAGGTCCGGGTTCGGCGACGTGATCACCGCAACGGACGACGAGGCGCATGCAGCCGGGATGCCCAGTGCGCAACGGACCGGATCGTCCGACGTGGAGAAGGCTGCCAGTCCGCCACGGCCGTTTTCGGCCGCGCTCGGTGCGCGGAAACCACGGGCGAACGTGCCGCGCAGTGCGAAGCTGCGCACCGGCGTCCACTTGAAGCCCGCTTTCGGCGTGTACGAGTTGCCCACGTCATTGAAGTGGTCGTAGCGCAGCGCGGCGGACAGTTCCACGGTCGGAAGAACCGGCGCGATGACTTCGGTGTACAGCGCGGCCGAGTTGCGCTGGCCTTCGTAGGCCGAGTAGCCCAGGCCGATGATGTTGCCGCGGTCGGTGCCCGACGTTGGATTCAGCTCGGTCTCATCATGGCGGAATTCGGCGCCCACGGCCACGCCGAGCGCACCGCCCGGCAGTTGGCCGAATTCACGCGACGCCTTCACGTCGGCCACGGCGATGCTGGTGGTGGCGTCGTTCGAGATCGTCGGCGACAGGGCGTCGTACAGGGCTTGCGAATTCAGGCCGGCATTTTCGCCGATGCGCCAGAAGCTGCCCACAGGCAGGCCCCGGTAGGCGGCGCTGCCCGCATTGGCGGCGGCAACGTTCGCCGCGCTCGGATCCAGCAGGGCGAAAGCCACGTCGCGTTGCAGGTAGCCGTTCTGGTTGCGATTTGTTTTGCTTTGCGAGAACAGCAGGGCGCTGTCGACATCCCAGCCTGCCACGGTGCCCTTCAGGCCGGCCACGGCGCGCACGAAGTTCGTTTCGATGGCGCTGGTGCGTGGGCCCACGTCCGACGCGATATAGCGCAGGCGCGCGCGGTTGCCAAAGTACGGGTTGTCCGGGTGCGCGGCACCCAGCGACACGTCCGCATTGTTGACCGGGCCGCCAGGGTAGCCGACGCTGCCGCTGATGCCCGAAGGTGTCGACCACGATTCCGAATCGCTGTGGTAGCCGTTCAGCTCCACGTAGGCCTGCCAGTCGTTGTTCAGCTGGAAGGTGGCGCGGCCGAACAGGTTCAGCGTTTCCTGGCGCGGCTGGATCTGGTTGTACATCTGGGTGGCATCCGTCAGGCAGCCGCCGCCCGGATCGCCTTGCGGGTGATTGGTGAAGTTCGAGCAGGCCGCGCCGGGGAAGGTGCGGGTGAAGCCCACGCCGGCCGGGTTGCCGCGGCTGTAGTAATCGTTGTTGAACGGGTTGCGCACGTTGCCGACGACCGAGCTGCCGGCGCTGTTGCGGGCAACGATCGCGCCCGTACCACCCAGCGCTTCCTGCGCCGAGAAGCCGAAATCGCGCAAGTCGCCGCGGCCTACGGCACCGCGGCCGGCACGGTCGCGGTTCCATACTTCGCGCTTCTTGCCGTATTCAGCCGAGAACAGGAAGTTGTAGCGGTCCGTGTCCAGGTCGCCCACGCCGTGCGTGACGGCCAGGCGCGTATCGCCGCCGTCGCTTTCGTTCGACAGGCCCTGCGACAGGCGCACGGTGGTACCCACGTAATCCTTGCGCAGGATGACGTTGACCACGCCGGCGATGGCGTCGGAACCGTAGATGGCCGAAGCGCCGTCCTTCAGGATCTCGACGCGTTCCACGGCTTCCGCGGGAATGATGTTCAGGTCGGCGAAGACTTTCTGGCCATCGTCGGCCAGGCCATACGGCGCGATGCGGCGGCCGTTCAGCAGCACCAGCGTGGAGGCGGCGCCCAGGCCGCGCAGCGAAATGCCCGATGCGCCGGAAGCAAAGCCGTTGCCGAACGTGGTCGGCACGGAACCCTGGTTATCGACCGCCAGCGTCTGCAGCAGTTCGGCCACCGTGGTCTTGCCCGATTTTTCGATGTCGGCGCGGTTCACCGTCTGCACCGGCGATGCCGTTTCGGCTTGCGAACGGCGAATGTTCGAGCCCGTGATTTCAACGCGCTGGATCGGCTGGGCGCCGGCAGCGGTCGGGGCGGTGGTTTGTGCCTGGGCCGTCAGCACCGTCATCAGCAGCGGTGCGGCGATAGGGAAGGCCCGGCGGAGAACGCCCGGCACCGGGCGTATTTTCATTGGTTTCATTCGTTATATCTCCGGAAAAGGTGTCCAATGGTTTTCGTGAGTGTGAAAGTTATATAGGAGTTAAGGATTTTGCGAAACCGTAATGTCTCATGTGCGCAACAGGACATATGCGGGACAAGCCATGGCAGCGCTATCTTCTTATACTCGGAGTTAATTTATGGTTCCTCTTGGAATCTAATTTCGACGGTTTTGGGTTCGAGACAGATCCTGTTATATACGTGAAGATAACTGCAATGCGAGCGAGGATGTAATGATTTAGATGAATCCGGGTTCAGGAACGGGAGTGTGCTGACCACTCCTGTGGTCAGGGTTGAGAAGCTTTTGGAAAGAAAAAGAGAAGCTGGTGGAACGAGGTCTCTAAAAGAAGAGGTGAATTTGATACCTCTTCCTTCCTGCCTGCGTTTGGAGAAGAAACCTTAAATTAGGCTTAAATGGCGATTTTTCGACGCCATTATTATTAGAGCGAGAACACCGGCTCAGATTGCATAATGGAAAGGCGCGTCGCCAGCACCAGGATGATGCTGCCGGCGCAGCCCGGCATTATGTGGCAGGCGAACGAGGCCTTCGAAATGGTTCGCATGACCGTCCTCGACCGGCATCTGTGTTCGTTCAGCTGAGCCTGTAAAAGGCCCGGAGGACCAGCATGGGCAATCAAATACGCTTGGCAACATCGCAGGCCAAACAATGTCTTGCCAAACCTCAGATTTTGTTGTTATAGTGAACTCAACTCAAAGGATTGGTTCATGCACCGCTTCGTTTTCTTTACCGGCTTTTTTTACTTTTGGCTCCCTGCCTCCAGGCGGTTGAGTAAAGGCCGGTGCACGTAAGCAGAAGCAGCGAACGAGTCCCAGCAGATACAAACAAACCGCCAGTGATGGCGGTTTTTTTTTGTTTTTACCCAGACAAGCAAGTTCAAGCCGCAATTTTCCAGGAGAGCACCATGCAACGCACCGACGACCTGCGCATCCGCGAGATGAAGGAACTGACGCCCCCCTCGCACCTGATCCGCGAATTTCCCTGCACCGAAGCCGCGTCCGCCACGGCATCCAGCGCGCGGGTAGCCTTGCACCGCATCCTGCATGGCCAGGACGACCGGCTGATGGTGGTCATCGGCCCGTGTTCCATCCACGATCCGAAAGCGGCGATGGAGTATGCGCGCCGGCTGGTCGTGCTGCGCGAGCGCCTGAAGGGCGACCTGGAAATCGTGATGCGCGTGTACTTCGAGAAGCCCCGCACCACGGTGGGCTGGAAGGGCATGATCAACGATCCGTACATGGACAACAGCTTCCGCATCAACGACGGCCTGCGCATGGCGCGCGAACTGCTGCGCGACATCAACGAGCTGGGGCTGCCGGCCGGCACCGAGTTCCTCGACGTGATCAGCCCGCAGTACATCGCCGACCTGATCGCCTGGGGCGCGATCGGTGCGCGCACCACGGAATCGCAGGTGCACCGCGAACTGGCGTCGGGCCTGTCGTGCCCGGTCGGCTTCAAGAACGGCACCGACGGCAACATCAAGATCGCCGTCGAAGCGATCAAGGCAGCGTCGCAGCCGCACCATTTCCTGTCGGTGACGAAGGGCGGCCACTCGGCCATCGTGTCGACGGCCGGTAACGAGGACTGCCACGTCATCCTGCGCGGCGGCAAGGCACCGAACTACGACGCCGCCAGCGTGGAGGAAACCAGCAAGGCCATCGCCGGCCATGGCCTGGCCGCCCGCCTGATGATCGACGCCTCGCACGCGAACAGCTCGAAGAAGCCGGAAAACCAGGTGCCTGTCTGCGCCGACATCGCCGGGCAAGTCGCCGGCGGCGACACGCGCATCGTCGGCGTGATGGTCGAATCCCACCTCGTCGCCGGCCGCCAGGACCTGGTGCCGGGCAAGGAACTGACCTACGGCCAATCCGTCACCGACGGCTGCATCGACTGGGAAGCCAGCGAAAAAGTGCTGGAACAACTGGCCGACGCCGTTCGCCAGCGCCGCCTGAAGGGCGAATAAGCAACAGAAAGTTTCCTGAAATCGGGGTCTGACCCCGGTTGCAGGAAATATTTCCTGGAAATGGGGTCAGACCCCGAATTCCGGCAATAAAAAAGCGGCGCACGAGGCGCCGCTTTTTGTTGGGCTGCCGGGCCGTAAGGCCCGGAGTCCATCAGAACCGGTAGGAACCGGACAGGTACAGCTGCCGGCCCAGCGCGCTGGAGTAGGCAGGGTTGTAGCCCATCTGGTGCGAGCCGGCATTACGCAGCGACAGCGGCGGGTTGCGGTCGAACAGGTTCAGCACGCCGGCCGAGATTTCCACGTTGGACAGCGGGCGGTAGGCCACCTGGTAGTCGAACGTGGTATAGCTCGGCACTTGCAGCGCGGCGGCGGCGCATTCGCCGGCCGAACCGGCCACGATCACCACGCAGTCGTCCACCGTCCACACCTTGTCGGCGTAGCCGTTGCGGTACGAAGCGGTCAGCGTGTGCGTCAATTCCTTCGTTTCGAACGACGTCGATGCCTTGATCACGTGACGGAAGCTGACCTTGTCGTTGCTGCCGTAACGGTTCAGGCTCGTGGTCCACACGTCATCCGTGCCCGGCTCGGTGTAGCGCGAGCGCAGCAGGTACGTACCGGCCAGGCGGCTCGTCAGGCGACCGCCCCACACGTTCATCTTGTGGGTCAGGTCGTAGTCGATACCGCGGTTTTCCGTCTTGCCGATGTTGATCGGTGCGTAGATGATCGCCAGCTCGTTCGAGTTGGTCGAGTTCAGGTACTTGGTCGTGTACAGGTTCGCGTAGCGGGCCGGGTCGGCGAAGATCTGCGATTCGGCGACGTCGGTCACCTGGTCGCTGATTTCCACGTTCCACAGGTCCAGTGCCAGCGACAGGCCGTTCAGCGGTTCCCACACGGTACCGATCGACCACTGCTTCGACTTTTCCGGGCTCAGGTTGGCGTTACCGGCGCGGAACGCTTCGAACTGCGTGCGGCCGATGCCGTTGCAGTACGACGCCAGCGGGTGGCTGGTGCCGGCGAGCGGGCACTGGTAGGTACCGGCGGTGACGCCCCAGTCTTCCTGCACGCCTGCGATCTGCTGCATCGTGGCGGCGCGGAAGCCGGTGCCGGCCGCGGCGCGGAACATCAGGTTCTTCGTGGCCGTGTACTTGCCGGACAGCTTCCACGTATTGGCGCTTTCGGTATCGCCATACGTCTTGCCGCCGACGTTGTCCTTGACGGCGCCGATCCGGTCGTAGCGCGCCGAGGCGGTCAGTTCCAGGGCTTTCGTCAGGGGCATCATCAGCTCGGCATAAGCGCCGGCATTGGCGCGGTGGTAGCCGCTGTCGACAGCGCCGCCTTCATACAGGATCGACGCGGTTTCCGCGACCGGCTCGCTGTCCATGTGGTAGTTGGTGTCGCGGTAGTCGACGCCCACGCCCAGCATGGCGGTGCCGCCCGGCAGCTTGAACGCTTCACGCGAACCGCGTGCATCCCAGCCCTTCATGATCACGGTCTGCGTCTGGTACAGGCCCGAGAAGCCCGTACCCAGCAGCGTGTTCTTCATCGACTCGGGCATTTCGCCCAGGCCGTAGCTGAACGGATCGAGCAGGCCCGCATCGATCGCGGCGCCGAACTTCGATGCCAGCGGGAAGCCGCTGACGTAGTCCTGCGTCTGGCGGTTGCGCGACCACGTGAACGCGGAGTTCAGGTCCCAGCCGAACGCATTGCCGTCGACGCCAGCCACCACGTGGGTGGACTTGGTGCCGTAGTCATACGTGCGGTTGCCCATTTCCATCAGGCGGTAGTTCGCGTTCACGGCGGTCACGCCGGCCGCCTGTTCGGCGGTCAGGTACGGCGCGATGTACTGGTTGTACAGCGACGAACCTTTGGCGATCGAGAATTGCGCCGGGAACGGTGCGATCGCCGAACGCACATTGGCCTTCGTGAACGCGAAGTCGTAGAAGGCCTTGAAGCCGGTGTTGCCCAGCTTCAGTTCGCCCGAGCTGAACATGCCGTCGCGCTTCGTTTCCGGGTTGATTTCGATCGTCGACGACGAGTCGAAGTAACAGGCGCCGTCGCCATACAGGTCGGCATTCAGCGGTGCGCAGGCACCGTTGTGCGACAGGGCGTACGGGTTCAGGTTCACTGCCTTCGACGTGCCGTCGGCAGCCGTGTAGCGCACCGACGCATTGGCCGGCAGCGCGCGGCTCGAGCCGGTTGCGAACATCAGCGCCTTGCCGGTGGCCGGGTCGGTGAAGTTGATGAAGCCGCTCTTGGCGAAGTTGCGCTGCGAAGCCTTCAGCGACTTCTGCACGTCGTGGCTGGCGGAGAAGAACACGCTGTAGCCGTCTTCATCGATGTCGCCGAAGCCCTTCGAGATCGACACCGAATTCGACGCGCCGCCCGAACGTTCCGGGTTGTTGTACTTGGCATCGATCTGCCAGTCGGAAGCACCCTTTTTCAGGATGAAGTTCACGACGCCGGCAATGGCGTCGGCACCGTACAGCGCCGAGGCGCCGTCGGTCAGCACTTCCACGCGTTCCACGGCGGACAGCGGGATCGAGTTCAGGTCGATCGTGGTGCCCGAGTTGGACGGTGCGATGCGGCGGCCGTTCAGCAGCACCAGCGTGTACTGCTCGCCGATGTCGTGGATGGAAGCCGTGGTGATGCCACCGCCACCGCCGCCCACGGACTGGGCCGCGGACGTGAAGCCCTGCATTGCCGGGATCTGCTGGATGAAGTCGGTAACCGTGGTGACACCGGTTTTCTTGATGTCCTTCTGGTTGAAGGACTGCACCGGCAGCGACGCTTCGGCGGCGATGCGCTTGATGGACGAGCCGGTGATTTCTACACGCTGCATGGGCTGCTCGGCGGCTTCCTGCGCGGTCGCGGCATGCATGCCCATCGCCAGGCTGCCCGCGAACATTACGCGCAGGGAGCGAGACAAAACTTTCTCAATCATGAAACTTCTTTCAGGGGTTATTGCGAACGACAAACGGCCGCCACCCG
Source organism: Pseudoduganella sp. jia 12 (assembly GCF_055502675.1). Taxonomy (NCBI): domain Bacteria; kingdom Pseudomonadati; phylum Pseudomonadota; class Betaproteobacteria; order Burkholderiales; family Oxalobacteraceae; genus Pseudoduganella; species Pseudoduganella sp. jia 12. The sequence goes on from NZ_JBUXKP010000005.1 coordinate 410,637, forward strand.
GGTAAGGTGGCGGCCGGCGCAGCCCACGCTGCAACTGGAAGTAACTGTTATACAGTGACCACTAGCCCCCGCGATTCTCACAAATAATCACGGGGGTGCGTATCAAACCATCAAAACGTGCCTGTTGTCAATTTTTGTTCGGTGGATGTCAGCAAAAGTGACGAGGTACTGCCAAGAATGGACCAAATGGACACAGTCTCCGAAAAGTCCTGGTAGCTATGAAAATGAACAATTCATCTATGCGGAGTGTGGGATACGCACAACGTAACTGATTAAAAATTCGGGGGCGCCCCGTTGTTGAACCCAAGCAGAAAGCCGGGGTCTGACCCCGACCTTTGCTTTCAGGGGGATGCAACGGAATCGGCATGCAGGTGCACACCAACGGCGAAAAAAAAAGCGGCCCGTGAGGGCCGCTTTGCATGTCGCCGAAACGTCAGCTTAGAAGAACTTGTAGCTCGCGCCGATCTTGAAGTAACGGCCAACCGCGCCCGATGCATCCATCGGGTTGTAGCTGATGCCGCCGTAGGTCAGCGGATCGAGCGGGGCGATCTTGTCGAACGCGTTGTTCACCGAGGCGTACAGCGTAAAGTTCTTGCTCACGTTGTAGCGGGTCGACAGGTCCAGCGTCGTGAACGAAGCGATTTCGCAATCCTTCGTGCCCGGCTGGCCGTTGGCCAGCGTGGACGCGCACGCGTCGCCGACGAACAGCACGTTGTCCATCTTGTCGCGCCAGTTCAGGTTGGCGTTGAAGTTGAACGCGGCGATGTCCCACGTGGCGGACAGGTTGACCTTGTTCTTCGGCGTGCCGGCGCAGTTCGACGTGTCGCAGTTGCCGTGCGTGCCGGCGTACTGGTACGCGGTCGTTGCCGACTCCTGGCGCTTCCACGATGCCACGTGCGTGATCACCATACCCAGCGTGGCGCGGCCGTAGTCGCCCAGGCGCAGGCGCTGCTTGACATCCAGATCCACGCCCGAGACTTCCGTGAAGCTGGAGTTGCGGTACGGTGCCTGCGTCAGGATCAGCGTGCCCGAGTTCGGGATCACCTGGCCGTTCTGCACCAGGTTGTTGTCGTTGCGGATCGCGGTCGGCAGGGCAGCCGCTTCGTTGTACGGCAGCGGGTTGATCTCGTTTTCACGCTTGATCTTCCAGCCGTCCAGTGCCACGGACGTGCCTTCGAACGGATCCCACACCATGCCCAGCGTCACGCCTTTCGACGTTTCCGGCTGCAGGCGCGGATCGCCGACCTTGACGGCGGCGACCGGAATCGCGCAGTCGGTGGCCGTGGCGCCGCCGGCGGCCGGGCCGTTCGGGCAGCGGATCGGATCGCGCACGGTGGACGTGCCGGTCGACTGCGACGACGAGCTGCCTTCGGCGGCGCCCGGTGCGCGGAAGCCTTCCGTGTACGTGCCACGCAGGGCGAACGTGCGCAGTGGCGTCCACTTCAGGCCGACCTTCGGCGTCGTGGAGTTGAAGTTGTCGTACTTGTCGTAGCGGACGGCGGCGGACAGTTCGAGCGATTTCAGCAGCGGAGCCAGGATCTCGGCGTAGACGGCGGACACTTTCGAATCGCCGAACGCAGCCACGTACGACGAGTTGATCGAGCCGTTCTCGGAACCGGCCAGCGACGGGTTCGACACCTTCTCGCGGCGGTGCTCGGCGCCGATCGCCAGGCCGATGTTACCGCCCGGCAGGGCGATCGGCAGTTCGCGCGATGCCTTGAAGTCGATGACCGACAGGCTGGTCTTCGAGTGCGACAGCGCATCGACCACCATGGCCTGGTACAGCGAGGCCGGGTTGCGGAAGGCCTGGTCGCCGATGTAGTACGGGAAGTACTGCGAAGCCGGATTGCTCAGCGCCTGGGTGACCACGTTCATGTTCAGCATGTTCGTGTATTCCAGGTCCAGCTTGGAATCGGAATAGGTGAAGCCGGTGTCGTAGTCCCAGCCTGCCAGCGAACCTTTCACGCCCACGACGAAGCGGCGGAATTCGTTGTCGGCACGGCGCTCGGACGGGCCGATGTCGGTGGCGATGTAGCGCATCCGGGCGTTGGCGCCGAACGGATTCTGTGGGTGCAGGGCCGACATCAGGTTGGCATTGCCGTAGTTGATGAAGCCCTGCGGCGTTTGCGCGTTCGGCGGGAAGGCCACGGTCGGGGTGACCGACGGCGGCGTCATCATGAAGGCGGTCGAGCGCTTCGAGTAGCCCAGTTCCACGTAGGCCTGGGTCGCTTCGTTGATCTGCAGCGTGCCCTTCGTGTACAGGTTCAGCGACTCGATCTCCGGCTGCATGTCGCGCCACTGGTCGACGTAGTACAGGCAGCCGCCGTTCGCGCCGGCCTGGTTCGTGGTGGCCGAGATGCCCGCGCAGCCAGGCAGGTTCGTGTAGTTCGTGGTGACCGGGTCGCGCACCATGCCGGTCGGCGACGGGCTGACGCTGTTGGTGCCGTTGATGTAGCCGCCGGCGAATTGCGTGCCGATCGGGAAGCCATACGGACGCAGATCGCCGCTGCCGATGTAGGCGCGGTCCTTGCGGTCGCTGTTCTTGATGCGGTCGGACTGCATGTACTCGGCGTTGACCACCCAGTTGTACTTGTCTTCGTCCAGGTCGCCCTTGCCGAACGTGACCGAAGCCTTGTTCTGCTTGCCGTCGTCATAGCGCGACCAGCCCGTGTCGGCCTTGAATTCCAGGCCTTGCACGTCCTTGCGCAGGATGATGTTGACCACGCCGGCGATCGCGTCGGCGCCGTAGGTGGACGATGCGCCATCTTTCAGAATCTCGATGCGCTCGACGATCTGCATCGGCACGGTGGACAGGTCGGTAAAGCTCTTCTGGCCGTCGTCGGCGCGCGCGAACGGCGCCATGCGGCGGCCGTTCAGCAGCACCAGCGTGGAGGTGGCGCCCAGGCCGCGCAGCGAGATCGCGGTGGAACCGGCGGCGAAGCCGTTGCCGAAACCGGTCGGCAGCGAACCGGCGCCGTCGACGGTCAGCGTCTGCAGGTACTCGGAGACCGTGGCCTTGCCCGAGCGCAGCAGTTCTTCGCGGCCGATCACCTGCACCGGCGATGCGGTTTCCGCGGTCGCGCGCTTGATGCTCGAACCGGTGATCTCGACGCGCTGCATGTTCGTGTTGTCCTGGGCCGCGGCCGTGCCTGCCATGCCCAGCGTGGCCATCAGGCCGCCCGTGAATAACAGGCGAACCGAACGTGCCATCATTTTCTCTACCATGGGTACTACCTCCACTAATAATTTCTGATGAGCTACAAAGGCTGCGTTGTGTGCGTGTCCGTTGCTCGTGTCCAGGAAGCGCGGTGCTTCCTTGAGGCTGCATGTAATCACCCCGGCTTCACAACGGTCAAACAAAAAGTTGTCGCGGTGAATGCCCTCAAATGTATGCCGGCATGCCAATGCGATCTGCGCGACAGGGAAATCTCGACAATTTTGCTGACTTGCCCATCTTCTGTGCTGATCTTCGGCGATATTGAACTTTGATTATGAAATAAATGGCAACTTCGCGGATGTGGACGAATTGATACACTTCTCTGCATAACTTTTGATGAAGCAACTTTATTTTGCAAAAGCATCAAACTGCCGTACCGCAAGGTTTTGCGCTATCGTGTGCTTTTCATCTTCCTGGCCGCCCATGCTCCGATTCGTCCTGCGCCGCCTGTGGCAGATGCTGCCGACGATGCTCGGCGTAGTGCTGCTGGTGTTCGTGCTGTTCAACTGGGTGGGCGGCGACCCGGCCTACGTGCTGGCCGGGAAGATGTCGAGCGCGGAAGCCATCGCCAATATCCGCCGCCAGCTCGGTGTCGACGAACCGTGGCCCGTGCAGCTGCTGATCTTCATGAAGCAGGTCGCCACGTTCGACTTCGGCCAGAGCTGGGCCACCGGCGAGGACGTCGGCCACGTCATCGCTTCCCGACTGGGGCCGTCGCTGACGGTGCTCGTGCCGCTGACGATCCTGGAAACGGCGATCGGCATCGCGCTGGCGCTGGCGATCGCCTTCGTGCGCGGTTCGCTGACCGATCGCGCCGTGATGGTGGCCTGCACGGCGGCCATGTCGGTATCGATCCTTGTCTACATCATCGTGTTCCAGTACGGCCTGGCCTACCGCCTGGGGTGGTTCCCGGTGCAGGGCTGGGGAGACGGCGTGGCGGACAACCTGCTGCGCTATGCGCCGCTGCCGATCCTGATCGGCCTGGCCGTTTCCGTGGCGCCCACGCTGCGGCTGTACCGCAGCTTCGTGCTCGACGAAGCGAACCAGGATTACGTGCGCACGGCGCGCGCCAAGGGCCTGCCGGAGCGGCGCGTGATGTGGGTGCACGTGCTGCGCAACGCCGCGATCCCGATCATCACGCACGTGATGGCCAGCCTGCCGGCACTGCTGATCGGCGCGTTCCTGCTGGAGCGCTTCTTCGGCATTCCCGGCATCGGCCGCGAAGTGATCCTGGCCGTGGAGCGCAGCGACTTCCCCGTCATCAAGGCGATTACCGTGATGGTGGCCGCCGCCACGATGGTGTTCAACCTGCTGACGGACGTGCTGTACCGGTTCGTCGACCCGCGGGTGCAGCCGGCATGACGGAGTTCCACGCCGCCCCGGCGGGCCTGTGGACGCTTGCGTGGCGGCGCCTGCGTGCCGACCGGCTGGCGATGGCGGCGCTGGCGGTCGTCGCCGGCTGGCTGGTGCTCGTGGCGCTGTCGGCCGCGGGCTGGATCGCCGGCGACTGGGAAGAGGAGGTGGGCGTGAACTACGCGCCGCCATCGTTCCTGGGCGCGGCGGCGAATGACAAGGCTCATCCGGCAGGCCCCGCTGTTCCATCCTCCCTGTCCGCGCCCGCGGCGCGCGACAATCCGTTCGACCCGCTGGCCGCCGACATCGCGGCGCTGCGTGCCACGCTGCCGCAAGGCGGGGCGGCGCCCGAACGCCGGGCCACGCTGCCGTTCGGCGCCGACAAGTGGGGCCACGACATCCTGAAGAAAACGGTCAAGGGTGCCGAAACGTCGATCGTCGTCGGCCTGGTGGCGGCCTTCGTCGCGGTGGGCCTCGGCACGTTCTTCGGCGCGCTGGCCGGCTATTCGGGCGGCATCGCCGACGACCTGTTCGAATGGCTGTACAGCGTATTCGCGTCGATCCCGTCGATCCTGATGATCCTGGCGGTGGCCGCCGTGCTGCAGGTGAAGGGCGTGGCCACCATCGTGCTGATCCTGGGGCTGACCGGCTGGACGGGGCCGTACCGGCTGGTGCGCGCCGAATACATCCGGCACAAGGCGCGCGAATACGTGCTGGCGGCCGACGCGATCGGCGCTTCCGCATGGCGCCGCATGTTCGTGCACATCTTCCCGAACGTGAGCCATGTGGCGCTGGTGCAGGTATCGATCCTGGTCGTGGGCTTCATCAAGGCCGAAGTGATCCTGTCCTTCCTCGGCTTCGGCGTGCCCGCCGGCGTGGTGTCGTGGGGTTCCATGCTGAACGAGGCGCAAAATGAGCTGTTGCTGGGCAAATGGTGGCAGCTGGCCGCCGCCGCCACGGCGATGGCGGTGCTGGTCACGGCGTTTTCCCTGTTCGCCGATGCGCTGCGCGACGCGCTCGATCCGAAGGTGAAACAGTGAAACAGGCAATGATCGACGAACCGTTGCTGCAGGTGCGCGGCCTGCGCATCGCCTTCCGGGTGGACAAGCGCCATACCGTGGCAGCCGTCAAGGGCATCTCGTTCGACGTGCCGCAGCATGCCACCGTGGCGCTGGTGGGCGAATCGGGCAGCGGCAAGTCGGTGAGCTCGCTGGCCGTGATGGGCCTGCTGCCGCCCGACACCACGGTGATCGATCCGGACAGCAGCATCCGCTTCGATGGCCACGACGTGCTGCACCTGCCCGCCGGCGAGCGCCGCGCGCTGTGCGGCCGCGACATCGCGATGATCTTCCAGGAACCGATGTCGTCGCTGAACCCGGTATTCACCGTGGGCTTCCAGGTCGGCGAGGTGCTGCGCCGGCACCTGGGCATGGGCCGGCGCCAGGCGCGCGAGCGCACGCTGGCCCTGCTCGAGGAAGTGGGCATTCCCGATCCGGCCAGGCGGATCGACGCCTACCCGGGGCAACTGTCCGGCGGCCAGCAGCAGCGCGTGATGATCGCCATGGCGATCGCCTGCGAGCCGAAGCTGCTGATCGCCGACGAGCCGACGACCGCGCTGGACGTGACGGTGCAGAAGCAGATCGTGGCGCTGCTGCGCCGCCTGCAGCGCGAGCGGGGCATGGCGATGCTGTTCATCACGCACGACCTGGGGCTGGTGGGCGAGATCGCCGACCACGTGATCGTGATGCGCAACGGCGAGATCCGCGAAACGGGTACGGCGGCCCAGGTGCTCGGCGCGCCGCGCGACCTGTACACGCGGGCGCTGCTGCATTGCCGGCCGTCGCTGGACTCGCGGCCGGTGCGGCTGCCCGTGATTGCCGACTACATGGAGCAGGGGGCGCTGGCCGAGGCGGTGCCGCAGCGGACGCGCGGTGTTGCACCGGAAGACGACATCATCCTCGACGTGCGCAATTTGCGCAAAAGCTTCTTCACCCGCGAAGGGCTGTTCGGCAAGCGCGAATTCCGGGCCGTGAACGACGTGTCGTTCCAGCTGCCGCGCGGGAAAACGCTGGGCGTGGTGGGCGAATCGGGTTGCGGCAAGACCACGGTGGGCCTGACCCTGCTGCGGCTGCACAGGGCCACCGGCGGCAGCGCGCTGTTCGAAGGGCGCGACCTGCTGGCGCTGCCGGACCGCGAGTTCCACCCGTACAAACGGCGCATCCAGATCGTCTTCCAGAACCCGTATGCATCGCTGAACCCGCGCTTCACGGTCGGCCAGATCCTGCTCGAACCGATGCGATTGCACCGCATCGGCGCCGATGACGCGCAAAGGATGGCGATGGCGATGGACCTGCTGGACCGCGTGGGCTTGCCGGCGCAGGCGGTGCACCGTTATCCGCACGAATTTTCCGGCGGGCAGCGCCAGCGCATCGCCATTGCCCGCTGCCTGGCGATGCGGCCGGAAATCCTCGTCTGCGACGAATCGGTATCGGCCCTGGACGTGTCGGTGCAGGCCCAGGTGCTGAACCTGCTGCAGGACCTGCAGGATGAATTCGGCCTGTCGTACATCTTCATTTCGCACGACCTCGCGGTGGTGAAATACATGTCGGACCGCGTGATGGTGATGCAGGGCGGCGCGGTCGTCGAAACCGCCGATGCCGACGAGCTGTATCGCAACCCCCGGCATCCATATACGCGCAGCTTGTTGTCGGCGTTTCCCCGTGGCGTGGAGTAAGATGGCGGCACTATGGCGAACTTGATCTATCTGTTGCAGGAATACGGCGTGCTGATCGTCTTCATCGTCGTCCTGGTCGAGCAGATGGGGGCGCCGATTCCCGCCTATCCCGTACTGATCATCTCCGGGGCGCTGGCGATGAACGGCGGCACGCCGCTGGCCGGCGTGCTGGCCGTGGCCCTCGCCGGCTGCGTGATGGCCGACATGTTCTGGTTCACCGCCGGGCGCCGCTATGGCAAGCGCATCCTGAAGGTGCTGTGCCGGATCTCCCTCTCGCCCGACTATTGCGTCTCCCAAACGGAAGACAATTTCAGGAAGTGGGGCGTGAAGTCGATGATCGTGGCCAAGTTCATCCCCGGCTTCAACACGATCGCGCCGCCGATGGCCGGTGCGCTGGGCACGCGGCTGCCGCTGTTCCTGTCGTTCAGCCTGCTGGGCGGCCTGCTGTGGAGCCTGACGGGCATCCTGATCGGCGTGTATTTCAACGAAAACATCGACGAAGTGCTGGAAATCCTGTCGACGATGGGCGGCACCGCGCTTGCCGTGCTGGGCACGCTGCTGGCGCTGTTCGTGCTGTTCAAGTACATCGAACGGCGCCGCTTCCAGCGCGCGATGCAGACCGAACGCATCAACGTCGAGCAACTGCGCGCCCTGCTCGATGCCGGACACGACCCGGTGATGGTCGATGCCCGCAGCGCCACCGCCCGCCAGCTCGACCCGCCCGTGCCCGGCGCGCTGCCGGTGGACGGCAACCTCTCCGGCCTGCTCGGCGCACTGCCGCGCGACCGGCACATCATCGTCTACTGCAGCTGCCCGAACGACGTCACCGCCGCCAGCGTGGCCAAGCAGCTGCATGACCAGGGCTACACGCTCGCCAGGCCACTGCATGGCGGGCTAGAAGCCTACAACTCGGCGTTCCGGGCCGGCGAAACGGTTGTCGTCGGCGAACAGCTCCCCGCCGTGGACGGGCATCGCTGATATTGCCTGAAACCGGGGTCAGACCCCAATTTCAGGAAATATTTCCTAAAATTGGGGTCTGACCCCGGTGTTAGGTAGTCATACTACCGTGCTATTTTGGCGTCGGCCCCACAGGTACGGCAGAGTTTGTACCCAAACTACACCCAACTCTTGCGCGTTCGCCAAGAAATCCGCTAGCATTGGGCTTCACCTTTTTCTCCCGTGCCCATGAACGCCATGTCGACTCCCGCGCAGCAGACCCTCGTATCCGTATTTCCAGGCGGGCCCCGGCTGCTGGCCGACGTCGGCGGCACGAATGCCCGCTTCGCGCTGGAATCGGCGCCGGGGCAGGTGAGCCACATCCATGTGCTGCCTGGCGCGGAGTATCCCACGCTGGCGGCGGCATTGCGGGCCTACCTGGCGTTGCCGGACGTGGCGGCTGCCGCGCCCGTGGTGCGCCATGGCGCCATCGCGATCGCCAATCCGGTCACGGGCGATCACGTGCGGATGACCAACCACCACTGGGCATTCTCGATCGAGGCCATGCGCCAGGAGTGCGGGTTCGAGGTGCTGGCCGTCGTCAACGACTTCACGGCGCTGGCCCGGTCGCTGCCGTTCCTGGGCGAGCACAAGCGCCAGGTCGGCGGCGCCGCCGGCGTGCCGGACACGCCGCTGGGCCTGATCGGCGCCGGTACCGGGCTGGGCGTGTCGGGCCTGATCCCGTCGCCGTCCGGCTGGACGGCGCTGCTGTCCGAGGGCGGCCACGTCAGCTTCTCGCCCGTCAACGAGACCGAAGTGGCGATCCTGCAGTTCGCCTGGCGCGAATTCGAGCACGTGTCCGCCGAACGGCTGATGTCCGGCGCCGGCATCGAACTGATCTACCGCGCGCTGGCCGACCAGCGCCAACTGCCGGCCGAAGCCCTGACCCCGGCCGAGATCGCGCGCCGTGCGCTGACCGGCGACTGCGCGCTGTGCGACGCGGCCATCGAAACGTTCTGCGGCATGCTCGGCACGATCGCCGCCAACCTGGCCGTCACGCTTGGCGCGCAGGGCGGCATCTATATCGGCGGCGGCATCGTGCCGAAGCTGGGCGAGCGTTTCGACCGGTCCGCGTTCCGTGCCCGGTTCGAAGCCAAGGGCCGCTTCCGCCAGTACCTGGCGGCGATTCCCGCGTTCGTCATCACCGCCGACTACCCGGCATTCATCGGCGTTTCCGCGATCCTGGCCGAACGGCTGGCCGACTGAGGCCGTTGCCGGTGTGGGCGCAGCATGCCGGCAGGCCTGATCGAGGTCAGGCATGCCGCACGAAGCGCTTGCTGTTCCGGCAGGAAGCTGCAAATTGCACTTCCCGCGATTTTATGGAGTACAATGCCCGTCATTGGATGAAATGGCGCCACCCGACCCAGCAACTCTTCCGGGTAAGGCCGACAAGTTTTTCAGGCAGTTCAGCAAGGCAATACGCTCCTGTGCTACTGCGCATTGAAAACACTTCTCTCCATCGTTGACCCTTGTTTGATCTGACGCCCCGGGCAAGCCTCACACCCCGGCATTTCCGGCCATTATTCAAGTCTTGATATTTGTTGAAGTTATTCATTGCTTGCGTTTCGTTCGGCCGGAACGGCGACCACATGTTGGTATATGGATACAGCTGAGGCGAAGAAAATCCTCGAAACCGCACTGCTATGCGCGCGCGAGCCGTTGTCGATGAACAGCCTGAAGCGGTTGTTCGTCGATGTCGACGATGCGGGCCGGCCATTGGCCGACGGCGTCGGTGCCGATGGCGTTGGTAACGTTGGTAACGCTGACATCCGCGGCATGCTCGAGGAGTTGCGGCAGGCATGGCAGGGCAGGGGGATCGAGCTGGCCAGCCTGTCGTCCGGCTGGCGCTTCCAGAGCCGGCCCGAAATGAAGCAATACCTGGATCGCCTGAACCCGGAAAAGCCGCAGAAGTATTCCCGGGCCACGCTCGAAACGCTGGCAATCATCGCTTACCGCCAGCCCGTCACGCGTGGCGATATCGAGGAGATTCGCGGCGTGGCGGTGAATTCGCAGACGATCCGCATGCTGGAAGAGCGCGGTTGGGTCGACACCGTCGGCCACCGCGACGTGCCGGGTCGTCCGGCGCTTCTCGGCACTACCAGGCATTTCCTGGACGACCTGGGATTACAGTCGCTGTCCCAGCTGCCGCCTCTGCAGCAAATCGGCGATACGCAGAACGCCAATTCGATCGAGATGCTCGAAGCCGCACTGCAGGAGAATTTCGAGAAGGCGGCCCATGCCGCCGATGTCACTGACAATGTAGCGCCCGGGGAAGCATCCGCACCCGCGGTGCAGGCGCCTGACGCTGAGCCCACGCAAGAACATACGCATGAATAACACTGATAACACAAACGAGACCGGCACGCCGGCTGAACCGGCCGTGAAGCCGAAGCGCCGCACCAAGGCGCAGATCGCCGCAGAAGCGGCAGCTGCCGCAACCCCGGCCGCGACCCCTGTTGCGGCCCAGGCCGAAGCGGCGGAAGCGCCGGCCAAGCCGAAGCGCACCCGCAAGAAGGCCGAGCCTGCGCAGGAACCCGTCGCGGCCGCACCGGTCGCTGCGGCTCCCGCCGAAGGCGACGCCGAACCAGTGAAAAAGCCCCGTGCCCGCAAGCCGAAGGCGGAAGCGGTGCCTGCCGCGGCCGCACCGGCTGCCGAAGTTGCGCCGGTAGCGCAATCGGCCGCCGAGGCCGTCGAAGCCGAGCCTGCGCCGAAAAAGCCCCGCGCGCCACGCGGTCCGCGCCAGATGCGCGAGCAGCGCGCCGTGCGCGAGGCGCTGAAGGCGGAGCAGGGCGAGCCGGCCGGCCAGGTCGAGCAGGCCGGCGAGCACCAGCCGGCGGTTGCCGAAGCACAGCCGGCCGGACAGCCGGTCGCCGTATCCGAGTCGGCACAGGCCGAAGCCTCCCCGGAAGCCCGCGCCGACGCGGCGCGCCGCGAGGGTGGCCGCAACAAGGGCAGGAACCGCAACGATGCGAACCGTGAAGGCGGCCGCACCGATGGTCCTCGCGTCGACGGCCCCCGCGCGGAAGGTGCGCGCGCCGACGGCACGCGCGGCAACGACCGCAACGCGCAGAATGCGCGCGGCAAGGGCCGGGGTGCCCAGGGCCAGCGCGGCAATGGCGCCGGCAAGCCGAACGACGCGGATGCGGTGTTCTCGTTCGTCACCTCCGAGGCGTTCGACAAGGAAGACGGCGCCCGCGGCAAGGGCCAGCCGAAGGCCGTGCGCCGCGACCTGACGGCCGACGACGACGCGCCGAAGCTGCACAAGGTGCTGGCCGAGGCGGGCCTGGGCTCGCGCCGCGACATGGAAGACCTGATCGTGGCCGGCCGCGTGTCGGTGAACGGCGAGCCTGCCCATATCGGCCAGCGCATCCTGCCGACCGATGCCGTGCGCATCAACGGCAAGCTGATCCAGCGTAAAGTCAGCAAGAAACCGCCGCGCGTGCTCGTGTACCACAAGCCGGCCGGCGAAATCGTGTCGCACGACGATCCGGACGGCCGCCCGTCCGTGTTCGACCGCCTGCCGCAGATGAAGGTCGGCAAGTGGCTGGCCGTGGGCCGCCTGGACTTCAATACCGAAGGCCTGCTGCTGTTCACCACGTCCGGCGACCTGGCGAACCGCCTGATGCACCCGCGTTACAACATCGACCGCGAATATGCCGTGCGCACGCTGGGCGAGCTGGAAGAAGGCATGCGCCAGAAGCTGCTGGCCGGCGTGGAGCTGGAAGACGGCCTGGCGCAGTTCTCGAAGATCGCCGATGGCGGTGGCGAAGGTGTCAACAAGTGGTACCGCGTGGTGATCGGCGAAGGCCGCAACCGCGAAGTGCGCCGCATGTTCGAAGCCGTGGGCCTGACCGTGTCGCGCCTGATCCGCACCCGTTATGGCGCGCTGACGCTGCCGTCGAACCTGAAGCGCGGCCGCTGGGAAGAGATGGAAGAGAACACCGTGCGCGACCTGATGGCGTTCGTGGGTGTCGAGAAGAAGGCGGCCGGCGGCGAGCAGAAAGCCGGCCAGGCGGGCGAGCGCAATGGCAACGAACGTAATGGTAACGAACGTCATGGCGGCGAACGTCAGGGCAATGAGCGTAACGGTGGCGAACGTCAGGGTAACCAACGCCATGCCGGCGAGCGCAAGGGTAACGGCGAGCGCAATGGTAACGAGCGCGGCAATGTCGGCGAGCGTGGCGGTGAAAAGCGTGGCGGCGGCCGTGATCGCGAGCGCGACAGCGAGCCGAACTTCAACCGGATGGATGTTTCCAACAAGAACGCCGATCCGTTCCCGCAGTCGCCGCGTGGCGGCCGCCCGGGTGGCCAGGGCGCCGGCAGCTACTTCGGAGTCGGTGGCGGCGGTCGTCCCGGTCGCGGTCCCGCCGGTGCGGGTGGCGGCAGCGGTCGCCCGGCCTTCGGCGAGCAGACCAGCGGCCGTCCGCAGCAGGGCAAGGCCCGCGGCCCGCGCCAGCCGGACCCGCTGCAAACCACGTTCGGCTTCGGCGGCCAGTCGCAGCGCCGCGGTGGCGGACAACCACGGGGCGGTGCAACCGATCACGGTATGCCGCGGCGTCGGAAGGGCTGATTAAAAGCTTGAATTCCCGTAGATCGTCTACATATCGGATTTCTACAAGTTGGTGGCGTTGTCTTAACGCCACAGCTTGCCTGTCCTCCGCGGTTTGCTGCTACTCGGCAGTATAAAAAACCAACCTTGACTCTGTTGTAACGGCGTCCGCTTCGCCTATGCGGCATTGCAGCGGAATGGATATGCCGTTATAATAAGCGGCCTAGTAAAAGTTCTTCACAAGGATTATTTCCTTGGAAGGGGATGGTTTCCTCGAAGATGCTTTCATCTGGCTGGTAGTACAAGAAGATGGGCAGTTGCCCATTTTTTTTTTGCTCACGAAAAGTATGCAGCGAGTATGCAGCGCGTGAGTGAGAAGTGAACTGAATACGTAAGCTGAATATTATGGGTCCGCGGCGCGCATGCGCACGACCCCGATCTGGAGATTTTCCTTTGCAACTGCCGGAACTGATTGAGAAGACCGTCGCGGGTCTCGGCTATGACCTGGTCGATTTCGAACGGGCCGAGCGCGGCCTGCTGCGCGTGTACATCGATTTCCTCCCTGCGGACGCAGAGGAAAAGGGCCCGATCACGGTAGAAGACTGCGCCACGGTGAGCCACCAGCTGTCGCACGTGCTGACAGTGGAAAACGTGTCCTACGAGCGGCTCGAGATTTCGTCGCCGGGCCTCGACCGGCCGCTGCGCAAGCTGTCCGACTTCGAACGCTTCGCCGGCCTCGAGGCCATCGTCAAGCTGCGCATGGCACTGCCTGGCACCGCCAACCGCAAGTCCTACCAGGGCATCCTGCAGGCACCCGAGGGTGACCAGCTGGGAATCGAATTTGAAAGTAAAGATGGTCCTGCGGTGCTGAATTTCACGCTCGCAGACATGGATAAGGCACGTTTGGTGCCGCAGGTGGATTTTAGGAGCCGCAAAGCATGAGTCGCGAAGTTTTGTTATTGGTGGACGCGCTTGCGCGCGAGAAAAACGTCGACAAGGACGTGGTATTCGGCGCGCTCGAATTCGCATTGGCGCAGGCCACGAAGAAACGCTATGAAGGTGAAGTCGACATCCGCGTTTCGATCGACCGCGATTCCGGCGAATTCGAATCCTTCCGCCGCTGGCACGTGGTGCCCGACGAAGCCGGCCTGCAGCTGCCCGACCAGGAAGTGCTGCTGTTCGAAGCCAAGGAACAGATCCCCGATATCGAAGTCGACGAATACATCGAAGAGCCGATCGAATCCGTGGAGTTCGGCCGCCGCTTCGCGCAGGACACCAAGCAGGTAGTGCTGCAGCGCGTGCGCGATGCCGAACGCGAACAGATCCTGCAAGACTTCCTCGAGCGCGGCGATGCGCTGGTGACCGGCACGATCAAGCGCATGGAACGTGGCGATGCGATCGTCGAATCCGGCAAGATCGAAGCCCGCCTGCCGCGCGACCAGATGATCCCGAAGGAAAACCTGCGCATCGGCGACCGCGTGCGTGCGTACATCCTGCGCGTGGACCGCAACATGCGCGGCCCGCAGGTGATCCTGTCGCGCACCGCGCCGGAATTCATCATGAAGCTGTTCGAGCTGGAAGTGCCGGAAATCGAGCAGGGCATGCTGGAAATTAAATCCGCCGCCCGCGATGCCGGCGTGCGCGCCAAGATCGCCGTCTACACGGCCGACAAGCGCATCGACCCGATCGGCACCTGCGTCGGCATGCGCGGTTCGCGCGTGCAGGCCGTGACCGGTGAACTGGGCGGCGAGCGCGTGGACATCGTGCTGTGGTCCGAAGACCCGGCGCAGTTCGTGATCGGCGCGCTGGCCCCGGCCAACGTGTCGTCGATCATGGTCGATGAAGACAAGCACGCGATGGACGTCGTCGTCGACGAGGAAAACCTGGCGATCGCGATCGGCCGCTCCGGCCAGAACGTGCGCCTGGCTTCCGAGCTGACCGGCTGGAAGATCAACATCATGACGGCCGAGGAATCGGCCGACAAGGCAGCCCAGGAAACGGCGGCGGTTCGCTCGCTGTTCATGGAGAAGCTCGATGTGGACCAGGAAGTGGCCGACATCCTGGTCGAAGAAGGTTTCAGCAGCCTGGAAGAAATCGCCTACGTGCCGATTTCCGAGATGCTGGACATCGAAGCCTTCGACGAAGACACCGTCAACGAACTGCGTACCCGGGCACGAGATGCGCTGGTCACGGAGGCGATCGCTTCGGAAGAAGGCCTGGAAGGCATGGAAGAAGGCCTGGTCGGCCTGGAAGGCATGGACCGCATCACGGCGGGCAAACTGGGCCTGGCGGGCATCAAGACGCTGGAACAGTTCGCCGGCCTGGCATACGACGAGTTCGGGGCCATCCTCGCGCTGTCGACGGACCGTGCAAGTGAACTGATTAAAAATGAATTTGAAGATGTGACCGACGATGAAATGAAGCTGGTCGACTCCAAGTACGACGATCGCGCCAAGGCCCTGCAGGCCAAGGCGTGGTCGGTGGCCGAGGCGGCCAAGGCCTGAGCGCCCTGGACACCACGGCAGCCGAGCTAACAATTATCATCTACGCGACACATAGAAAAGAGGACTGAATGGCGAGTAACAACGTAGCCCAATTTGCCACCGAACTGAAGATGCCTGCAGACCTGCTGCTGACGCAGCTGCGTTCCGCGGGCGTCGAGAAGAGCTCGGCGTCAGATCCATTGTCGAAAGATGATAAGGACAAGCTGCTGGAGCACCTGCGCCGCACGCACGGCGCGGCTGGAGCATCAGAGAAGAAGAAAATCACGGTCACGCGCAAGGAAACCAACGAGATCAAGCAGGCCGATGCCTCTGGCAAGACCCGCACGATCCAGGTCGAAGTGCGCAAGAAGCGTACCTTCGTGCAGCGCGACGACCTGCCCGCGACCACCACGCCCGCCCCGGCGGCGCCGGTGGTCGACGAGGCCGAGAACGCCCGTCGCGAGGAAGACGCACGCCGCCAGGCCGAGCTGATCGCCCGCCAGGAAGCGGACCTGCGCGAGAAGCAGGAAGCCCTGGCGCGCCTGGACGCGGAGAAGGAAGCGCAAGCCAAGGCCACCGCTGCTGCAGAAGCGGATGCCAAGCGCCGCGCCGACGAGGAAGCCGCGAAAGCGGCGGCCGAGAAGGTAGCCGCCGAGAAGGCCGGTGCCCGCGACGCGCAGAAGCAGGCCGATACCGAAGCCGCCGACAAGAAACGCGCTGCCGACGCCGAGGAAGCCAAGAAGAAGGCCGAGCAGGCAACCAAGGAAGCTGCGGAACGTGCCGCGGCAACCGAGCGTGCCCGCAAGGCCGTGGCCGACGAAGTGGCGCAGATCAAGGCCATGATGGCGCAGCCGCGCCGCGTCATCAAGGCGCCGGAACCGGCACCCGTGGCCGCCAAGCCGGCCGCGCCGGCTGGCACGCTGCACAAGCCGGCCGACAAGAAGCCGGGCACCACCACGCCGGCAAGCACCGACAAGAAAGACGATAAAAAGCCGGGCGATCGCAAGTCGATCAAGTCGGCCAACGTGTCGTCCACCTGGTCCGACGACGCCAAGAAGCGCGGCGCGCCGGGCGGCGGCAAGGGCCGCGGCACCAGCACCGGGCCGGCCAGCCGCGATGGCTGGCGTGCCGGTGGCGGCCGTGGCGGCCGTGGCCGCAACTCGCACCACGATGACCGCGAATCGAACTTCCAGGCACCGACGGAAGCGATCGTCAAGGAAGTGTACGTGCCGGAAACCATCACCGTGGCCGAACTGGCGCACAAGATGGCCGTCAAGGCTTCCGAGGTGATCAAGCAGCTGATGAAGCTGGGCCAGATGTGCACGATCAACCAGGTGCTGGACCAGGAAACGGCGATGATCCTCGTCGAGGAAATGGGCCACAAGGCATTCCCTGCCGCCGAGGACGATCCGGAAGCGCTGCTGGCCGACCAGGGCGAGCAGACGCATTACGAATCCACGTCGCGCGCACCGGTCGTCACCGTCATGGGCCACGTCGACCACGGTAAAACGTCGCTGCTGGACTACATCCGCCGCGCCAAGGTCGCGTCGGGCGAAGCCGGCGGCATCACGCAGCACATCGGCGCCTATCACGTCGATACGCCGCGCGGCATGATCACGTTCCTGGATACCCCGGGCCACGAAGCCTTCACGGCGATGCGTGCCCGCGGTGCCAAGGCGACCGACATCGTCATCCTGGTGGTGGCGGCGGACGACGGCGTGATGCCGCAGACGAAGGAAGCGATCGCCCACGCGAAAGCAGCCGGCGTGCCGCTGGTGGTGGCGGTCAACAAGATCGACAAACCGGGCGGCAACCTGGAGCGCGTGACGCAGGAACTGATCACCGAAGGCGTGGTGCCGGAAGAATACGGCGGCGAGTCGCCGTTCGTGGCAGTGTCCGCGAAAACGGGCCAGGGCATCGACACGCTGCTGGAAAACGTGCTGCTGCAGGCCGAAGTGCTGGAACTGAAGGCGCCGGTTACCGCGCCGGCCCGTGGCCTGGTGGTGGAAGCCCGCCTGGACAAGGGCCGCGGCCCGGTGGCCACGATCCTGGTGCAGTCCGGTACGCTGAAGCGTGGCGACGTGGTGCTGGCCGGTTCGTCGTATGGCCGTGTCCGTGCGATGCTGGACGAGAACGGCAAGGCGATCGCCGAAGCCGGTCCGTCGATCCCGGTCGAGATCCAGGGCCTGACCGAAGTGCCGGCCGCCGGCGAAGAAGTGATGGTGATGGCGGACGAGCGCAAGGCGCGTGAAATCGGCCTGTTCCGTCAGGGTAAATTCCGCGACGTGAAGCTGGCCAAGCAGCAGGCCGCCAAGCTGGAGAACCTGTTCGACCAGATGGCCGAAGGCGAAGTGCAGAACGTGCCGCTGATCGTCAAGACCGACGTGCAGGGTTCGCAGGAAGCGCTGGTGGGCTCGCTGCAAAAGCTGTCCACCTCCGAAGTGCGGGTGCAGATCGTGCACGCGGCCGTCGGCGGCATCACGGAATCGGACGTCAACCTGGCCACGGCCTCGAAGGCGGTCATCATCGGCTTCAACGCCCGTGCCGATGCACAGGCGCGCAAGCTGGCCGAAACCAACGGCGTGGACATCCGCTACTACAACATCATCTACGACGCGATCGAAGAGGTGAAGGCGGCAATGTCGGGCATGCTGGCACCGGAGAAGCGCGAGCACATCACGGGCCAGGTGGAAATCCGCCAGGTCATCCTGGTGTCGAAGGTTGGCGCGATCGCCGGTTGCCTGGTCACCGATGGCGTGGTCAAGCGTTCCTCGTCGGTTCGCCTGCTGCGCAACAACATCGTGGTGTGGACCGGCGAGATCGACTCGCTCAAGCGCTTCAAGGACGATGCGAAGGAAGTGCGCGCCGGCCTCGAGTGCGGCCTGTCGCTGAAGAACTACAACGATATCCAGGTTGGCGACACCCTGGAAGTCTTTGAAATTCAGGAAGTGGCACGTACGCTGTAAATCGCAGCACGCGGTATCCATGGCGGGTGCCGCCCACTCCGCGCAAGCGGATGGGCGCCACCCGCCATTTTCATATTTGGTAGAACATCATGGCTAAACACAGCAAATCGATCCCCGCCCGCGGCCTGCGCGTGGCGGACCAGATCCAGAAAGACCTTTCCGAACTGATCGCCTTCGAGGTGAAAGACCCGCGCGTGGGCATGCTCACGCTCGCCGAAGTGCAGCTCACGCCGGACTACGCGCATGCAAAGATCTACTTCACGATGCTCAAGGACGATCCCGAGACCGTGAAGAACACGCTGGCCGGCCTGCATGCCGCCGCCGGCTACCTGCGCAACCAGCTGGGCAAGCGCCTGCATATCCACACGCTGCCGCAGCTGCACTTCGTGCACGACACGTCCGCCTCGCGCGGTATCGCGATGTCGGCACTGATCGACAAGGCCAACGCCACGCGCGCGGCCGATTACGAAGAACAGCAAGAGCAACGCAAGGAACAAGACGCGGAATGACCGAAGCCAAGGTAAAGCGGGTGCGCGACCTCGTCGACGGCGTGCTGCTGCTGGACAAGCCGGTCGGGCTGTCGTCGAACGATGCGCTGATCAAGGTGAAGCGCGTACTGAACGCGAAGAAGGCGGGCCACACCGGCACGCTCGACCCGTTCGCCACGGGCCTGCTGCCGCTATGCTTCGGCGAAGCGACCAAGTTCTCGCAGGACCTGCTGGAAGCGGACAAGACCTACGTGACCACCGTGCACCTGGGCGTGCGCACCGACACGGGCGACACGGAAGGCCTCGTGCTCGACGCCGACCCCGCGCTGGACCGCGACGCCGCCACCATCACGGTGGAAGAGATCGAAGCCGTGCTGGCCCGGTTCCGCGGCCCGATCGCACAGGTGCCGCCGATGTATTCGGCGCTCAAGCGCGACGGCAAGCCGCTCTACGAATACGCCCGCGCCGGCATCACGCTCGAGCGCGAAGCCCGCAACGTGGTGATCCACCGGCTGGAACTGCTGTCGTACGAAGCGCCGTTCCTGCGGCTCGAAGCCACGGTCAGCAAGGGCACCTATATCCGCGTGCTGGGCGAGGACATCGGCGCGGCGCTGGGCTGCGGCGCGCACCTGAACGCGCTGCGGCGCACGGGCGTGGGCGCGCTGGACGCCACCGGCATGGTGACGCTGGAACAGGTAAACGCGCACGCCGCGCCCATGTCGCTGCTGGCCCCCGTGGATGCGCTGCTGTCGTCGTTCCCCCGCATCGAGCTGACCGCCGACCTGGCGAAGCGCTTCCTGCAAGGCCAGCGGCTGCCGCTCGGCAAGGAGCCCGATGTGCAGACGCCCGCGCCGTACGAAGGCCGCGTGCGCGTGTACGGACCGGCCAGCGAAGGCGGCAAGCTCCTCGGCACCGGGCTGTTCGAGCAGTGGGCCATCCTCAAGCCCGAGCGGCTGATCGCCGCCGCGCAGTAAGACTTCCTAGCAAGTCTCCCCACGGTCGAGCCCGTGTTGTGCGGGCAGTGCCCGCACTGCCTGGCACGGGGACACGAGCTCAGCTGCACTGTTACCTGCGAGATTCCCCGGTTTAAAGACAACTCTCTCGGTCGAGCCCGTATCCCGGTGCCTGGCACGGGGACACGGGCTCGGCTGCGCTGTCACGTGCGGCATTCCGGGTTCAGGCAGCAAATCCTTTCGGTTGAGCCCGTGTTGTGCGGGCAGTGCCCGCACTGCCTGGCACGGGGACACGGCCTCAGCTGCACTGTCAATTCCCCGAATCGGTACGTTTAACCGGAAAGCCACGATTCGCCGGTAACTAATCATCATTATTATTCTTTCGTAAAACCTTGTTGAGGCGGCAGGAAGGCAAGGCTACATTGGCTCTACTTCGGCCGAAGTACCCAGTCAGTCTTCCTCTCCACTTCCACAAGGAGCACATAGTGCGCAAGACGTATCGCGCGGTTACCACCGCCGCGGCTTCGGCCATCCTGCTGTTTTCCGCTTCGGCAGCCCATGCCGCCCTGACCACCTACACCAGCCAGTCCGCCTATCTGTCCGCGGTCGGCACCACCGGAATCGACACGTTCGACGACCTCTGGATCGAACCCTACGACACGCCGTTCCCCCGCGCGGCGGGCGACATCGGCTATGTCGCCACCACCGGCCCCGGCAATCCGCGCGCTTACGGTGCGAGTGACGACGATATCGACTGGTACCTGACCCCGAGCCGCGCCTCCGACTCGGTTACCTTCTCCAGCTTCGACACGCCGGTCGCCGGCGCCGGCGGGTATTTCTGGGGGTCGGATGGCGGCGGTTATTCGGTGTTCGCCCCATACATCACCGTGACCGCGACCGACAGCACCGGCGCCACGCTGACCTACACGATCACCGATCCCGTGCCGAGCTCGTTCCTGGGCTTCGTGTCCGATGCGCAGATCGTGTCGATGTCGGTGGCCACCGGCGTCCAGACGGGCGCCGACGGCTACCCTATCTGGCCCACCGTGAACAACCTGCACCTCTCCGTGGCCGCCGTGCCGGAACCGGGTACCTATGCGATGCTGCTGGCCGGCCTGGGCATGCTGGGCTGGACCGCGCGGCGCCGGCAGCGCCAGGGCTCGCAGCCGGCGCCATAGGCACCAACGCGAACCTGCGCAACAGAAGGCTGTCTCGCTAGGCGCCTTCCCGATGCCGCTGCCAACGCCGGCGCACGATGCGCCGGGCGGCGGTACGCGGCACCGTTCATCCCTGTTCATGGAGTCTTGACGTGCGATCGATCCCATCCGCCGCGGCCGTTGCCGCGACCATTGCTTCCGCCTTGCTGCTCTGCGCCGGTTCCGCGCAGGCAGAAATCACCACCTTCACCAGCCAGGCGTCGTACCTTGCCGCTGTCGGCAATACCGGCGTCGACGACTATAACGACCTGATCCAGCAAATGTACTTCGACCAGATACCGCGCCAGGCCGGCGATTATGCCTACAGCGTGAGCGCGGGGCCGAAAGCCCCGGCCATCTGGGCCGGCACCGAGGACTATGTGGATTTCTTCCTGACTTCGCAGAACCGCACCGATATCACCACGTTCGTGCTGCAGGACGGCGTGGCCGGCGCCGGCGGCAATTTCTTCGGTTCGGACACCTACAGCCATCCGACTCCCGCAGCCAGCCTGCTGCTGACCGCCACCGACAGCACCGGCGCAACGGTGACATTTACGCTGGAAAATCCGGATGTGCATTCGTTCGTCGGTTTCGTCTCCAGCGCCGACCTGGTGTCGCTGACGGTCACCGCCGGCCAGCAGCCGGGCGTGTGGTCCTCGATCGACAATTTCCACATTTCGGTGGCGGCGCCGGTACCGGAACCGCAAACGTGGGCGATGCTGGCCGGCGGCCTGGGTTTGCTGGGCTGCATGACGCGGCGCCGGCGCAACAGGAGCTGACCCGCCACGCTACACCGCCGCCAGCGCCAGCAGCAGTTCGGCCGGATCGGCGGGCTTGACGAAGTGCCGGTTGAAGCCGGCGGCGTGCGACTGGGCGCGGTCGCTCGGCTGGCCGTAGCCGGTCAGCGCGAGCAGCGTGGCGCCGGCCGTGGCCGGGTCGGCGCGCAGGTGCCGCGCCAGCGTGTAGCCATCCATGCCGGGCAGGCCGATGTCGAGGATGAAGGCATCCATGGCCGGCAGGTCGGCGCGGCGCAGCGCCGTTTCCGCATCCTCGGCCACCGCCACGTCGTGCCCCTCGGAGCGCAGCAGTTCGGCCAGCACGCCGGCGGCATCCGGATTGTCCTCCACCACCAGCAGGCGCAGCGGGCGCCCGACAGGGTGGTGCACGGTGGCCGGGGTGGCCGGGGCGGCCAAGGGCACGTCGCCGAGCAGCGGCAGGCCGATCGTGAATTCGCTGCCCTTGC
Organism: Pseudoduganella sp. jia 12; assembly: GCF_055502675.1. NCBI lineage: Bacteria > Pseudomonadati > Pseudomonadota > Betaproteobacteria > Burkholderiales > Oxalobacteraceae > Pseudoduganella > Pseudoduganella sp. jia 12. The sequence goes on from NZ_JBUXKP010000005.1 coordinate 432,815, forward strand.
CGGCCCCCTCGCTGTGCGCCGTCACGAAGCCGCCGTGCAGCGAGGTGATGCTCTTTACCAGGGTCAGGCCGAGCCCGAGCCCGCCCTGGGCACGGTCCGGATTGCGTTCGCCCTGCGTGAACAGGTCGAAGATATGCGGCAGCAGCGTGGCCGCGATGCCGTTGCCGTTGTCGCGCACGGTCACGCGGGCATGGTGGTCCGCTACGTCGACGTGCAGCGCGATGCGCCCGCCGGGCGGCGTGTACTTCGCCGCGTTGTTCAGCAGATTGGCGATCACCTGCACCAGCCGCGTGCGGTCGCCCTCCACCCTGGCCGGCACGTCCCCCAGCTCCAGGTCGAGTGCATGGCGGCGTTCCTCGATCAGCGGCAGCGCCTGCTCGACGGCGCTGGCCACCACGTCGGCCAGTTCCAGTTCCACGATGTTGAGCTGCACCAGCCCGCGCGTGACGCGGGAGACGTCGAGCAGGTCGTCCACCAGGTGCGCCATGTGCCGCACCTGCCGGGTGATGATGTCGCTGGCCGCGATCCGCGTCCTTTCATTCGTCAGCCCGGTCTTCAGCAATTGCGCGGCGGTGCCGATCGGCGCCAGCGGGTTGCGCAGCTCGTGCGCCAGCATGGCCAGGAATTCATCCTTGCGCGCGGCCGCCTCGCGCAGCGCATCCTCGGCCAGCTTCTGCGAATGGATGTCGGTGCAGGTGCCCATCCAGCGCAGGATGCGGCCCGTGTCGTCGCGCACCGGCAGCGCCCGGCCCAGCGTCCAGCGGTATTCGCCCGAGCGGTGCCGCAACCGGTACTGGATCTCGTATACCTCGCCGGTGGCCAGGCTGTGGTGCCACGCTTCCCATGCCCGCTCGCGGTCTTCGGGGTGGAAGATGCCGTTCCAGGCGACGCCATCGGTGCTGCCGGCCGGCACGCCGGTGTATTCGTACCACTGCTGGTTGTAGTAATCGTGCCAGCCGTCCGGCAGCGTCGACCACACCATCTGCGGCATCGCATTGGTGATGGAGCGGAATTTCGCTTCGCTGGTGGCCAGCGCCTCCATGCTGCGCGCCCGTTCGCTGGTGGTGCGAATGCGCTCGGCGAATTCGCGCACGAGGGCCACGTCCTCGGCGGCCCACTGGCGCGGTACCGTGCTGCTGACGACCAGGATGCTCTTGAGCTGGCCCTGTTCGATGACGGGCATGTCGACGAACGACCGCGCATGATGGCGGCGAAACGCCTCGGCGTGCGCCACCGTGCGGGGATCCTGCGCCACGTCGCTCACCACCACGGCATGGCCGTGCAGCATCTCGTCCACGAACGAACCGAATTCGCGCAGGTGCGCCGTGCCTTCCAGCGACGGCACGTCGGGCATGCGCCAGTCGGGCCCGATGTACAGCGTATCGGTGGCTTCGTTATAGCGGCCATAGGACACGCGGCTCGCGCCCAGCAGTTCGCCAAGGATCGCCAGCGCCGCCAGCACGATCTCGCGCGGCGAGCGCAGGTCGCGCCAGGCATCGGTGAGGCGGATCAGCGCATCGCGCCGCGCATTGCCGCGCACCCGCGCCGTCACGTCCTTCACGTAGTGCAGGATGTGCGTGACGTTGCCGGCAGCGTCGAACACCGGCGTATTGACGGGGCTCCAGAACTTCTGGCGCAATTCGCCGGAGCCGTCCGGCACGGGGATGTCGTAGCGCTGCACCTGCATCGCATCCGGCGCCCTGGTTTCCAGCACCTTTTGCAGCGAGGCGCGCAGGTTGGCCATCGTGCCCGCATTGGCGTGCGGATCGGCGGGCACGGCGCCGAAGACGGCAAACACGTCCCGCCCGATCAGGTTTTCCCGCGCGTAGCCGTTGGCATGCAGGTAGGCGTCGCTGGCCAGCACGATCGTGAAATCGGCGGCCAGCAGCAGGTAAGGCGCGGGCAGGGCACCAAAAACGGCACCGAAGACGGCGCTCGGGTCGGGGGTTAGATCGCTCATCGGTATCCAACGGTGAATCAATGCAGCATGCCAGCATTGCAACGTTCGTTCAGTTGGGCAGGTCACACAGCGAAACTGAACGACACCGGGCGGGCGTGGTCTTTGAGCTGTCACAAGCCCATGCTATACTAGTGGGTTCAGTGTATCCGCACTTGCCGGGGCGCCTGCTCAGCAGCCGTCAGCGTCATCAGTACCCAGCAGCTTCGGCGTCCCACCAGTTTTACTAAACATAATGACCATGTCTAATACTAAACGCGCAATTCGTAATATCGCCATCATCGCCCACGTCGACCACGGCAAGACGACCCTCGTGGACCAGCTGCTGCGCCAGTCCGGCACCTTCCGTGAAAACCAGCAGGTCGATACCCGCGTCATGGACTCGAACGACCTCGAAAAGGAGCGCGGCATCACGATCCTGTCGAAGAACTGCGCCGTTGAGTATGAAGGCACGCACATCAACATCGTCGACACCCCGGGCCACGCCGACTTCGGCGGCGAAGTGGAGCGCGTGCTGTCGATGGTCGACTCCGTGCTGCTGCTGGTCGATGCCCAGGAAGGCCCGATGCCGCAGACCCGCTTCGTCACGCGCAAGGCGCTGGCGCTGGGCCTGAAGCCGATCGTGGTGGTCAACAAGATCGACCGTCCGGGCGCGCGCGCCGACTGGGCGATCAACCAGACGTTCGAACTGTTCGACAAGCTGGGCGCCAACGACGAGCAGCTGGACTTCCCGATCGTCTACGCATCGGGCCTGAACGGCTATGCCGGCCTGGACGAGTCCGTCCGCGGCGGCGACATGAAGCCGCTGTTCGAAGCGATCCTGAAGCACGTGCCGGTGCGTGATGACAACCCGGACGGCCCACTGCAGATGCAGATCACGTCGCTGGACTACTCGTCGTACGTGGGCAAGATCGGCATCGGCCGCATCTCGCGCGGCCGCGTCAAGGCCGGCCAGGATGTCGTCGTGGTCGATGGCGAAGGCGCCACCCCGATCAAGGGCCGCATCAACCAGGTGCTGAACTTCAAGGGCCTGGAGCGCGTGCTGGTCGATGAAGCCGTTGCCGGCGACATCGTGCTGATCAACGGTATCGAGGAAATCGGCATCGGTTCGACCTTGTGCGCACCGGATACCGTGGACCCGCTGCCGATGCTGACCGTCGACGAGCCGACCCTGACGATGAACTTCATGGTCAACAACTCGCCGCTGGCCGGCCGTGAAGGCAAGTTCGTCACGTCGCGCCAGCTGCGCGACCGCCTGGACAAGGAACTGAAGGCCAACGTGGCCCTGCGCGTGGCACCGACCGACGACGACACGATCTTCGAAGTGTCCGGCCGCGGCGAGCTGCACCTGACCATCCTGATCGAGAACATGCGCCGCGAAGGCTTCGAGCTGGCCGTGTCCCGTCCGCGTGTGGTGTTCAAGATGGTCGATGGCGTGCGCCACGAGCCGTATGAAAACCTGTCCGTCGACGTGGAAGAAGTGAACCAGGGCGGCGTGATGGAAGAACTGGGCCGCCGCCGTGGCGACCTGCAGAACATGGAATCGGACGGCAAGGGCCGCGTGCGCCTCGAGTACCGCATTCCGGCCCGTGGCCTGATCGGCTTCCAGGGCGAGTTCATGACGCTGACGCGCGGCACGGGCCTGATGAGCCACGTGTTCGACGCCTACGCGCCGGTCGACAACACCCGCGGCGAGCTGGCTGGCCGCCGCAACGGCGTGCTGATCTCGCAGGATGACGGCGCCGCCGTCGCCTACGCGATCTGGAAGCTGCAGGACCGCGGCCGCATGTTCGTGTCGCACAACGACCCGGTGTACGAAGGCATGATCATCGGCATCCACTCGCGCGACAACGACCTGGTCGTCAACCCGATCAAGGGCAAGCAGCTGACCAACGTGCGTTCGTCGGGTACCGACGAAGCGGTGCGCCTGGTGCCGCCGATCCAGATGTCCCTGGAATACGCCGTGGAATTCATCGAGGACGACGAACTGGTCGAAATCACGCCGAAATCGATCCGCCTGCGCAAGCGCTTCCTGAAAGAGCACGAGCGCAAGAAGGCATCGCGCGAAGCGTAATCGCTTCGGCCTGGCCGATCGAAAAAACCCGCCGCGGCGCAAGCCCGGCGGGTTTTTTTACGCCCCGACGACCAGCGCCCGGTTCCGCTGCTCGCGGCCGGGGAAGGCACTTACGAGCTTGCTCACGGGAACGTTTCCACGTCGCTGCGCATGCTCTTGCGTGAAATGCTCACTCTATTGAGCAAAATCGCTCCCTAATCATCATCTTGATTCTTTGCCTGCGCGCTACTTTGCATCCGTGTGACTCACATAGAATTGCAAAAAAATAGTCATTCACTAGCGGCTTGCAAGCTGGGCCGACACCGGAGGAGATTCATAGTGACGAAGCATTCGAACAAGGTGCGGGCGGCTGGCCGCCTGTACCGCAGAACCGCCTTTGCCATCGCCGCATCGATGCTGGCGGCAGGCGCCGCGATGGCGCAGCAGGCGCCAGCCCAGCCGGCAACGCCGGCGGCCGAACCCGCGGTCGGTCAGGGCGCCGTGGTGACCGTGGTCGGCACGCGCAAGTCGGTCGCGTCGGCGATCGACCGCAAGATCCGCAACGCCACCGTGTCCGATTCCATCATCGCCGAGGACATTAACCAGTTCCCGGACAAGAACGTGGGCGAGGCGCTGTCGCGCATCACCGGCGTGCAGTTGACGCGCGATTTCGGCGAGGGCTCGCAGGTGGCGATCCGCGGCGTGGAGCCGGACCTGAACCGCGTGGAGATCAACGGCATGTCGGTGCTGGGCACGAACGGCGAAGCGGGCCGCGGCGCCGAGCTGCGCGAACTGGCCTCCGAGCTGATCTCCTCCATCGACGTGTACAAGGGCACCACCGCCGACATGACCGAAGGCGGCGTTGGCGGCACCGTCAGCATCAAGACCCGCAAGCCGCTGGACTTCAAGAAGCGCACCATCGCCACCACCGTCTCGGCCGAGCAGTCGTCGAGCCGGGGCGGCGTGCAGCCGCGCCTGTCGCTGCTGGCGGCGGACCGCTTCCTGGACAACAAGCTGGGCGTGATGGCGAACATCGTCTACGACAAGGTACTGACGCGCAATGACTATGCGCGCAATACGTCGTGGCGCTTCCTGCGCGACTGGGATTTTTCGGCCGACAAGACCGTCGTGAGCCGGGATCCCGCCGTCGCCGCGGTGGGCAGCAAGGCCGGTTGCGGCACCAGCGGCCTGTCCACGGACCAGCAGACCGCCTGTACCAACCAGTGGAACGACTATTCGCCGGGCATCGCCCGCTACGGCATCTGGACCCGCGACCACAAGCGCGCGTCGGCCGAGCTGACCGCGCAATACGAGTTCAGCAAGAGCTTCAACGCTTATGTGAGCTACCAGCACAACAAGCAGGAGCAGCGCCTCAACGACCGCAACTTCGGCACCGAACTGGGCAACGTCAACCGCCTGGCCAACGCCGGTACCGCGCCGACCTACAATGCGGCCGGCATCCCCTCGGGTGGTAACTGCACGGCGGCGTCGACCACGGCCACGCCGGAAGGCGTGATCGTCGACAACCACCACGTCACCCAGTACACCGTCGGCAATTGCCTGTATGCGGGTGGCCAGGGCGGCCAGAACGCGTTCAGCACGTCGGCGCGCGACTTCGCGCTCGACATCGACTCGAAATACACCACCACGGGCTTCAACTACAAGCAGGGCAAGTGGGAAATCGAAGGCCTGCTGGGCACCTCGAATTCGCAGTACACCAACAATTCGAACAGCGTCGTCATGACGCAGAATGCGCCCGGCCTGCGCGTGTCGCTCGATGCGCAGGGCCTGCCGCATTTCGATTTCCCGGGCGCGTACTCGCCGGACAACCCCGGTTCCTATACGCAGGTACAGCTGCAGTACCGCCCGTATGAAACCACCAACCGCGAAGACCAGGCCAAGATCGACCTGAAGTACAAGCTCGATACGCCGTTCTTCAGCAAGCTGTGGTTCGGTGCGCAGGCACGCGACACGGCCGGCAAGCGCTACAACGGCGGCGGCTACCTGGCCAGCAACGGCGCCGACCTGAACTCCACGGCGGACGACGTCACGGTGGTGGGCTCGAACATCAACCAGACGCTGATCTTCGATCCGCTGGCACCGGCCGGCGCGAACCGCGCACCGGACAAGTTCGCGTTCATGAGCCAGTTCAACGCCACGAACTACATCAACGCGCAGCAGATGGCGACGCTGGTCCAGTCGATCGCCGGCCGTTCGCCGGGCACGTTCTTCAAGGGCTTCGACGGCGTCAGCGGCCTGCCGTCGTCGTGGATCTCGCCGGACTACGCCGCCGCCGCGCCGAACTTCGACACGTCGAACTTCAGCCACCAGTACCTGTACAACGCACCGGGCAGCGACGGCAACATGTATGCACAGATCCCGGCCTGGAAGGTGCGCGAGAAAACCCAGGCAGCCTATGCCCGCCTGGACTTCGACACCGAACTGTTCGACCGCGGCATCTCGGGCAACATCGGCATGCGCTACACCCGTACGCGCGACATCTCCACCGGTTCGAGCAGCCAGCGCGTGCGCGTGGCGAACAGCACCGGCGGTGGCTGGTCCGATTTCGTGCTGTCGAACAGCGTGGCCACGGTGGACAACACGTACCACGACTGGCTGCCGAGTGCGAACGTGATGATGTGGGCGATCCCGGACGAGTTCCTGGTGCGCGCAGGCTTCGGCAAGGTGATGGCCCGCCCGCGCATCGACCTGCTGGCACCGAACGCGAACTGTATTGCCGGCAGCGGCAATCCCCTGTTCGGCGGTGACGGCGAGGACGACTGCACGGCCGGCAATCCGGACCTGAAGCCGTTCCGCGCCAAGAACTACGACCTGTCGTTCGAGTATTACCCGAACAACGATTCGCAGGTCAGCCTGGCGCTGTTCAAGAAGAAGATCACCAGCTACATCCTGGACCGCACGGTGGTGAAGAACGTCGACCTGTTCAAGGACGGCAACCTGTACTCCGTGACCCAGCCGGTCAACGGCGAAGGCGCGGAAACCAAGGGCATCGAGCTGACCGCACGCACCGCGCTGACTTTCCTGCCAGGCTGGCTGTCCGGCTTCGGCGTGGACGGCAACTACACGCGGATGACCTTCAAGTACTCGCAAGGCACCGAGCGCCTGAACGTGCTCGATGGTACCGTGCTGCCGTATCCGGGCCTGTCGAAGAACAGCTACAACGCCGCCGTGTGGTACGACCTGGGCAAGTACAACGCACGCCTGGCCTACACCTACCGCGACCGCTTCTTCACGGGGAACAACGACGTGTCGGGCAACCCGGTGTTCCAGAACAAGACCGGATTCCTGGACGCGAAGTTCCAGTACCGGTATAACGATAACCTCACGTTCTCGATCGAAGGCAAGAACCTCACGGACCAGGAGCAGGTCACCGATGCCGGCGATCCGTTCCGTGTCAACGAACTTGCCTTCTCGGGCCGCCGTTACTTCCTGAGTGCATCGTACAAATACTGACAATGACGAGACATGCTTCACTCTCAAGCGCTGCCGCAATGGCGGCGCTTTTTCTTTTGGGGGCGCCCGCGCATGCAGCATCCACCGCTGCCGTTGCCGCGCCGGAGTTCAACAATCCACTCGTGCGGCAGCGTGCCGACCCGCACGTGACCTTGCAGCCCGACGGCTGGTACTACTACACGGCCACCGTGCCGGAGTACGACCGCATCGAAGTGCGGCGCGCCCGCTCGCTCGACGATCTGGGCAAGGCCGACGTGCATACCGTCTGGCGCAAGCACGCCAGGGGCGAAATGGGCGCGCACATCTGGGCGCCCGAGATGCACAAGATCGACGGCAAGTGGTACATCTACTTCACGGCCGGCCGCTCGGATGCGATCTGGGAAATCCGCCTGTACGTGCTCGAATGCGAATCCGACGATCCGCTGCGCGGCCCGTGGAAGGAACGGGGCCAGCTCAGAACCGGTTGGGAATCGTTCGCGCTCGATGCCACCACGTTCGAGCTGAAAGGCCAGCGCTACCTGCTGTGGACGCAGCGGCCGAAGCAGGAAGGCAGGAAGCAGACCGACATCTATATCGCGCCGATGGACACGCCGCTGTCGATCTCCGGCCCGGCCGTGCTGCTGACGGAACCCGAATATGCGTGGGAAAAGGTCAAGCACGCCGTCAACGAGGCACCGTCCGTGCTGGTGAAGAACGGCCGCGTGTTCATGACCTATTCGGCCTCCGCCACCGACGCCAGCTACGCGCTGGGCATGCTCACCGCGCGCGCCGATGCCAACCTGCTGGACCCGAAATCGTGGACCAAGTCCGCGCAACCCGTGTTCGCCAGCAGCGTGGAAAACAGCCAGTACGGCCCGGGCCACAACTCGTTTACCACCACGCCGGACGGCAAGACCGACATCCTGGTCTACCACGCGCGCAACTACCGCGACATCGCCGGCGACCCGCTGCGCAATCCCGACCGGCATACGCGGGCGCAGGTGATCAACTGGAAGGCCGATGGCACGCCGGATTTCGGGGTACCTGTGGCCGACAAGTAGCGCTTAAGAAAAACTGGGGACGTACCCTAGTTTAGAGGAAATTTCCTCAAAAACAGGGTCCGTCCCCAGTTTTTGGATCGGCGACTGCGGACTTTCGTGAACTGAGCCACCCAGCGTTAGAGGTATTGCGGCCAGTCGTGCAACAAATAGGGACCAACAAATAGGGACGGACCCTGTTTTACAAGAAATTTTCTGTAAAACAGGGTCCGTCCCTGATATTTCGTCCCTGTTATTTCCTTTAAACAGGGGTACGTCCCCAGTTTGTTTTCAGGGCAACTGGGCGAGCCAGCGTTCGCGGTATTGCGGCCAGCCCTGCAGCGCAATGGGCGCGGCGGCGTGGGAACGCACGGCGGGGGCGGAGCCCCAGTGGGCGAGCATCCAGCCGCCGCTGGTGGTGCCGCTGGCGTCGTCGGTCACGGTGACCTGCTGGCCGCGCCGCAAGGCGGCAAGGAGCGGGGCGAAGTGGGGATTGTTGGTGAAGCTGCCTTCGACGACGATGTCGCCCGCCGAACCCAGCGCGGTCAGGCACCAGTCGCTCATCAGCACGCAGTACAGCGTGGCCAGCGCGGTGCGCTCGGCATCCGTCGGCAGCGCAGGGCCGACGACGGAGCCCTTGCGCCCGGCGAACGGGCCGCCCGCTTCGGCGAACGCGGGCAATGCATAGGTGCCCTGGTCGATGATCTGCTGCAGGTCGGCCACGCTGCACGGTATCGCGTCCGTGCCGGCCAGCGCGCCGAACTCGCGGCCGCCCATGAAGCGGATGCACGGCACCGGCTGGCCCAGCGCGCTGCAGTTGGCCAGCATGTCCGACGCTTCCTTCAGGCCGTCGAGCTGGCCGCCGGGCAGGGCGGCGATCACCCACGTGCCGGTCGACAGGATGGCCGGCGGCGCCGCATGGCTACCCGTGGCATCGAGGTGGCGCAGCAGCGAGGCATTGCTGTCGTGGATGCCGCAGACGACCTGGCAGTCGGCCGGCAAGCCGGTGCGTTCCACCAGTGCGGGCAGCACGGGCCCCAGCGCATCCCAGGCATTGCGCAGCGGCGGCATCAGCGGGGTCCACCCCTGCCGCTCGACGAGCTGCGAATACTGCTGGCGCGAAGGCTGCCACAGGTCCGTATGGCAGCCGAGCGACGTCACTTCGCCGGCGGCCACGCCTGACAGGCGCCACGCCCAGTACTGCGGATACATCAGGATGTGCTTCGTGCGCGCGAAGTCGGCGGGGAAGGCCGATGCCAGCCAGGCCAGCTGCCGCCCCAGGTTCAGGCCGGCCGGCAGCGACGGCGAATACGTCGTGTCATACGCGGGCCGTTGTCCAAGGTATGCCGAGCGCTGCGCGGCCGGCGGCTCGAACTCGTAGTCGAGCACCGGCAGCACCAGCCCAGCGTCGTCGACGAGCGCCGCCGTGGCGCCATGCGTCACCGGCACGATCGCGCGCACCGGCGCGGTCGCGGCGAACTCCCTGATCGTGTCCAGCATCCAGTTCCAGATGCCTTCCGTGTCGTGATGCGGATACGGCCCGTCGCGCAGCACGGTATTGGCCTTGCGGCGCTCGGCCAGCTGCGTGCCTTCGGCATCGATGAGGGCCAGCTTGACGTTGGTCTTGCCGATATCGAGGACGATGATGTTGCTGACAACTGCGGTCATTTGGCCACCTCTCATTTGGCTACCTTCTTCCCACGCAGCAGGCGCGGCAGCGCAATCGTCACCAGCAGCAGCAAGCCGATCACGATGGTCATGTAGATACCCGGGATATTCGCCATCGACAGGCCGTATGTCACGGTACCGAGCGTCAGCACGGCCAGCATCACGCCGCCGATCGTGCCGGCGCCTCCCGCGATCGACACGCCGCCCAGGATCACCATCGTGATCACTTCGAGCTCCCAGCCCATGGCGATGTTCGGGCGCGTGCTGCCGATGCGGCCCGTCAGCAGGAAGGCCGCCAGGCCCGCCATCGCGCCGGTCAGCATGAACAGCACCATGCGATAGCGGTCCACTTCGATGCCGGAGAACCTTGCGGCGATCGGGTTGTTGCCGATCGCGTAGATGCGGCGGCCCCAGCGCGTGGCATGCAGCACGAAGGCGAAGATCGCCGCGAACACCAGCAGGATCACGAATTCGCGCGGGATGAAGTCGAAGAAGTAGCCTTGCCCCCAGTCCGTCATTACCTGCGGGTAGCCGGTGAAGGCCTTATCGCCCAGCACCACGGAAGCCAGGCCCCGGAACAGCGACACGGTACCGATGGTGACGACGATCGCCGGCAAGCCGAAGCGCGTGACCAGCACGCCGTTCAGCGTGCCGCATGCCACGCCGGTGGCCAGCGCCACGAACAGCAGCGAGGCGGGCGGGAAGCCGGCATTCATCGCCAGCCCCATCGCCACGGACGACAGCGCGAGGATGCCGGCCACGGAGATATCGATCTCGCGGCAGATGATCAATAAAGCCATCGGCAGCGCGATCAAGGCCTTCTCGCTGAAGTTGAACGTGCCGTCCGCCAGGTTGTACGGATCGAGGAAGTGCTCCAGCAGCATGCCGTTGGTGGCGAAGGCCAGCAGGAACAGCACGGCAAGCAGCGTTTCCCATTTGCCCAGCACCCCCTTGATGCCCAGCTTCGGCTGGTCGAGGATCGTGTAGCGGGATTTCACGGGCGGCGCTCCGGCGTCCGGCGTCCCGCCTGTAGTGGTCGTATCGGTGGTGGCGGTCATCGTATTCAAGCGGCACTCCGCGCAGGTGAATGAGAATCGAGGTGCAGCGGCAGGATCTGCCGGCCTTCCTTCTTGCGGTCGCGGGCGTTGATCAGCACGGCGATCAGGATCACGGCGCCGGTCAGCGCGCTTTGCCAGAACGGCGACACTTTCACGACCGGCAGCGCATTGCCGATCACCGCCAGGAACAGCGCGCCCAGCACGGCGCCGGCCACGGAACCCGTGCCGCCGGCGATGTTGATGCCGCCGATCACGCACGCGGCGATCACGGTGAATTCAAAGCCGTAGGCGATCTCCGTGTAGGCCACCGCGTAGCGCGCCACCCACAGGTAGCCGCACACGCCGGCCACCAGGCCGGAGATCCCGTAGGTCCACAGCAGCCGCTGCGCCATCGGAATACCGACATAGCGGGCGCACGAAGGCGCGTTGCCCACCGCGTACAGGTCGCGGCCGAAGCGGCTGTGATTTGCCAGGTACCACGCGGCCAGAACGACGACGAACGCGATCCAGACCAGGTTCGTCACGCCCAGGAATTTCGTGAGCGGGAAGGCGATGAAGGCTTCCGGCATCTGGTGCGACGACACCCACGCGCCGCCGGACAGCACGAACACCAGCCCGCGGTACACGCTCATCGTGCCCAGCGTGACGACGATCGCCGGCAGGTCCAGGTAGCCGATCAGGTAGCCGTTGACGAGCCCCAGCACGAGGCCGAGCAGGGCGGCGGCCAGCACGATCACCGGCAGCGGCAGGCCCGGGTTGCTGGCGGCCAGCAGGGCGGCGGCCATGCCGGACAAGGCGAGGTTCGATGCCACGGACAGGTCGACGCCGCGCGTGACGATGACGAGCATCTGCGCCAGCGCCAGCATGATCAGCAGCGTGCTGTCCGTCAGCAGGTTGGCCAGGCTCGCACCGGTAACGAACACCGGTGCGCGCATGCCCACGGCGACGATCAGCACGACGATGGACGCGGCCAGCAGCAGTTCGCGCTTCATGGATTTCAGGGTTGCTGCGTTCACGCCGCTTCCTCCAGCACGGCGCCCGAGGCGGCCGCGCAAACGTTCTCCGGTGTCGCCTCGCCGCGCGCATACACGCGCTCGACGCGGCCCTGGTGCATCACCACGATGCGGTCCGACAACCCCAGCACTTCCGGCAGTTCGGACGACACGAGGATCACGGACAGCCCCTGCTTCACCAGCTCGCCGACGAAGCGGTGCACGGCGGCCTTCGAGCCGATGTCGATGCCCTTCGTGGGTTCGTCGAGGATGATCACTTTCGGGTTCGTGGCCAGCCACTTGCCCAGCACCACCTTCTGCTGGTTGCCGCCGGAGAGTTCGGAAACGTTCTGGCGCAGGTGGTGCGCCTTCAGTTCCAGCTGCTCGCTGTACAGCCGCGCCACGCCGAGCGATTCGCGTTTTGCCTTGCCGCCGCGCAGGAACCAGCCCATCTTGTCCAGGATCGGCAGCGTGATGTTGTGCAGGATCGGCATCGTCAGGTGCGCGCCCTGGTGCTGGCGGTCTTCCGGCACGTAGGCGATGCCGTGCGCGATGCCCTCGGCCGCGCAGCCGATCGATACTTCCTTGCCTTCGATGACCACGGTGCCGCGCGAAGGTTTCGTGAGGCCGAACAGCGCCTGCATCACTTCGGAGCGGCCCGCGCCCACCAGGCCGTAGAAGCCCAGGATCTCGCCCTTCCTCAGCGTGAAGCTCACGTCGTCGAACTCGGTGGGGTGGCAGAAATTCTTCACTTCGAGGAGCGTGGCGCCCGGCGTCACGTCCGCCTTCGGGTAAGCCTGCGTCACGGCGCGGCCCACCATCAGCGATACCAGTTCGCCTTCGGTGATGTCGGCCAGCACGCCCTCGGTGATGTAGTGGCCGTCGCGCAGCACCGTGTAGCGGTCCGCGACGGCATAGATCTCGTCGAACTTGTGGGTGATGAAGATGATCGCCGTGCCGGCCGCCTTCAGCTGGTTGATGATGCGATACAGCTCGCCGATCTCGCGCTGCGAGAGGGCGGCGGTGGGCTCGTCCAGGATCACCACGCGCGCATCCTGCGACAGGGCGCGGGCGATTTCCACGAAGTGGCGCTGCGCCACCGACAGGTCTTTTACTTTCGTGCGCACCGGTAGCGGTACCTCGAGCCGTGCGAACAGTTGTTCCGCTTCGCGCTCGATGCGGCTCCAGTCGATGCGGCCGCCTTTTTGCGGCTGCCGGCCCACGTAGATGTTCTCGGCCACGGTGAGCTCGTCGAACATCACGCTTTCCTGGTGCACGGCCGTGACGCCGGCGCGCATCGCATCCTGCGCATTGGCGAACTGCACACGTTCGCCGTTGAGCGTGATCGTGCCTTCGTCCGGCTGGTAGATGCCGGTCAGCGTCTTCACGAGGGTGGACTTGCCGGCGCCGTTCTCGCCCAGCAGGGCCATCACTTCGCCGGCGCGCACGGTGAGCGCCATTTTATTCAGCGCGGTGATACCGCCGAAGCGCTTGCAGATACCCTCGAGGCGCAGCACGGCCTCGCCCGCCGGGGTTGCACCCCCGGCAGGTGTGTTCGTTGTCTGTTGCATGGCTTAGAAGATCTTGGCGAATTGGTCGACGTTGTCGCGGTTGTACGTGAACGGTTCGGCCATCGCGGCCTCGCCTTTCCCGTCGATCGCGATATTGCCCATCCGGCCCGCGGCGAACTTGCCGCCGGCCTTCGCGTCCGGCGCGCCCTTGACGAAGTCGTAGGCGGCGTAGGTGGCCGCGTAGCCCAGGTCGATCGGGTTCCAGATCGCGAATTCCTTCACGGCGCCGCTCTTCACGTGGCCGGCCATCTCCGATGGCAGGCCCAGGCCGGTAACGAACACCTTGCCCACCACGTTCTCGTCGACGACGGCTTTCGACGCCGCCACGATGCCGACCGTCGTCGGCGCGATGATCGCCTTCAGGTTCGGGTAGCTGCGCAGCAGGCCGATCGCCTCGCGGTAGCTCTTGTCCGACTGGTCGTCGCCATAGGTGGTGGCAACCAGTTTGAGCTTCGAGAACTCGGGCTGGGCGAGCTGCGACTTCATCACGTCGATCCAGATGTTCTGGTTCGTGGCCTGCGCCGAAGCGGACAGGATCGCGATCTCGCCGGCGCCGCCGATCGAATCGGCCGCCATCTGCAGCTGCTTGCGGGCGATCATTTCGTGATTCGACGGGTTCAGCTGCATCAGCCGGCCTTCCGGCGCCAGGCCGCTGTCGAACGACACCACCTTGATCCCGCGCTGCATGGCCTTCTTGGCGATCGGTACCAGCGCATTCAGATCGTTGGCGGAAATGACGATCGCATCGACCTTCTGGCTGATCAGCGAGTTGACGATTTCGATCTGGCCTTCGGCGGACGGCGTGGTGGGGCCGGTATAGATGATCTCGACATCCTTCAGCTCGCCGGCGGCTTCCTTGGCGCCCGTGTGGGCGGCATCGAAGAAGCCGTTGCCCAGGCTCTTCACGACCATTGCGATCTTCACCTTCTCGCCGTTCGCGCCCGCTGCCGCCTTGTCACTCTTCTGGCCGCAGCCCGTGATGCCCGTTGCGGCCACCGCGGCGACCAGCACCGCCTGGATAAAAGTCTTGCGTTTCAATGTGCAGCCTCCGGGTGGAACAGCGATGATGCCGGGAAGTCGTACCCGTGCGAGAATTGCAGCGATCCGACCTGGGTGGGCACGGCTTCCGGCTGCACGGTCACGACCTTGACGCCGGATTGCTCGAGCAGCTGGACGGCGGCGTCCGACGCATAGGTATCCGTGATCACGCACGACACGCGGTCGAGGCCGCACAGGATCAGGCCCGCCTTCTTGGCGAACTTGGAGCTGTCCGCCAGCACGATCAGTTCCTCGGCCTGGCCGATCAGGCGCTTCTCGGCCTGGATCAGCAGCGGGTCGGCTTCCATCAGGCCCAGCAGCGACAGGCCATACACGCTCATGAACATCTTCGCCGCATAGTGGTGCTGCGTGATGTCGTTGTCGAACGGCGAAAGGATCACGTTCTGCTCGCGGTACACCTTGCCGCCCGGGAGGATCACTTCGTTTTCCGACGACAGCAGCAGGCGCTCGGCCATCAGGAACGAGTTCGTGAGGATCTTCAGGTGCTTGTCGACGAGGAAATCGGCCATCATGAACGTGGTCGTGCCGCCGTTGATGACGATCGTTTCGCCTTCCTCGCACATGCCGGCCGCGTAACGGGCAATGGCCCGCTTGCGGTCGGCAAAGCACTGGATGTTGTGTTCGAAGGTTTCGCTCGTGAGCGTGAGATTGCGCTTTTTCTGCGCCAGGTTCGCCGCGCCGCCGCGGGTGCGGGTCAACAGGTTGCGCGCGGCGAGCCAGCTGATGTCGCGGCGCACGGTGGCAGGGGAAGCGCTCAGCCATTCGACCAGCTGGGGAACGCTGGCGTTCTGGTGCTCGGCGAGCAGTTTGAGCAAACGTTTACGGCGCTTGTGATTCACCATGTTTCCGTCTCCTTGTCGTGATCCTACTTCGCGGCGGGTGCCGTGAGTGGTCTATTTATTAAGGGCAAGCCTAACGCTTAAGAATGGCTTAGGTCAATCACCCTGCGCTCAAATGTATGATTTTTTCCAAATTTGCTTGTCACGTTCTGATCATTTCGCTCAAGTAAATGATTAATTCATTCTTGGTCACGATGTTGATCGCTTGTGCATTGACACCCCTGTGGGCTCTGATTTCTACTGACTCCGCTTGCTTCCCGGACCGAAAAATCGATTGATCAAACCAATCAAATCGCTGGTCAAACGGGGGCAAAACCGAATGCAAATCAACGATGGAGACCACATGAACCAACCGAAGCAGAAACAGCCCATCACGTCGCTCTGGGACGACGCGAAGGCCTCGACGATGAGCGAACCGGAGCTGCTGCTGTACCGCTCCAACCTGCTGGGCTCGGACCTGCGCATCACCAACTTCGGCGGCGGCAACACGTCGGCCAAGGTGATGATGGATGACCCGCTCACGGGCGAAAAGGTCGAGGTACTGTGGGTGAAGGGTTCGGGCGGCGACCTGGGCAGCATCAAGCTGGACGGCTTCTCGACGCTGTACCTGGACAAGCTGCACGCGCTGAAGAACCGCTACCGCGGCCTGGAACACGAAGATGAAATGGTCGGCTACCTGCCGCACGCCACGTTCAACCTGAACCCGCGCGCCGCGTCGATCGATACCCCGCTGCACGCCTACATCAACAAGAAGCATGTCGACCACATGCACCCGGATTCGCTGATCGCGATCGCCGCCACGGCCAACAGCCGCGCCCTGACGGAGAAGATCTTCGAAGGCGTGCTGGGCTGGCTGCCATGGAAGCGCCCCGGCTTCGACCTGGGCCTGGACCTGGAAAAACTGTCGACCGAGCAGCCGCACCTGAAAGGCATCATCCTGGAGGGCCACGGCCTGTTCACCTGGGGCGACACCGCCAAGGAAGCGTACGAAACCACGCTGGCGATCATCAAGCGCGCCGAGGAATGGCTGGATGCGAACATCGCCCAGCCGGTGTTCGGCGGCCAGAAACACACGGCCCTGCCAGCCGCCGAGCGTGCCGCCTTCGCCGCGAAACTGATGCCCCTGCTGCGCGGCAAGATCAGCAAGACCGAATACAAGCTGGGCCACTTCGAGGATTCGGACACGATCCTGGAATTCGTCAACAGCGCCGACCTGGCACCGCTGGCGGCACTGGGCACCTCGTGCCCCGACCACTTCCTGCGCACGAAGATCCGCCCGTTCGTCGTGGACTTCGACCCGACGAAACCGGACTTCGACGCCGTGGCCGCCGGCCTGGACGACGCGCTGGAAGCCTACCGCGCCGATTACACGGCCTACTACAACCGCTGCAAGCGCGACAACTCGCCGGCAGTGCGTGACGCGAACCCGATCATCTACCTGATCCCGGGTGTGGGCATGCTGTCGTTCGCGAAGGACAAGGCCACGGCGCGCATCGCCGGCGAGTTCTATGTCAACGCCATCAACGTGATGCGCGGCGCGAACGGCGTCGACAAATACGTGGGCCTGCCGGAGCAGGAAGCGTTCGACATCGAATACTGGCTGCTCGAAGAAGCGAAACTGCAGCGCATGCCGAAGCCGAAATCGCTGGCCGGCCGCATCGCGGTCGTTACCGGCGGCGCCGGCGGCATCGGCCAGGCCGTGGCGAAGCAGCTGCTGTCCGAAGGCGCCTGCGTGCTGCTGACCGACATCGACGGCGGCGCCCTCGACGAGGCGAAAAGCGCCCTGGCCAAGGTGGCCGGCAAGGACAACGTGGCCACGATCACCGGCAACATCACCAGCGAAGAGCAGGTGGAAGCCGTGTTCACCGAATCCGCGCTGCGCTTCGGTGGCGTCGACCTCCTGATCTCGAACGCGGGCATCGCCTCGTCGGCACCGCTGGAAGACACCACGCTGGAAGTGTGGGACCGCAACCAGGACATCCTGGTCAAGGGCTACTTCCTGGCCAGCCGCGCCGCCTTCCGCATGATGAAGACGCAAAAGCTGGGCGGTTCGATGGTGTTCGTCGCCTCGAAGAACGGCCTGGTCGCATCGGCCGGCGCATCGGCCTACTGCACCGCGAAAGCCGCCGAGATCCACCTGGCACGCTGCGTGGCGCTGGAAGGCGCACCGCTGGGCATCCGCGTCAACGTGGTGAACCCGGACGCCGTGATCAAGGGCTCGAAGATCTGGGACGGCAAGTGGAAGCAGGAACGCGCCCAGTCGAACAAGATCGAGGCCGACGACGTGGAAGCCTTCTACCGCGACCGCAGCATGCTGAAGCGCTCGGTGCTGCCGGAAGACATCGCCGAAGCCGTGTACTTCCTGTCCAGCGACAAGGCCGGCAAGAGCACCGGCAACGTGCTGAACGTGGATGCCGGCAACGCCGCTGCGTTCACCCGCTGATCGCCGATGGTCACATATAGCCACGTACAATAACGAAGCCACGCTTGTAGAAAGCGCGCCGCCGCGCCCCGTCGCGGCGGCGGTACTTGAAGGAGACGAACATGACCGACATTAAGAATGCAGTGATCGACGCTGGCCTGGTGGCCGAGCACAACGCAGGGCAGCAGGCCAACCTGCAAGCCGACTACGACGCGCTGGGCGGCATGCTGTCGCGCCGCGGTGTCGACATCGAACGGCTGACGGCCCTGGCCGGCACGTTCGCGGTCGCGGTACCCAGCTGGGGCGCCGGTACCGGCGGCACCCGCTTCGCCCGCTTCCCGGGCCGCGGCGAACCGCGCAACGTGTTCGAGAAGCTGGAAGACTGCGCCGTGATCAACCAGCTGACGCGCGCCACGCCGGCCGTGTCGCTGCACTTCCCGTGGGACCGCACCGACGACCCGGCCGCGCTGAAGGAAATCGCCGACGGCTACGGCCTGGGCTTCGACGCCGTGAACTCGAACACCTTCCAGGACCAGCAGGGCCAGGACCACACGTACAAGTACGGCAGCCTGTCGGCGCAATCGGGCGCCGCCCGTGCGCAGGCCGTGCAGCACAATATCGAATGCATCGAACTGGGCCAGAAGCTGGGCTCGAAGGCGCTGACCGTGTGGGTGGGCGACGGCGCCAACTTCCCCGGCCAGAACAACCTGCGCGGCTCGCTGGAACGCTACCTGGACAGCATGCGCGACATCTACGGCGCGCTGCCGGCCGACTGGAACGTGTTCATCGAACACAAGCTGTTCGAGCCGGCGTTCTACGCCACCGTGATCGCCGACTGGGGCACGAGCTTCGCCTGCGCCCAGGAACTGGGCCCGAAAGCGAAATGCCTGGTCGACCTGGGCCACCACGCGCCGAACACGAACATCGAGATGATTGTGGCGCGCCTCGCGCAGTTCGGCAAGCTGGGCGGCTTCCACTTCAACGACAGCAAGTACGGCGACGACGACCTGGATTCCGGCTCGATCAACCCGTTCCAGCTGTTCCTGGTGTTCAACGAGCTGGCCGACGCGGCGGAACGTGCGAAGACCGGCAACACCGACTTCGCCCCGGCCTACATGCTGGACCAGTCGCACAACGTGACCGATCCGATCGAAAGCCTGATGTCGTCCGCCGTGGAAGTGCAGCGCGCGTTCGTGCAGGCCGCGCTGGTGGACCGCAACGCGCTGCGCGCGTTCCAGGAGTCGAACGACGTGCTGAACGCCGCGCAAACGCTGAAGAAAGCCTACCGCACCGACGTTTCCGCGATCCTCGCCATGGCCCGCGTGCGTGCCGGCGGCGCCGCCGACCCGGTCGCCGCTTACCGCTCTTCCGGCTATCGCGACGGCGCCGCCGAGCGCCGCCCGGCCAAGGCCGGTGCCAGCAGCAGCGGCATCGTTTAAGCTTGCCGGTCAAGCCTGCCCGCTTCGCGGGCAGGCTTTTGCACGTCCGGACCCTTGAAGTCGCAGAAGACGTTCGCGTTTCAGGGGTCTGTCCCCGGTAAGTGTTGGCCGTGATCCTGGTCCTTGGCCTGGATAGGGGACTGACCCCAGTGGCTCGGCCGCCAACTACAAAAACACAGGAGGAGACCCCATGACCCACTGGCTACGCGCGCTCGCAGCAATCATGCTGTCGGCCGCGTTCATGATGTCGAACGCGACCCACGCCGCCGACTTTGATGCAAGCAAATACGGCGCGAAACCCGACGGCAAGACCATGAACACCCAGGCCATCCAGGCCGCCATCGATGCCGCCGCGAAGCAGGGCGGCACCGTCACATTCCCCGCCGGCACCTACCTCACCGGCTCGATCTTCGTGAAAAGCGGTGTCACGCTGAAGGTGGACAAGGGCGTCACCCTGCTGGGATCGCAGGACATCAAGGACTACCCGGTGCTGCCCACGCGGATCGCGGGCATCGAGATGAAATGGCCGGCGGCGCTGGTCAATGTCTACCAGCAGAACAACGCGAAGATCGAAGGCGAAGGCACGATCGACGGCGACGGCAAGGTATTCTGGGACAGCTACTGGACCCTGCGCAAGCAATACGAACCGCGCGGCCTGCGCTGGGCGTCCGACTACGATGCGCAGCGCCCGCGCCTGATCCAGGTGTTCGATTCGAAGGACGTGAAGCTGGGCGGCGGCCTGCTGCTCAAGCGCGCCGGTTTCTGGACCGTGCATATCTGCTACTCGGAAGGCGTGACGATCGACGGTGTCATCATCCGCAACAACCAGGATGGCCTCGGCCCGTCCACGGACGGCATCGATATCGACTCGTCGAAGAAGATCCTCGTGCAGAACGCCGACATCGACGTCAACGACGATGCGCTGTGCATGAAGGCGGGCCGCGATTCGGACGGCCTGCGCGTCGGCCGGCGCACCGAGGATGTCGTCGTGCGCGACTCGATCGTCCGCTCCGGCGCGGCCGGCTTCACGTTCGGCAGCGAAACGTCGGGCGGCTTCCGCAACATCGAGGCCTACAACATCACGGTGCTGGACAAGGTGCCCGTCGGGATCCTGTTCAAGTCCGCCCACACGCGCGGCGGCTACGGCGAGAACATCCGCCTGCACGACTTCACGATGAAGGGCACGCCGGTGGTGCTGCGCATCACGATGAACTGGAACCCCAGCTACAGCTACGCGAAGATCCCGGACGACGTGAAGGAAGTGCCGCCTTACTGGAAGGTGCTGGCCACGCCGGTGCCGAAGGAGCAGGGCATGGCCCAGCTGCGCGACGTGAAGATCTGGAACATCAAGGCCACCGGCGCGAAGACGGCGTTCGAAGTGGACAGCTACAAGGAAAAGCCGGCCACGCGCTTCTCGCTGCGCAACCTGGACATCCAGGCGGAGCAGGGCGGCCACCTCTACGACATCGCCGACTGGACCTTTGAAAACGCGCAGCTCAAGCTGGGCAAGCCGGTGGAGATGGAAGACGGCAAGGCCGTGCGTGGCCTCGCCCAAGGCAGCTTCGTGGTGCAGCCGCGCCCGATCAAGGAAGATCCCTCCAAGAAAAGCTTTGAAGAACAGGACAAGTCATGAAGAATCGTTTTACTACGCTGGCCGTTGCCGCTCTGACCCTGTGCGCGAGCACCGCGCTGCATGCCCAGTCGCCGAAGGTTGACTATCCGCAGCCGACGGCCGCCATGCAGGCCATCATCGACAAGGATATCCGCCGCAAGTTCGGCGATGCGCCCGAAGACGCGGGGCCGCTGGCCAAGGACCTGTCGCCGGCCATCACAAAGAAGGATATCGACAAGGTGCTGCGCAAGGTGGCCGACTGGCAGCTGCGCCGCACGATGGAATACACGGACCAGATCTGGACCGCGAGCGTGACCTACGCGGGCTTCATGGACGCGTCGAAGGCCACGGGCGATCCGAAGTACCGCGACGCGATGCTGAAGCTGGCGAAGGGCTTCGACTGGACGCTGCGCGCGGGCCAGTACCCCAACGCGGACGACATCAGCATCGGCCAGATGTACCTCGACCTGTACCTGCAGGAACCGAGCCCGGAGAAGATCGCCGTGCTGAAGAAATACCTGGACGTGCTGATCGACCTGGACACGCTGCGCCCGAACGACCCGCGCCTGCCGTGGTGGTGGTGCGACGCGCTGTTCATGGCGCCGCCCGTATGGCTGAAGATGGCGCAGGCCACCGGCGAGCAGCGCTACGCCGACTACGTGCACGAGCAGTGGAAGAAAACGTATGACCTGCTGTACGACAAGGAAGAACACCTGTTCGCCCGCGACACCGCCTACGAGGACCCGAACAAGCGCGAGCCGAACGGCAAGAAGATCTTCTGGTCGCGCGGCGAAGGCTGGGTAATGGCCGGCCTGGCCAAGGTGCTGGACCTCACGCCGAAGAACGATCCGAACCGCCCGTTCTACGTGCAGCAGCTGCAGGAGATGTCGGCCAAGCTGGCGTCGATCCAGGACGAGAAAGGCGAATGGCATGCCGGCCTGCTCGACCCGCAGGCATGGCCGCTGGCCGAAACGTCGGGTGCGGCCATGTTCATCCATGGCATGGCCTACGGCGTGAACAACGGCTACCTGGACGAGAAGACCTACCGCCCGGTGATCGAAAAGGCATGGGCCGCGCTGGTGAAGAACCACATCTACGCGGACGGCCGCCTGGGCGGCATCCAGCAGACGGGCGCCGAGCCGGCCCACTACCGGCCGTCGTCGAGCTACAACTACGGCGTGGGCGGCTTCATGCAGGCTGCCGCCGAACTGAAGAAGATGGCGATCAAATGACGACATTTACCACCAAGGCCTTCAAGATGCAGCTGAAGCCCGGCGTCGTGGAGGAATACAAGCGCCGGCACGACGAGCTGTGGCCGGACCTGGCCGCGGCGCTCGATGGCGCGGGCATCTTCGATTACTCCATCTTCCTCGACGAGGACACGCTGTCGCTGTTCGCCGTGCTGAAGGTTCGCGATGGTGCTCCCATCGCGGAGTTGCCGCAGCAGCCAGTGATGAAGCGGTGGTGGGATCATATGGCGCCTTTAATGGAAGTCGAACCTGGCAATCGTCCGAAGGAGTGGGCGCTGCCGCAGATGTTCCATTTCGCGGGGACGCCGGCATGACGGCGGCCTGCCGCTGACGCATGCATTCACCCCGGCCTGGGCATTGGCCGGGTCCGGCGACTCCTGGGGCCGTGCCGTGCCGGTGGCGCCGAACTGCTGCTGCATGGACCGGCATTTTGCCGTATCCGGTGCAGGCGCGGCACAGGCTGCCGCGATCCGCACCGGTCGTGCGCGGATTACTTCGCCGCCTTGGCAGGCGTCAGCAAGCCGCGGGCGCGCAGCCATTCCTCGGCGCGGCGCGGCCACTGGGAAGCGTTGGCCAGGCCGTCGCGCATGCCCATGCCGTGGGCACCCTGCTCGAACAGGTACATCTCGGCCGGCACCTTGTTCTTCGTGAGCGCCTGGTAGAACAGGATGCTGTTCTCGACCGGCACGGCGGTATCGGCCTGCGTGTGGATCAGCAGCGTGGGCGGCGTTTGCGCGGTGACCTGGCGGTCGACGGACATCAGCTGCACGAGTTCCTTCGACGGCTTCTCGCCGAGCAGCGCCTTGCGCGAACCCATGTGCGCGGCCGGGCCTTCCATCGCGATCACCGGGTACATCAGCACGAGGAAATCGGGGCGGGCGCTGACCTTGTCGAGGTCCGTGCCGGTGCGGCCGGCCGGGTTGTCGTACAGCGTGCCGGCGCTGGCCGCCAGGTGGCCACCGGCGGAACTGCCCATCACGCCGATGCGGTTCGGGTCGATGCCGAACTCCGCCGCGCGCGAGCGGATCAGGCGCACGGCACGCAGCACGTCCTGCAACGGGGCAGGGTGGCCATACTCCTGCATGCGGTAGTTCAGCACGAACGTCGTCACCCCCAGGGTGCTGAGCCAGGTGGCATACTGGGTGCCCTCGCGGTCGACCGACTGGCGCACGTAGCCACCGCCCGGCGCCACGATGATCGCGGTGCCGTTCGGGCGGTCCACGGCCGGGCCCACCAGCGTGAGCGTGGGGTTCGACGTGTTCTGGATATAGCCCTTGCCGTTCTGCTCGGGGCCGATATCCTTCAGGCCGGGCACCCCTTCGGGCCACAGGGGGAAGACGTTGGATTTCGCGGCGGCAGTGGGGAATGAAGCGTACGAGAAGGTCATGGCAAGCAGGATGGGAAGGACGAATTTTTTCATGAGTGGTGGAGTGTAATGATCAAGAAGATATTGTGCACGGGACTGCTGGCTTTGTGTGCGTCGGCTGGCGCGGAAAACCTGTTTGCGTCGCGCGGCTTCGCTGGGTGGGATTTGCGCACCGATCCCGCCGCCGCCGCGGCCGATGTGTTCCAGCTGCTGCCCGATGGCGTGATCGCGACGGCCGGCAAGCCCTCCGGCTTCCTGGCCACCACGGACAGCTACCGCGACTACCGGCTGCACGTCGAATGGCGCTGGACGGACAAGCCGGGCAACGGCGGCGTGCTGCTGCATATCGCCGACGGGCCGATGGACCGCGTGTGGCCGACGAGCATCCAGGTGCAGACGAAGCACGGCGCCGCCGGCGACCTGCTGCCGATGGCCGCCGCCACGTTCGCCGAACCGCCCACCAGCGCCCCCGGCGCCCAGCCCGTCGTCAAGGCCCGCACCGGTGGCAACAGCGAGCGCCCCGCGGGCGAATGGAACAGCGCCGACATCGTCTGCCGCGACGGCACCATCGACGTCGTCATCAACGGCGTTGTCCAGAACCGCATCACGAAGGCGCAACCGGCCGAGGGGCGTATCGGGTTCCAGCTCGAGGGCGCGGCCTACCAGTTGCGGAATGTGAGGCTGGAAAGGCTGTAGTACGGCGGCGGAGAACCGGTGTGGGATAGCTGTGTTCGCCTGCCAGCAGTTGCCGCTGGAAGCTGTCGGCACGCGCGCCGGCAGCTACTTCACGTCGTTATACGCCGTCGCCCGCGAAATCCCCAGATGCGCCGCCGCGATCTCCATCGCCCGCCGCACCTCGAGAAACCCGGCTGCCTTCAGCTCCCGCATCAACGCCCGCCGGTCCTCGGCCTTCAGCAACTGCGGCGAAGCAGCCAGGCCGGCCGCATACTGGTCGATGCGCCGCCGGATAGCCTCGGCATTGGCCGGGTCCAGCGACTCCTGGAACGGCGCCGTGCCGGTGGCACCGAACTGCTGCAGCGCGTTCTGCATGGAACGGAACAGCGACATGTCCACATTCAGGCACAGCGCCGCCACATAGTTGCCTTCCGCATCCTTGATGCCGATGGACGTGCTCTTGGCGGGGCGGCCATCCGCGAACCGGTTCGCATAGTTGGCCACCACCTGCGGATAGCCGCTGTCGGCGATGCGCGCCAGCCCCAGCTCCGTGGCCGGATCGCCGGGCGCACGGCCGGACAGGTTGTTGTGGATGGCGAGGATCGCATGGTCCGGGTCGCGCAGATCGTGCACCACGACTTCGCAGAAGGGCGCGAACGTTTGCGCCAGGCCCTGGGCGACCTGGTCCAGCTGGGCGATCAGCGCGGCGGCGTCGGATTCAATGGGGAGCTTGGACATGCGGCACATTGTATCCGGTGCCCGCTATTGCTTCCTTGCGTGCTCAATTCGCCGGTGTGGATGGCGTCAGCAGCCCGCGGGCGCGCAGCCATTCCTCGGCACGGCGCGGCCATTGGGAAGCGTTGGCGCGGCCGCCGTGCAAGCCCATGCCATGCGAGCCCTGTTCGAACAGGTACATCTCGGCGGGAACCTTGTGCTTCGTGAGCGCCTGGTAGAACAGGATGCTGTTCTCGACCGGCACCACGGCGTCGTCCTGCGTGTGGATCAGCAGCGTGGGCGGGGTTTGCGCCGTCACCTGTTGTTCGAGGGACATCAGGCGCACCACCTCGGGCGTTGGCTTGGCGCCCAGCAGCGCCTTGCGCGAACGCGTTTGCGCGGCGGCGTCTTCCATCGAGATCACCGCGTACAACAGCACGAGGAAATCCGGGCGGGCGCTCACCTTGTCGAGGTCCGTGCCCGTGCGGCCGGCCGGATTGTCGTACAGCGTGCCGGCGCTGGCCGCGAGGTGGCCGCCTGCCGAACTGCCCATCACGCCGATGCGGTTCGGGTCGATGCCGAACTCCGCCGCGCGCGAACGGACCAGGCGCACGGCGCGCAGCACATCCTGTAGCGGGGCCGGGTGCCCGAACTCCTGCATGCGGTAGTTCAGCACGAACGTCGTCACGCCCAGGGTGCCGAGCCAGTTGGCATACTTGGTGCCCTCGTGGTCGGCCGACAGGCGCACATAGCCGCCGCCCGGTGCCACGATGATGGCCGTGCCGTTCGGGCGACCGTCGGACGGGCGAACCAGCGTAATCGTGGGGTTCGACGTGTTCTGGATATAGCCCTTGCCCTTCTGCTCGGGGCCGATATCCTTCTTGCCGGGAACCCCTTCGGGCCACAGGGGGAAGACATCGGGATCCGCGGCGGCGGCATACGAGAAGGCCATGGCAAGCAGGATGGGAAGAACGAATTTTTTCATGAGTCGCAAAATGTGATGATCGGCGGGGCTATTGTGCACTGGACTGCTCGCCTTGCGCGCGCCGGCTGGCAGGGAGGCATGGCCCGGGATCACCGGGCCCCGCACCCGGGTCATATACAGATGGGCGCCTCTCTGCCTTACTTACTTACTTGCTACTCACTTTTCACTCACTTCCGCTTCAGCCAGTCCTTCGGCACCGGCACGACAACGATGTTCATCGCCTTGCCATCGGCGGACAGCATGGCCGACTGGATCTGGATCTTCGTGCCGTCCGCATTGAAGGTGGGGTGCGGATGGTCGGCGGCGGTGTCCTTGTGGCCGGTGGTAAGCAGCTTCATTTCGCGTGTCTTCCGGTCGATCAGCCACAGCGACCGCGAAAAATCGTCGCCCACGGCGAAACGGCCGTCGGGCGAGCCGTGCACGTGCCACAAGCCGCTGCCGGAGGGCGTCTGCCCGGCGATCGTCATCTCGCGGGTGCGCAGGTTGACGATGGCGAGCCCCGTCGGTTTTTCGCGCGTGCCGGCATCGCCCCATGCCGCATCCTGGCCCGGATTGGCGCCGTAGACGCCGGTCGCGGGACCGGCCACGCCGCCGCCGCCATCCTTCACCGGCCGGTGGCCCATCAGCGCCATCGCCACTTCATCCTTGGTGATTACCGCCTCGTGCGTCACCCATTCGTACGACGCTTCCGGATACAGCGGGCGCAGGCCGCTGCCGTCGGACCGCACGGTCCACGTGCGCTGCGGCGACTTGCCGCCGGTCTCCCAGCAGAACACGATCTCGCCGGGGTTCCACAGGTTGGCCTGGATGTGGCCGATCTGGAAGCCCACGGAGACTACCTGCCGGATTTCCCCCGTCTTCACGTTCAGCCGCGCAATGCCGTTCGGCCCCGCACCCATGTTGCGCGGGCCGAAGTTTTCCTCGATCTTCGCGCCCGCCGGCAGGTGTTTCGCCGCCGCGTTGCGGCCCACCCGGAAGTACACCCATTCCTCGTCGGCGTCGAGCGCCATGTCCCCACCCGCTTCCAGGTCGGCGGGCGTGGTGCCGGCGATGCGCTGGTATGCGTCCGGCGCCTTCATCCTGCCGGCGGCGCTGTCGCGGAACACGGCCGCCAGGTCCACCTCCACGATCTGCAGCACGCCCTGTTCGGCGGCGGGGCGCATGAAGTACAGCTTCATCGATTTCTGCGCGATGTTCAGCATGCCCGAATAGCCGCCCTCGGTCACCTGCACGATGTCGCCGGTGGTTTCGTTGACGGCCATCGCCTCGCCTTTCACGCGGTTCGAGCGGAACACGAGCCATTTGCCGTCGGACGTCCACTGCGGGTGCGTGGGGTAGATCTTCGAGTCGCCCTGCGGTGTACTGGTGAGGAAGGTCAGCATCGTGCCCGTGACGGGGTCCTTCACGACCTTGCGTTCGGAAGGAAAGCGCTGGCCGATGCCGGCGTGGGCGGCGGTGGTGAAACAGAGCGCCGCGCACACGGCGGCGCGCAGCAGGGTAGAGGTGTTCATCGTGTGTGCCCAGGGTGGAAAGGGCCGATTGTGCGCCCGGCCGCGCAGGTTGCGCATGCCGGCTCCACTCATCTTCCTGATCGTTTGCAAGCCGCCGCGAACCCCTGCAAAACCGCTGCCGTAGAATGGGTTCATGAAACGATACCTTCAATCCCTCTTTCTTTTCCTCTTGTGCCACGCGGTCGCCCAGGCGCAAGCGAGCCTGCCTTCGGCGGTGAATACCGATCCGGCCAGGGCGCAGGTCGTGCTGCCGGAACCGGCCAATCCGTCGCTGCCGTCCCTGATCCTGATCGGCGACTCCACGGTGCGCAACGGCCACGACGACGGCCAGGGCAAGGGCCCGGCCGGCCAGTGGGGCTGGGGCAATCCGATCGCGAACTACTTCGACGAGTCGAAGATCAACGTCGTCAACCGCGCCGTCGGCGGGCTGTCCAGCCGCACGTACGTCACCAGCGGACACTGGCAGCGCACGCTGGCGCTGGTGAAGAAGGGCGACGTGGTGCTGATGCAGTTCGGGCACAACGACGCCAGCGCCATCAACGATACCAGCCGCGCGCGCGGCACGATCCGCGGCACCGGCAACGAGACCGAGGAGATCGACAACCTGCTGACGAAGCAGCGCGAAACGGTGCATAGCTACGGCTGGTACCTGGCCGACTACATCGCGCAGATCCGCGCGAAGGGCGCCACGCCGGTCGTGGTGTCGCTGATACCCCGCAAGCGCTGGAGTGACGATGGCAAGGTGCGCCGCAACGCCGGCGACTACGCGGGCTGGGCGAAGGAAGTGGCGAAGCGCGAGAAAGCGGGCTTCATCGACCTGAACGAACTGGCCGCGCGCCGCTACGACGAGATCGGCCGCGACGAAGTGATGAAGCTGTTCCCGCTCGTGACGCCGGACGAATCCGTGCACACCAACTGGGCCGGCGCGGACCTGAACGCGCGGATCGTCGTCGGCGGCATCAAGGCGCTGGGCCTGCGAACGCTCGTCGGCGCATTGAACGAACGGGGCAGGGCCATCCCTGCCGCCTCCGCCGGCGAGGACGAACGTCCCGTCGTCGACGCGGCATCGGTGAAAGCCGAGCAGGCGGCGAACAGCGCGCTGCCCACGCTGCACCTGGTCGGCGATTCCACGGTGAAGAGCGGCGGTGCCGGCGGCCATGTCGGCTGGGGCGAGCGCATCGCGCCATACTTCGACACGTCGCGCGTGAATGTCGTCAACCATGCGATCGGCGGCCGCAGCAGCCGCACGTTCTATACGGAAGGACGCTGGCAGCGGGTGCTCGACCAGCTGAAGGCCGGCGACATGGTGGCGATCCAGTTCGGCCACAACGACGGCGGCAGGATCGGCGACCCGGCCATGAAGGGCCGCGCCTCCGGCCCCGGCACCGGCCCGGAAACCGTCGAGGACAGGAAGGCCGACGGCACGGTCGAGCAGGTGCGCACGTTCGGCTGGTACATGGCCCGCTACGTGCAGGATGCAAAGGCAAAGGGCGCGACGGTCGTGCTGCTGTCGCCGGTCCCGCACCGCGACGTGTGGCAGGACCGCCGCGACTTCGAGACCTTCGCCCAGTGGGGCCGCGAAGTCGCGCAGCGCCATGGCGCGCAGTTCGTCGACCTGACCATGGTGGTCACCGAGGGCTACCGCCGCGCGGGTGCGGGCGTCGTCGACACCTTCTTCAGCGATGCGCGCACGCACACCAACGAAGCCGGCGCCACCTTCAACGCCCAGCGCGTGGTCGCGGCCTTGCGCGGCCTGCCGGGCGGGCTGGTGGACAAGTGGCTGTCAGCGCAGGGCCGGCAGGTGGAAGGCGTGAACCCCTGAGAGACCAGAACAGTCAGGGACGAAAAATCAGGGAAAATCAGGGACGGACCCTGTTTTTTCGTGAAGAAGCGGCAGTCAATAAGTTGCCTGGAAAATGGGGACGTACCCCATTTTTCAGGCAACATTGCTCGGAAAATGGGGTACGTCCCCATTTTTTGAGCAACTTTACTTAGCTGCGGCTGGCATGCCTTCGCCGATGTAGTACGACGGCCACGGTGGCTGGTTGTAGGCGGTGTTCTGCCAGGCGATGGCGGCGCGGTACTGAGGATCGTGCATCAAGGTGGTGAGCTTGTGCGTGGTGGGGATCGATGTCGAGTAGATGCGCAGGCTGTTGTTGTCGGCCGCGCGCCAGATGACTTCCTCGCGCCAGTCGCCGAACAGGTCCACGGACAGCGCGGGGTTCGACTTGGTGCCGTTGTTCGATGCGGCGCCTTGCGCGTCGAGCAGCACGTCGGCGCGGCCCGATTGCCAGTTCCACTTGGAGACCTTGGTGCCATCGAGCAGCTCGCGCTGCAGGTCGCCGTCCCACCACACCATGAAGTTCATCTGGCCCGGGCGGGTCGTGGCGATCACGTTGCCCTTCGCGTCGAACAGGTTCGGCGATGCCGCCGACCAAGCTTCGGCGCCCGGGAAGCGCGG
The DNA here is from genome assembly GCF_055502675.1 of Pseudoduganella sp. jia 12. Classification (NCBI taxonomy): domain Bacteria; kingdom Pseudomonadati; phylum Pseudomonadota; class Betaproteobacteria; order Burkholderiales; family Oxalobacteraceae; genus Pseudoduganella; species Pseudoduganella sp. jia 12. Next base: position 462,937 of record NZ_JBUXKP010000005.1, read on the forward strand.
ATCGATGTCGCCCGTGGCGCCGCGGCCCGTGTCCTTCGTGGCCGGCGTGGACCACAGCACTTCGCCGGTGCGTGCGTCGACCATCGCGGCGCCACGGTTCTGCGCCATCGTCATGTTCTCGTGGACGCCCCATTTCTCCAGGCCGGGACGGGTCGGATCCAGGTCGCCAACGTGCATCGCATCGCCGTGGCCCATGCCGGTGGTCCACAGCGGCTTGCCGTCGTCGTCCAGCGCCATCGCGCCGTACAGGATCTCGTGCCGGCCGTCGCCATCGAGGTCGGCCACGCTGAGCTGGTGATTGCCCTGGCCCGAATATCCCTGGGGTACGCCGGCCGCCTCGGAATCGAAGTACCAGCGCTGTTTCAGTTTTCCGCCCGCGAAGTCGACGGCGGCGATCGTGGTGCGCGCATAGTAGCCGCGGGCGAAGATAGCGCTGGGGCGCTTGCCGTCCAGCCAGGCGGTGCCGGCCAGGTGACGGTCGGACCGGTTGGCGTAGCCATCGCCCCAGCGCGCTTTCAGCTCGTCCGCGCTCGGGTTGTCGCTATCCTCGCCGCGCTTCGACGGATACGGGATCGTATCCAGCACGCGCCCCGTGGCGCCCTCGAACACGGACAGGTATTCCGGCCCCTTCACGATGCGGCCCATGAAGCCGGCCATCAGCTTGCCGTCGTCCGTGCGGCGCGACCCCGTGCGGTCGGTCTGCTCGATTTCCCCGCTGCCGCTGACCCAGTTGGCGCCCGCGTCGCCGATGATCCTGCCCGCGCCATCGCGCGAGCCGTCCGCCGTCTTGACGATCAGTTCGGCCTTGCCGTCGCCATCGTAGTCGGCCACCTGGAACTGCGTGTAGTGCGCGCCGGCGCGGATATTGCGGCCCAGGTCCAGGCGCCACAGCAGCGTGCCATCGAGCCGGTAGGCGTCGAGCAGCACGTTGCCGGTGAAGCCCGCGCAGCAGTTGTCCTTCGATTCGCTCGGGTCCCATTTCAGCACGATTTCGTACTGGCCATTGCCATCGAGGTCGGCCACCGATGCGTCGTTGGCGTTGTACGTGTAGTCCTTGCCATCGGCGGTCCTGCCGCCGGCCGGGCGCTGCAGCGGCACCGTGAGGAAGCCGTCGATGGCCAGCGCCTTGCTGGCCGCACCTTCCGCACCGTTCACCACTTCGCGCACTTCATAACTGCCCGTGCCGCCGCCGGCGGCATCGGTGAAATTGGTGGACGTGGCCAGCGGCTCCGTATTGAGCTTCCTTCCGTCGCGATAGACGTTGAACGCCAGGTCCGGCACATCGGTCGCCAGCGCACGCCAGCTCACGAGCGTGCCGGCCTTGCCGCGCACGACTACCGTGCCGCGATCGAGTTTTTCCAGTTGCATGGCGGTTTTCACCGGCACCATGGCGGTGCCGATCGTCGTGGCGGTACCTGGCGCCGCCACGTTCGCGGTGCCCGTGGTGCCGCAGGCGGCCAGCAAGGCTGCCGCGACAGCCGCCGCGCAAAGCGTCATCGTTGTCTTCATTCCGTTCTCTCCTGCGATAAGAAACGGCTGCGGTCCCGGACGGGGGAGCGCAGCCGCGATGTCATGCGAATGGCGTTGGAAACCGGTCGATCAGCGCTGGCCCTGGTACATGAAGCCGCTGTCGTTCAGGCCGAACTTGAACTTCTTGTTCATCTCGATGATCTCCGCACCGGCCAGCAGCAGCGGGCCGTAGCCGTGCGCGGCGCGGGTGCTGGTGGGGCGGTAGTAGTAGAACGCCGGGTCGAATGCCATGCCGGTGCCCACGCAGATGCCTTCGATCTCGCCTTTCGCGTTCACCTTCGAAGCCACCGCGTTCCACGCCAGGTTGGCCATCGGGCCATACGATTCCTTGTCCAGGTAGCCGCGGTTGACGGCGCGCGCGATCGCATACGTGTAGATCGCCGTGGCCGACGTTTCCAGGTACGAGTCGTTACGGTCGATCAGCTGGTGCCACAGGCCGTCCTTGTGCTGGAACTTGGCCAGGCCCTTCGCGTGCGCGCGCAGCTGGTCTTCCACGGCCTTGTAGCCCTTGTGGTTCTTCGGCAGCACTTCGAGCACTTCGACCATCGCCATGATGGCCCAGCCGTTGGCGCGCGCCCAATGCAGTTCCGGATGGTCGCGCAGGCCTTCCACGTAGCCGTGCATGTAGATGCCCAGCTGCGGGTTGAACATGCGCTTCGAGAACTGCAGCACCTGCTTCACGGCATCGTCATAGTATTTCGTGTTGCCCGTGTCCTTGCCCAGCAGGGCGATGGTCGGCACGCCCATGAACATGTCGTCCAGCCACAGCGTGTTGGTCAGCGGGCGCTGCTTGTTGCCGCCCTTGCCATCGGGGCCGCCGCGCGCCAGCGTGCCGTCCGGCAGGCGGTATTCCTTCTCGGTGACGAACTTGCCGCAGATGTCCACCATCTGGCCATAGTTCACCTTGGAGCCCATCTGCTTGGCCTTCAGGAAGCTCATGCACAGCGCGCCGGCATCGTCCAGCGCGTGCGGATTCAGGAAGCTCTTGATCGGCGCATGCGAATTCGCCGGGTCGGCCTTCACGGCCGGCAGGTACAGGCGCGTGAGGTCCGCCATCAGCTGGTGGCGTTTCGTGGTGTATTCGGTATAGCGCTTGTCGCCGGTGGCGGCGCCGGCGGCCAGCATGCCGGCGTAGGTGACGCCCCATTCATAGCTGGTCAGGCGGAAGTCGCCCGGTTTCAGCACGGCTTCCGGGTTGGCCTTGTCCAGCTTTGCGATCGGCGCGTGCGAGGTCTTGTCGATCAGTTCGGCCGGCGTGGTGGCGTCCAGGTACGTGAACACGCGGTCCATCACAGCCTTCACTTCGGCCGCTTCCATTGCGCGGTACGGGTTCGGGTACTTGACTTCGAGCGCGTGCAGCATCGCATCCGCCGCGGCCGGGCCCTTCTCCTGCGCGACCGGGGCTTCCTGCGCAACGAGGTGCAGGGAGGTGCATGCGAGCAGCGTGCCGATCAGCAGCCGGCCAGCCTTCAATTTGAACGGGGTCTTCTTCACTTGAACTATCGTCTCCGAGGTTAATGGTGGCCGCGCTTGCGATCTGCGCTGCGATCCCCAGGAACAGTAGCCGATATGGTTGAGAGGTGCAATGCGGTGAGCGCTTCGGGGCGCTTTTGCTCGCATTGTTGATTGGAGAGGGGGTTAAGGTGCGCGAGCAAAAGACTGGGGTCAGTCCCCTTGGGGCGCTCGGTATGCCTCGGATGCCAACACTTACCGGGGACAGACCCCGGCGCGCGAGCGCTATGTGCGACTTCAGGAAAAGACCGGTGTCTGACACCTTTTCCCGCAGGCGGGAAAAGGTGTCAGACACCAGATGCGCTTACATGCCCGGGCCGAAGCCGCCGGGACCAGGGCCGAAACCGCCGGGGCCGCGGGGGCCGTTGCCTTGCGGGCCGCGGAACATGCCGGGGTTGTTGCGCAGGCCCGGGTCGCCGGAGACGCCGCCGAAGCTGTAGCTGAGGGCGACCATGAACGTGCGGCCCTGCTGTTCGCTGTAGTTGTACTGCCGCACGGTGCTGGTGACCTGGCGGTTCTCGTTGACGTTGCTGTCGAACAGGTCGCGCACGCTGGTGCGCAGCCGCCATTGCGGCGTGAGGGCCCACGACCACGACAGGTGCGCCTGCCAGTTCGGTTCCGATTCGAACAGGCCGTTCAACTGCCGGCCCGTGTAGTTGCCGTTCAGCTGGATCGTGTGGCCTTCGAAGCCCGAATAGCTGAAGCGCAGCTGCAGCGTGGGCGTGTTCTGGCGCCGTTCCGTTTCAACGGAGTAGTTCGCGCCGTTTTCGTTCGTCAGCGTGGCCAGGTACGATTGCGTCACGCGGCGGTAGCCCACCGTGCCGTCCAGCCGCACCTCGCGCGATGGCTTGTACTGCAGGTTCCAGCTGATGCCGTCGTTCGTCTTGGCGCCGAAGTTCACCGCCTCGCTCACCACGGCCGTGCTGCCCGGCACCGGCGTGAGGAAGCGGCCCAGCAGCGGACTGTCCTTCTCGCGGAACAGCGAAAGGTTGCTGTTCACGGCGCCCCACGTGTCGGTGTATTTCAGCTCGTACTTGTCGCCATGCGTGGGCGCCAGGCGCGGGTCGCCCTGCGAGTAGTTCTGGTCGTCCACGTACTGCACGTTCGGGTTGATGTCTTCCGGCGACGGCCTGCTGATGCGCCGCGAGTACGCGCCCGTCACGGTGGCGCCGCGCTCGCCCCAGCCGTATTGCAGGTGCAGGCTTGGCAGCAGCTTCTTCGTCGAGTCGCTGGCCGAGTTGCCCTGGTTGATGTAGTCCATGTCGCGCTCGACCATCTCGTAGCGCAGGCCGGGCAGCATGGTCCAGTGCTCGGAGATTCGCACGTTCGGCGAGAAATACACGGCATACGTGTTCTCCGTCACTTTGAATGCGCTGGCCCGGTTGAAGTCCACCACTTCCTCGCCCGTCAGCGGGTCGATGTTGAAGTAGTCGGCATCCGATTCGCCCGTGCGGCGGCCCACCTTGGCACCGGCCTTGAAGTTGAAGACAGGGCTGATGCGCTTGTTGTAGTCGAGGCTCAATTCGGTGAGCCGCTCGGACCTGTCGTTGCCGTTCGTGCTTTCCGGCCGCGCGCCGGCGGGCGGCGCCACCACGTAGGCGTTGCGGTTCCAGCTGTCCGTCTTCGACTCGGTGCCCGACGTGCGCAGGTCGATGTTCAGCTTTTCCGTGGCGCTGTACTTGCGTTCCCAGCCCAGCGCGAGCTGGTACACGGTGGCCTGGCTGCCGCGGTCGATGCTGCGGAAGTATTCCTCGTAGGGCGAGGCGCCGCCGTGATATGTCTGGTAGTACTCGTTCGAACCGGTGTCGCGCAGCGAACGGTTGAAGTTCATGGCCGCGCTCACCCGGTCCGTCTCGCCCAGGTTGTAGCTGATCGTGGGGTTCAGCGACAGCGTCTTCGACGGCGTGCGGCTCGTGTTCTCGCGGTGCGTCGTCCACACGCTGTTGCCGACCTGCGTCTCCGTGTCGGAATAGCCCTTGCGCTCGAATACGTTGCGCATCACGCCGACCTGGCCCTCGATCTGCAGCCGGCCGGCGACATGGCTGCCGGACAGCGACGTGCCGTAGCGGCCTTCCGTGCCCACGTTGACGGACGCCGTGCCCTGCGTGCCCGGCGCGCGCACGCGCCGCGTGACGAGATTCAGGATCGGGCCGCTGCCGCCTTCGGAGCCGAATTCGGCGCCCGGCGTGGTGATCACCTCGATGGATTCCAGCGCCTCGGCCGGATAGCTGTTCAGCGCATCGCCCGCGTTCTGGCCGGAGAACATGGCCGAGCGCTTGCCGTTGACGAACACCTGCGCGTTCTGGTTGCCGCGGATGGCCACTTTACCGTCCTGGTCGACGGTCACGTTCGGCACGTTCGCGATCACGTCGGCCGCCGACGCGTTCGGCGTGATCACTTCCGACTTCACGTCATATGTCGAGCGGTCGATCTGCTCGGCGGGGCGCTCCGCCACCACGGTCACGGTCTGCATCGGGGTGCTGCCCGCCTGTTCCGGCGCGGGGGCCGGCTTCTTCGTTTCGTCGACCGGCGTTGCAGTCACGGTGGACGGCGCGGTGGACGTGGCGGCTGGCGCGGCTGCGGTGGCTGGCTTCGTGACGACAGGCGCGGCAGGTGCCTGCTGTGCCTGCGCCATACCCAGCTGGCCGACCAGGGCACCGAGCAGCAGCGCGGGAAGGGGACGCAGGACGAGTTTCGATGGATTCATTGCGTGGCTGTTTTTGTAGGAATGATGGGCGGGATTGTACCTGCCGCATCCGTTGCCATTATTTCCACCGCAAGTCGTTAAGTAACATAGTGTGAATCGGGGTAAATCCGTGTGAAGAGGAGTTCATTTCGCAGCCCGCAGCTTCGCCAGCACGGCTTCCGGCACGGGGATCACGGTGCCGTGCCGCATCCGCACGGGTGTGCCTTCATCCGGGAAGCGCATCCTGTCCGTCACGTCTTCCCATGTCTTCAGGTCGCGCGAGCGCAGCGCGCCGTAGTGCTTCGTGGTATAGGCGTCGAAGTACAGGATGACATCCTGGCCGGCCTGGATGGCGGTCGGACCCTCGACCCACAGGCCTTTCGGCGTGATCGGCGCCGACAGCGGCTTGAACGGCCCGCGCAGGTCCGGCGCCTCGGCGACCTGCAGGTACTTGCGCGGCGGTTTGACCGTTTCATCCTTCACGATCAGGTAATCCTTGCCATTGGCGCGCACGAACGTGGCGTCGATGACGGAGAAGCCCGGGTCGTAGAAGAGCTGCGTGGGCGCGAAGTTCGTGAAATCCTTCGTTGTGGTGTAGTACATGCGGTGGTTGTACTTCTGCTCGGACGAGCCGGCAGTCTCCGTGAACTTGCCCGGCACCGTGGAAGCCCAGAAGATCAGGAACTCGCCGCGCTTGTCGTCGTACACGATCTCCGGCGCCCATGCGTTCAGCACGCCCGGTTCATGTGCCATCACGGGCAGTTCCTTCTGCTCGGACCAGTTGACGAGATCCTTCGACGACGCATAGCCGATATTGTTTTCGTTCCAGCCCGATGTCCATACCATGTGATACGTGCCGTCCGGCCCGCGCACGATGCACGGGTCGCGCATCAGCTTCGACTTGCCCACCTTCGGCGTGATGAAGCTCTTGCCGCCAGCAACCTTGTCCCAGTTGTACGCATCCGTGCTGGACGCGAAGTGCAGGCCGTCCTCGCCGTTCTTCGTGAAGTAGGCAAAGATGTAGCCGTCGGCGGCGAAGGCGGGCAGGGTGCAGGAGAGCAGTGCGGCTGCAATCAGTTTGCGGATCATCGGTTGGCCTCATCGCCCAGCGGGCGCTCGTTGGTGTAGCGGGGGCTCGCCGGCACGGCGAATGTATCGAATGGGGCGGGGCGGGCGGGATCGAATGCGAAGCCATCCACGATCTGGGCGGCGACCGGCAGCTTCGCGTCGCGGATGCCGGCGGCGACCGCCTTGGCCAGCAGCCATGCTCCGTAGTTGCTGTGGTGCGTGTTGTCGATCTGGCCGTCTTTCGTGGCGAACGCCGGCTTCGAGCCTTCGACGCCCAGCGCGGCGTAGAGCGCCAGGCTGGTGGCATTCAGGTCGATGTACGGCACGCGCAGTTCCTCGGCGGACTGGCGCGCGGCCGTGGCATAGTCGGCCAGCGTCGCATAGGGCTTGCCCGCCGCATCGAAACGGCGGCGCTCCATCGACGACACCACCACCGGCAGGCCGCCCGCGGCGCGCACCATGTCCACGTGCCGGCGCAGCTCGGCCTTGTAGGTGGTGAACGGCCCGCCGCTGCCGGCCGCGATCTGCTTCTGGTCGTTGTGGCCGAACTGCAGCAGCACCACGTCGCCGGGGCGCACCTGCGACACGATCTTGTCGATGCGGCGGCGCGCCAGCGAATCGCGGAACGTCTCGCCCGACTGCGCATGGTTGGCGACGGCCACGCCGGGCTTGAAGAAGCGCGTCAGCATCTGGCCCCAGCTGGCATACGGCTCGCCCGGCTGGTCGCTGACGGTGGAGTCGCCCAGCAGGAAGATCGTCGGTACCTGGACGGGTTCGATCTCGACCTTGTCCACCCCACCGTGGATCTCGAGCGTGATGCGCTTGTCCCAGTTCCACGCTTCCTGCACCGTTTCGCGCGGCGCCTTCAGGTCGACGGCGCCGGGCTTCATGCCATTCGCCGCGGCGATGATCGGCGTACGCGTGTTGACGACGAATGTGCGCTTGACCGACTGGCCCGCGGGTACGACGACGTTCTCCAGCATCAGGCGGCGCACCTCGGACTTGATCGTGTGCGTGCCCGGGCCGAGGGTGACGGTGACGGCCACGTTGCCTTCGGGGACGTCGGCCGAGAAGAACGTTGCGGCAGCGGTGTTGCCGGCTTCGAAGCCGTAGCCGCGCGCTGTGTCGTAGGCGCTGCTGGCCTGCACGGCCGTGTAGCCTGCTGCCGGCTTGGCGGTGAAGTCGAAGCGCCAGCCTTCGGCGGGCATGGCGGCGAAGGCTGCGGGGGCTGCCAGACCGAGGAGCAGGGCGGCGAGGGGTTTGATCTTCATGGGAGGTGAGGGAGTGGTTGCCTGCGCGGTATTTTAGGGGGCGAGTGGCGCGTGGCCCGTGGGAGCGCCCAAAGAATCAGGGCAGTGAGCGTGGGGAATGCATGCGTTGTGGCAGCGTTAGAGGAACACCGGTCAGAAGCAAACCGGTCGGTCCGCCGCAGCGGTCTGACACCATTTCCGGATGAATCTCCCGGAAATGGTGTCAGACACCGGTGTTCAGCGGCCAACAACCACCGCATGATGCAGTCACACGCAGAGAAAAGCCGGTGTCCCGCAGCCAACAGCTAGCTTGAAGCAATCAGCCTGCATGCAAGCGAAAACCTACTTCACCGCCGCCACCGCCACCTTCACCGGCGACTTCGCCCGCGCAGCGGTCAGCGCCACCTGGTTCGCCCACTCGTCCTTCGTGCGGATCTCGCCGGCACGGCTCCAGGCAGCGCCCACGTAATAGGTGAGCGGCTTGCCGGAAGTGACCGGGGCGATCACGAAATCGTTGGCCTGGTCGGAGCCGCCGTCCTTCGCGGTGGGCACCACCACGGCCACGCCGAACGAATCGTTGCTCTTCTGCGTGACCCACTGGCGCAGCGAGCCGTCGGCCGGCACGCGGTCGGTGGCGATCTGCGGGTCCTGGCCCTTGTCGCTCGGCGTCTTGTTCAGGCCGACGACGGCGTTCAACTGCTGCGGACCAGTGAATGTGTACGTCGATTCGATGCGGTCGAACCAGTGGCCGGCATCCACGGTGAAGCGGCGCACTTCGGCAACCTTCGTGCCGGCCGCGTCGAATGCGTCGTACGAGAGTTCGAAGATCGCGCGCACCGGGCCGTTGGCCAGCACCTTCCACTTGGCGTAGTTGTTCGCCTTGGCGATCTTCGAGCCATCCCAGATGCCGGTGCCGCCGGCACCCAGCGTGCGGCCCACGTTGTACATGTCCATGCCTTCGCCCTGGTCCACGTGGTAGTGGTCGTGGCCCTTGTTGTACCAGCGGTCCACGATCGGGTAGGGCACGCGCTTGAACCAGATGTCGTTGCCGCTCGTGACCAGCACTTCCTTGCCGCCGCCGGCCGGTGCCGGGGCGCCCAGTGCCGGGCCATAGGTGCGGTGCGCAACCTTGTCGTTTTCCCACGCGAAGTCGTCCAGGCGTTCCTGCACGTAGCGGGCGTGCACCTTGGTGGGGAACGGCGGCGACACGGTTTCCGTTTTCTCCACGGTGAACGTGGCGCTCTTCTCGCCGGCCTTGAAGTCGTGCTGGAAGATCAGTTCACCGTAGGCGATGCCGCGGTTTTCCGGGTCCTTCGCCTGCGGCGCCACGTTCGTCACCTGGTAGGGCAGCAGCTTGCCGGCCGCGTCGCGCACGGCGATCCTCTGCAGCAGCGCGCCGGGCAGCACGCGGTTCACCTCGGACCATGGCACGGTGATCGTCTCGGACGGGCGGGCCGCGTCGAGCGAATGGGTGACGGTGATCGACAGCTTTTCGGCGTGGACGGCAGGAGCGGCGAGTGCGGCGAAGGTGGCGGTGGCAAGCAGGAATCGATTGTTCATGGAGCTCTCAATACGAAGGTTGCGGGGAATGGCAAGGATCGGTCGCCGGCCCGGCGGCGGCGCAGGCGGGCAAGGCTGCGCCATGGTGCGGGAATGGCAACCGAGTATCGGGACTGGCCCGGCAGGTGTCAACGCATGGCGCGATTCGATCAAGAAACTGAGCAGTTTGCAAACATCGCTCAGCTATTGTTGCCCAGGAACGGGCTGGCATCGACGGGAAGATCGAGCCGGAACTCGGTGCCGGCGGCATGGGAACTGTGGACGATGGCGCTGCCGCCATGGGTTTCAGCCACTTCGCGCACGAACGCGAGGCCCACGCCCCACTCGCGCACGGTGGGATGCGTTTCCGCATTGCGCGCCGAGAACAGGGTGCGCACCACGTCCGGCGGCAGTACATGGCGGTGCAGCACGGCGAGCGACGCGCGTCCGTTCGCCCGGCGGACCGCGATCGATACGGGGCCTGCGGCGTCCCGGCCTTCCGCCAGCAGGGTGCGCAATGCCTGGCGCATCGAGATGCGGCACCACGTCACCAATACGGAATCGCCTTCGACCGACGTATGCGGATGGGCCGCTTCCCGGCACGCCTCGCGCGCCAGCGCCAGCAGGTCGAACGTGGACAGCAGCAGCGGCAGGCGCTCGGCTTTCGCCACTTCCTGGCGGTCCTGCTCGTCCAGCAGGGCCTCGACCTTCGCCAGGCGAATGCGGATGCGGTTGGCCAGCTGGGCGATCTTGTCGAGGTTCCCCTGGGCCATGATGCGCTGCGTGGAAACACCGATCACGTTCAGGTGCTCGCGCAGTTCGGTCGATATCGTCATTTGCGCCACCTCCTGCTCGCGGCGCCGTACGCTGTCGAATTCATCCAGCGCTTCGCGCTCCACGGTATCGAAGCTGGCGGCCAGCGCGCTCATGTGCAGGTGCGTGAGCACCAGGTTTTCCTCTTCCGCGATCTCGGCCATGCAGCGGCGCAGTACCTGGAATTCGCGCAGCAGGTCGGCGGGGCGGTAGCTGGCCTGGCGCGCCCGGTCGGCCCCATGTGCGCGGGCCAGGCTCGTGCGGCCCAGCTCGTCGGGATCGGCGATCGACAGGGTGAGGTAATCGTAGAGCTCGGGGATCGTGTCGAAGACCACCGCCTCGGGCAGCGCGGCACTGCACGGGATTTCGTCGCCGATGCGCTGCCGCCAGCGCAGCAGCACGCGATCGCGATGCCGGCGCATCTCGCGGGTGATCTGTTCGCGCGCGATCGACGGCATGCAGGCGGTCTCCAGAATGATAGTTTGTAAAAGCTATCATGATTCCTGATATGACAGCGCCAATTGGTAACAGCATCAGGATAGTTGCTGCTTGCTAGTGTTGCGCTGTCCTGACACGCCCGAAATCCAGGAATTATTTGTTTTACAATCATTTTCTCAATAATGTTATTGAGACGGGGTTAACTCTTGGAGAGCATGGAAATGAAGAATGTCTTGAAAGCCGTCATCATGGCGGGATGCTGCCTGGTCACGCAGGCCGCGTTGGCGGATGAATGGGAAGTCAAATGGCAGGGATTCAGCATCATCAATCCCGGCGAGCATTACTTTAATCCTGACCTGATTTATACGGCAAAGTTCAGTGGTGTCGACGCCAACAGCGACAGCGTTATCAGCCTTGATGAGCTCACTTCGTTAGTGGTCGCGGGCGATAACGTCATGAGCTGCCCGTGGGAAGGTGACTCCTGCGGTGTTTCGGCATTTTCCTATAGCGTGTCTGGTGGCGTACAGTTTTCCGCGTATTTCTCGTCGAGCTATGTAGACGAATGGTCGAATAGTATCGATACGGACAGCTACGGTTACGTTACGGGAGAATCCTTCTCATGGGATCACTACGGCCAGGGAAGCGTCAACGAATGGTGGGTGCATCAATTCACCCCGCAGACGATCGAGACGGTGACGCTGGTCAGCTCCGTACCAGAACCGGCGACCTATGCCATGCTTGGCGCCGGCCTGCTGTTGCTGGGTTCCCGCGCCGCACGGCGCAAGTAATGTAATCGAACTGCCCGGAGGCGTTGCTGTCCGCAAGATACATGCAAGAAAACCTGCATCGACAGCATGGGACTGCAACGCACCCACATACCCCTCGGTCTTGCGCAACCGCACACTCGGTTCAACCTTATCCGTTGGCAGCGCTGATGGGCTTTTGACCCTGGTTTTTCGTGATTAACGATGCGGGTCTTTCCAGCGCCGAGTAGGGCCAAAGCCGCTTTCGGGCGCCGGATGACAGCACGCGATCGATGACCGCCTGCGAAAGGTTTTCAGCCCGCAGCACGGCAACCGCCGCTTCCATGCCATGCGCCTGCTGGATCGATATGGCCGCTTGCACCATCGCGGCTTGTATGTAATTCACCCTGCGACACGTCACCAGGTCGTTGTCTTGCATGGCGTCTCCTCCTGAGTTGCTGATGATAAGTCGATCAGGCGTGATGTACAGGACAAGATGAAAAGGTTTGATACGTATCAAACTATGCGCTTATGACGCTTGTTCTGCAACAGTGGAGATGCCGCTAAACTCATGTTCCATGACGACTTCCATCACGAAAACGACGGTACCTGCTGCTAGCATATTGCACGCCGCTAGCGCGAGCGCGAGTTTCCATGACGCCTATCACCTGGACCTGCCTGGCGACGAGCGCACGGCGCTCGAACTCTACCTGGCCACGGTGGCGCGCACGCCGCGCTGGGTCGAACGCCTGATGACCTTACGCAATCGCATCGTGTCCCGGCTGGGCTTGAAAGACCTCGGTCAACTGGGCGACTTCGACCGCGACAAACCTGCCGCCAGTTACCGTGTTGGCGACCGTGTGGGGATTTTTTCGCTGGTTCACCTGGCGGACGACGAGGTGATCCTCGGCGATTCGGACCGGCACCTGGATGTGCGGGTTTCGATCTGCCGCATCGGCGACGGCGTGGTGGTGTCGACCGTGGTGCACGTGCACCGGTTGCTCGGGCACGTGTATATGGTGTTCGTGGCGCCGGTGCATCGCCGGATCGTTCCGGCGACGCTGCGGCAGGTGGTGCCGGCCTGAGCGGCCAGCTGCCTGTTTAATGTGCGGTCCCGTTTGAATCCTCCGCCGCGATGAACACCACCGTTACCGGCCCGCCGACGAAGCCTCCGTCGAATCGGGCTCCGAATCGAATCCATACCGCGGTCGGCGCCTGTCCGTCGCCCCCATGATGGACTGACGGACAATCCACGCACGAATACATGGATTGCACCTGGCGCGACCGCAAGAAGTGTTAATTGCGATGGAATAGTTGACCTAACCACGGTTCCATAGCAAAGGCGAATGCACTTCCGATCTCAAGATACATGTCTGGCATTCTTCCGTAACTTGAAGAGCACATAGCCGAGGCCAAAAGAAACGATGCCAAGACCTAGCGCCATGAAAAATTTCTCAGTTGATGACGATCTCGCTATCACCGAGGAAAGTGCAGGGCCAGAGTTGACTAGCAACCATCGTAGCCCACTAACTAAGCCGTATCCGATTGCAAGGATTGCTGCGGTTGTAAGAAGAACGAAAATGCCACTTCCGCCGGCACCACAACCCAGGACATGGTGAAGGCGCTTGAGTGCGCACGCACGGCGAAAAGGAATTGGCTGAGGCTATTCGCAAGAAGGACGTGAACCGAGAGGCGGACTGTCGCCAGGCGCTGCTGGGCGACTTGACTGCACTGGAGAGTGGTGTCGCGCAGGTGGCGCGCCTGTTGCGCGTCTGGACTGCCGAGGTCACGAAGCGGGGCCGCGCGTGCCGATGGGTGCCTGAGAACCGCTTGGGATGCGGCAGCGGCGATAGAGCTCTACCGCACAGTGGCCGAGCGTTCGCTGGCTCACTGACTCAGCGGCGCCTCTTCGGCCGACTTGGCGATGTCCGCCCGATTCGTCCGCGAGCATGTGCTCAACATGGTGAGCGAGCTGCAGAGCATAGCGGATGGCCACTCGGCCCGGGCCGTATCGAAGCTCCGCGCGGCAGCGCGCCACCGATAACCGGGACTTGCGACAGCGCCCGACCATGGATGCCGTCGCTCGTCTATGTAGTCCGCTCACTTGGTAGATAACCCTGAGCATACAAAAGCCCGCACCGAAAGGTCAGCGGGCTTTTTATTCTTTATTATACTTGCTTGACTGATAAGAGTGCCATATAGTTGAAGAGGTGGTCAATCTGTCATCAATTAAAGAGCCACCCGGTCGCAGCCGTTCTGCGATAAACGGGGAGGAGTAATGAATTTTTTATTGAAATCAACATTCGCTGCGGCGGTAGCCTTTTCGATAGCTGCACCGGCGATGGCAGATGTTTCTGGTCGGGTTGGGTTCACTGACGTCACATACAGCGTACAAGATCTGACGCCAGACGACGGCCAAGAAGCTGGTTTCGTGATTAGTCAAAGAACTAATAGCTATAGTGCAAGCTATGTAATCACTCAGTATGGAGCTAACACACTAGCAGGAAATGTAATTGCGCAACCAGTATTCTCAGTTCCAATTGACAGGTCGCTTGAACAGCGTGGGGCTTCGATCGGAGTTCAAAGTAATGGAACACTTGGGAGTCTAACATCTTCCTTTAACGGTGATTTTGAGGCTAGCGACAACGATACAGAGTATAGCCTTGCAGCGAGCGGCGAACAGAACGCGAGAGTTCTCTTGCGAGCAAACAGTGCATTTACGATAAGTGGTCGAGGCCTCAGCTTGCTATATAAGCCAACAATCTCTGATTTCGAACTGTCGGGCGCCTCTTCGCAGCTATTTGCGAGTTTGGATTATGTTTCAGTGGATCATATTGGGCAGTATTTCCAACAGAACTCAGTGCTTAGAATAGATCAAAGTTTTATTGATAATAGCCAGGATTTCTCATTATCCGCAATTAATAACAATGATTTTGATATCGAACTTGCATTGAAATTTGACTTCTTAACTTCGTACGGAGGACGCGAACCTGTTACGGAGGTGCCCGAGCCTAGTGCTTGGCTGATGTTATCCGTCGGCGCGATCGCGCTTGCTGGTGCCGCGCGCAGAAGAGCCAGGTCGTCACAAGCTTAATCTTGCAGTTGCTTTCCAAGAAGCCCGCGCTTGAACACCGCGGGCTTCTTTTCGTTTGGCGGTGGATTCCTCCCCGTTGATGTCGCTGAACGCACCCTTGCAGCAATAGGCCCGCGCCGAAAGGTCAGCGGGCCTGCGTGGTGAAAGCGCAAGCTGATGCGCGTTAGTCCTTGACCCGTCCATGTGCGCACATGAAGGAAGGTGTGGCCTGAAAAGGCACAGACGGAAAGCTGGAGATCAGCGCCGGCCGCTACCAATATTCGAAGCCCTGCGATCAGCGATGACGCAGGGCTTTTTCGTTGTGCCGCACGAAACGTCAGGCCTTACGGGTAGCGCGACGGCGCGTTAAGGCCAGCAAACCAAGACCGGCCACCAGCATGGCATAAGTGGCCGGTTCAGGAACTGCCAAGGTTGGAGCTATGTTGATTTCAACAGAGGCGATCATTTGATAATTCAGGTTGACTGCCTCATCGGTATCGTTGACAAAGGTGTACGATCTGGTCATGTCCCAATTTCCATGACCGATTTTAAAATCATAGGGTGGAATATTGCTAGCATAATTTCCATCAGGGTAAAACAGGGCGGCAGAAAAAAGGGACCACCCAGTTGACTCGGTAGAGGGGGCGACGCTAACGTTAAGAGTAGACACGGCTGTGAAGCTGATACTTGTATATGGCATTACTATTACTGGCACCGTAACAACTGCGCCAGCTCGCCCCCCTCCGTCGCCTTTTAAAGACACTTTTATACTCAAGTCCTGTGGGCTATTTATTTGCCAGGATGCCGTTCCATAACCCATATCAATGTTTTTGGTTTTCTCGCCTGCGCTGAAAGATTCAAATTCCTCAATCCCAGGGCCACTGTAGTACTTCCCAAGCCTAACGTGATAAAAAATTGTGCTGCGCGACAAATCCACAGACATTGGTAAATATTCGTCAGAGGTATTTAAGTCAGCCAAGGAAATTGTAGGTATTTTGGCAGAGATATATCCGGTAGTCTCAGCGCAAACTATCGGGCTGATCACTGCCAAAGTTAAACTAGTCATCAAAAATCGAAGAGAAATATTTCTCAAAATTAATATCCTATAATTGTGGTTGGGAAAAATAACGTAACAGTGTACAACTTTACAACCATTCAAAATCTCACAAATTGTCACATTTTCCTTGAGACTTGGTAATTTCTTGGACTTTGACTCTTAATTACAATCCCATTTTGAGCATGCGTAACGCGAAGGAATCGGCCCGCAAGTACATGGAGCGCCACACTTGGTCGCGCGACCCGCCGCCCACGCCTGACGAGATTCGCTGTCAGCTTGGCTGGGACCTGATCCCCCAAGCGCGCCGGCCAGACCGCCGCGGCAACCTGAACGACATCGATACCTGAGGAAGCAATGCGCCTAACCGCATACCCAGGCCACCCGGACTACAAGCCGGAGTGGCTGCGCTGCTGCGTCCCCCTTGACGGTCAGCCAATGAGAGACGTCACTCATGCTGATGAAGAGCGCGGCCAGATCGCTGTGTATGCGCGAGACCGGCAGGCAACTTGATTGCGGACGGCGACCAGCTGGTGACGAAGATATTGACCGGCCGCGTTGAGCTGCGCCGGGATTGGAAGCACGTGGAAGCGATCGGCTTCGACAACTGGATGCGCAACCGCATTGAAACCGCCCACCAAGAATCCATGAAAAGGACATCGGCATGACCATTCGACTGCTCGCCAAGCACGGCAAATACAACGCAAACACCAACGTCACGCTGGATGCCGCGACCGAGGCTGGGCTGCTCGCCGCCAAGCTGGCCACCTCGGACCTTACCGGCGGGGTGGCGTACATCGAGCCGGTGGTGCCGAATCAGCGATACCCCGTATTGGTCGAAATCGATCCAACTGGACGTTCGGTCGGTGTGGTGGGCGGCCCCAATGCGCAAGCTCTGTCATTGGGCGGCGGCGTTGCACCTCGGGGCACGATGGCTGTCGCTGCGCTGGTGACTCGATCACCGCGCAGAACGCCACGGGTGCCACCGAAGATCTGCGTTCCAACGGCTACATGACCGGTTGTCGATCCTGACCGGTGGCCGCGTGTTTTTCGACGGTAGTTTGAATTTCAGTATTGGTGGCCAGACGACCGCCCACATCCTGGCCCGCACCCCCGACGAAATCCCGAAGATGCTGACATTGAACGCTCGCATGTGCGTGGTGCATGGCGGCACGAACGACCTGTCGAATGCTGTGACGGCTGAGCAGGTGGCGGGCAACATCGCCGCCATCTGCGATTTACTGCTGGCGGCCGGCGTCACGCCGATCGTGATTCCCATCCTGCCGCGCTGGTACGGGTCGGGCACCAACGTGGCTATCACGGACACGGACCAGAAGCGCCTGCAACGTCAGGCCACGGTCGTGCGTCAGATGGCGCACAGCAAGGCGGGTGTCCTGATGGCAGATCCGACGCTTGAAATGACGGATCACAGGGATGATCTGGGCTATCGGCTGGACAAAGGCATCACGGTGCCCGGTGGCGCACGTACTGCGCTGCTCGGCGACGGCCTGTATGCAGCCCTGCGTGGCGGCTTCATCTTGGGGCGTTCGCTCGTTCCTGTGGTCGAACCGCTGCTGCTGGCTGTAGCGGCGCTGCAGTGGAGCCGCGCCGGCTTGTTCGATGCAGCTCTGAACCCCTCAAGCAACCTGATCAACAACGGCTTTTTGGCAGGGGCGGCGGGCACGCTCGGCACGAATACGACCGGTCAGGTTGCGATGGATGGACCGCAACGCGCTGGCAGACGGGTACGTTGGCCGTCACCGCCAGCAAGGGCACTCGCACGATCGGCAAGAACACCTACCCAACGCAGGTGCTCGACATCGCAGGCGCTACCGCCGGTAGCCCGCCGGGCATTGACGTGTTCAGTCAGTCGATCGGACGTCAGGCCAGACAGCGGCACGTTGTCCAAGGAAGATCGCAGCGGTTTCAGAACCGCAGCCTTGTTCTTGCCAAACGGCCGGATCGCTCCTATCTCCACAGTGTAACGGTCGATGAGAGTGCCGATTGTAATAGAATTGAGGCTTCGATTATCCCGATACTCGCTAGCGTCCATTTCCGACTCGATCTTCCAGGCCCACTCCGAAGCCATGCCTTTCGTAGGAAACGACTTGCTTACCGACTTGTGGCCGGTACGTCGTACTTGGGCAACCACGCTGTCCCGCGCTTCTGTCTTGACGCCATGCTGATGTAAATTTGATGTAGTGAGCCCGCAAAATACCAAAAAAACGGGCAAATTACATCAAAAATGGCTGCCCTGAAAACCCGCTAAAAATCGCAAAATAGTAATGAAATCAGAAACTTACAAGGGTAGGCGCATATCTGTAGCCCCCATGATGGACTGGACCGACCGCCACTGCCGCGTCTTCCACCGCCACATCACGAAGCACACCTGGCTCTACACGGAAATGGTCACTACGGGCGCGCTCGTCTATGGCGACGTGGAACGCCACCTGCGCTTCAACGAGGAAGAGCACCCGGTGGCGCTGCAACTGGGCGGCAGCGATCCGAAAGACCTGGCAACGTCGGCCAGGCTGGGTGAAAAGTGGGGATATGACGAGATCAACCTCAATTGCGGCTGCCCGTCGGAGCGCGTGCAGAAAGGGGCGTTCGGCGCCTGCCTGATGGCCGAGCCGGAGCTGGTGCGCGACTGCGTGAAGGCGATGCGCGATGCGGTGTCGATCGACGTGACCGTCAAGCACCGCATCGGCATCAACGAAACGGAAAGCTATGATTTCGTGCGCGACTTCGTCGGCACGGTGGCCGATGCGGGCTGCACCACGTTCGTCGTGCATGCGCGCAACGCGATCCTGAAAGGCCTGTCGCCGAAGGAAAACCGCGAGATCCCGCCGCTGAAGTATGACTATGCGTACCGCCTGAAGAAGGATTTCCCGCAGTTCGAGATCCTGATCAACGGCGGCATCAAGACGGAGGCAGAGATCGATGAGCACCTGAAGCACGTGGATGGCGTGATGCTGGGCCGCGAGGCGTATCACAACCCTTACCTGATGGCCACGTTCGACAGCAAGTATTACGGTGACGACGCGCCGGTGAAGAACCGCGAGGAAGTGCTGCGCGCGATGATGCCGTACATTGCCGCCCAGTTGGCGAAGGAGGGCGGCCGCGGGCTGAAGCTGAACACGATCACGCGCCACATGCTGGGCCTGATGCAGGGTTTGCCGGGTGCAAAACAGTTCCGGCAAACGCTGTCCGATTCGAAGCGGCTCGCCGCTGGCGATCCGGCATTGCTGCTGGAAGCGTTCCGGCGTTGAACGAACGCTATCGCTCGCCCCGCACCAAAACGGCCGAGTGTGGCGTTTTCGGTGCAGTTATCGCTGCAAACGCACTGTTTTAGTTCATAAATAGAAGAAACTGGCCGGTTCTCCGGCCATTTTTTTCGATCTGTCGTAATTTCCCCATAGAAATCCCTCATTACGCATTTCTGCGTAGGAATTCGCTTGCCCCTAAGCAATTCGCAGAACTATACTTTCCGTATGGACACACGTTACTGATTCTTCAGTACGTGTGATTGAACGGAAACCAGGGCAGTTCCGCGTTCTCGTTCCTCCTGTTTTGCATGCGCAGTCATGAACCCGGGTCGGAGGTCCCTGGTTCAGGCAACAGGCTGGCATCGCAAAGGTTTTGCTGGGCAGGATCGCTTTACAACACCGCTTAAAAATAACCACTAACAATTTAGAGCCGAAATGAACTTAAGCAAAATGAAGGTGGGCAGCCGTCTGGCGCTCGGTTTCGCACTGGTACTGGCTTTCCTGATTGCCGTCACGGCGGTGGGCATTTTCCGCCTGGCCCAGATCCAGGATCGCCTCGACCATGTTGTCAGCGTCAACAACGTCGTTACCCGGCTCGTGATCGACATGCGCAACAACGTGGCCGACCGCATCGGTTCGCTGCGCGTGCTGACCTTGATGTCCGACCCGGCCGACATGGAACCGGAATTCGCCCGCATCAAGGAACAGAACGCGAAATACCAGGCCGACCTGCAGAAGCTGGAAGCCAAATTCGCAGCCGAAGCATCGCCGGAAGAAAAGAAACTGCTGGCGGCCATCAAGGAACATGAAGCCGCGGCCATGCCCGCCATCGAACGCGCTTCGCAGTTCTGGCTCGCAAACGATGCCATGAGCGCCACCCGCGTGCTGATCAAGGAAATCCGTCCCGCGCAAAAGAAATGGATGGAAGCGCTGGACCAGCTGGGCGCGCTGGAAGACAAGGTCAACAAGCAGTCGGCCATCGATGCCAAGGAAGGCTTTGCAAGCGCCCGCAATTTCATGATCGGCATGGGCGTGCTCGCCGTGTTCCTGTCCGTGGCTGCCGCGATCGCCATTACCCGCGGCCTGCTGAAGCAGCTGGGCGGCGAGCCGGATTACACGGCGTCGATCGCCGGCAGCATCGCCAAGGGCGACCTGTCTGTTTCGATCGACACGTCGACCGCCGCAAAGGACAGCCTGCTGTCGGAAATGAAGGACATGCGCGACAGCCTGGTGGACATCGTCAGCCAGGTGCGTGTGGGCACCGAAACGATCGGCACCGCCTCGCGTGAAATCGCCGCCGGCAATATCGACCTGTCGTCCCGCACCGAAATGCAGGCATCGTCGCTGGAAAAGACCGCTTCCGCGATGGAAGAGCTGACTTCCACCGTGAAGCAGAACGCCGATAACGCCCGTGAAGCCAACCAGTTGGCCGCCAGCGCATCGGACGTGGCCCGCAAGGGTGGCGCCGTGGTGTCGCAGGTGGTGGACACGATGAGCTCGATCAACGCATCGGCCAACAAGATCGTCGACATCATCGGCGTGATCGATGGCATCGCCTTCCAGACCAACATCCTGGCGCTGAACGCCGCCGTCGAGGCGGCCCGTGCCGGCGAGCAGGGCCGCGGCTTCGCGGTCGTGGCTTCCGAAGTGCGCAACCTGGCGCAGCGTTCGGCCGGCGCGGCTAAGGAAATCAAGGCGCTGATCGGCGACTCCGTGGAGAAGGTGGAGCGCGGTTCGAAGCTGGTGGGCCAGGCCGGCGTGACGATGGACGAAGTGGTGGCCTCCGTGCGCCGCGTTACCGACATCATGGGCGAGATCGCCAACGCCAGCCAGGAACAGAGCGCCGGCATCGAACAGGTGAACCAGTCGATCATCGAGATGGACAGCATGACCCAGCAGAACGCCGCGCTGGTGGAAGAAGCGGCCGCCGCCGCGCAAAGCCTGCAGGACCAGGCTGGCGAACTGGCCCGCGTGGTATCGATCTTCAAGCTGGAAGCGGGCGAAGAACGCGCCGTGATCGAAGCCGTGGCCATCGCCGCGAAGACCGTGCCGACGACCGCCAGCGTAAAACCGGTGGCGAAGGCTGCCCCGGCCCGCAAGGCCATCGCAGCACCGGCAGCGCCAGCCGCACCGTCCAAGCCGAAGAAAGCCGTGGTTGCCACGGCCGGCGCGGACGAGTGGGAAGAATTCTAAGCAGTACTAGAACAAGTAACGTCGCAAACAACATTCACCAATAATCTTTCTGGAAATAAGAACATGAACAAGCACCTGATCTCCGCCTTTATCGCCACCTTCGCCGCCACCATCGTTGCAGGCACCGCGTTTGCCGCCGAAGTGCCGGCCTCCGTCGATGCCCGCAAGTGCAAGGCCGAATACCCGAAAGCCTCGCTGCTGAACGAAGAGCAGGGCGCCGTGTCGATGGCCTTCCTGGTATCGCCGGGCGGCGATGTGGTGGAGTCGAAGATCGAAAAATCCAGCGGCTTCAAGAACCTGGACAAGGCTGCCCTGAAGGCGCTGACCGCATGCAAGTTCACGCCGGGCAAGAAAGACGGCGCCGCGGCGCAAACCTGGGCCAAGGTCGATTACGTCTGGGCGCTGTAATCACAACACATAGCTGATAACGAAAAGGGGAATCAGATGAACAAGCGTTTCATGGGTAGCCTGGCCGCTGTGCTCTTCGCTGGTGTCGCGTCCGCCGCGGAAGTGCCGGCTTCTTTCGACAGCAAGAACTGCAAGGCCGATTATCCGAAGGCTTCGCTGATGAACGAGGAGCAGGGCACGGTGTCGATGGCCTTCCTCGTGTCGTCCGGTGGCGATGTGAAGGATTCGAAGGTGGAGAAGTCGAGCGGCTTCAAGAACCTGGACAAGGCCGCGATCAAGTCGCTGTCCGCCTGCAAGTTCAAGCCGGGCTCGAAGGACGGTTCGCCGGCCGAGACCTGGACCAAGGTCGACTACGCCTGGAAGCTGGACTGATTTCCACGATTTTCAACGCCGTATTTCAACGCTTTCTGCTGTACTTTGCTTTACCTCCTTAAGCCGGCGCATGCCGGCTTTTTTTTCGGCGGGCGTGCATGCCTGTTTGCTTTTGCGCACATCTGTTAATCTGCCGGTATCCTTCGACCGTTGATCGACATGAAAACACCGCTTTGCCTGTCCCTGATGTGTTTCACGCTGCTGTCCGGCTGCTCCATGATGCGTAACCAGAACGATCCGGTGCGCGCGGGCCAGACCGTATCGGTCATTAATGCCATTACGTGGACGAACCCGCTGTCCGGCAAGCGCGACGGTGTGCGCACCACCTGGCCATTGGCGCAGCTGGCCGGCCACGAGGAAATCTTCCCGCTGGCGCAAATCAAGAGTTGCAGGGAAGGGGCCACGCCCTGCGCCTGGGGCGTGCTGAGCACGTCGCGCAATATCACGCGCTACGACTACGTGTCGGGCGGCGTGGCGCTGGACCTGGCCGTGGTGGTGGATGTGCACCGGCGCCAGCAGGACCGGCGCCGCAACTTCCATACGTCGATGGCGATCCCCACGGATGTGCCGGCGCTGCAATACCGCAAGGTGGTGCAGCAGGGCGTGGCGCTGCCCTACGGGAAAGTGCACCGGCTCGAGTTCGAGCACGGTGTCAAATTCGAAATCTGCGCCCAGCGGCTCGATAAAAACGGCCGTGCGCTCGATGATTGCGACATACCGTATATTTGATTTGCCTTATCAACCGATGGAGGAAACTGATGGCGCAATCGAAATCTACAGGTAGTCAGAACAAGCAGTCCGCCACCCAGGCCGAAGCAGAATCCACGCCTTCGAACAAGAAGGCGAAGCAGGGCAAGGAAGCGGCAAGCCACACCAAGGCCGGCAGCAAGGAAGGCGCCGGCGGCGGGAAGAAGCAGGCACGCAGTCACTGAGTCAAAAAGTTACTGATGCAGGGCCGCGCGGTGCGCGCCGCGCGACTGTTCAACGGCTCGATGTGCTGGCAATCACGGCATATTCGTCGACAAATTCGTCGCATGATTCAGCGCGATGTTGCGGTGATGTTTGGCGCTGTAACGGTATGTAAATCCGCGGCGCGCACGCCGGAAATTCCCTATAGTTCTCTATTGGGAAGGAGATTTACGATGAAAAACTTGTTGATTCTGCCCCTCGTGGCAGCCGCGCTGGCCGGTTGTGCCGTGCCGGGACCCTACTATGCGGCGCAGCCTGTCGATCCCTACCAGTGGCGCACCGTTTCGGTAACGCCGGTGGCACCGGGCACCGCGGCCCGTGCCGGTTCGACCGTCACCTATACCACCGAGCCGCTGCCCGTAGGGCCCACGGTGACCTATGTGCCGCAACCTGTGTATGTGGCGCCACCCGTCTATTCGCCGGCACCGGCCTACGGGCCGGGATACTGGTATCCGCCCGTTTCGATCGGGCTGGACTTCGTATGGAGCCACCGTTCGGGCGGCTGGGGGCGTGGCCATCACGGCCGCGGCTGGGGTCGCGGCCGGCGTTGATGCTGCTGTGGTTAATGCAGCAGGAAGAACGTGGCGTTGTGGAGCATGTCGGTGGAGCACAGCAGATAGGTGGATGCGCCGACCAGGCCGAGCAGGATGGTGCTGAAAGTAAGTGGAATGTGCCGTGCCATGATGTGCTCCTTTTGACTTAAGGTCATCTTAAGGGGGCGGGGCTCCGGCGTCATCGGTAAAAGGTTGGGCGAGTTGTAGGAGGAAGGCTCGTGAAAATGCGCAGGCAGTCCGGCCTGCGCATTTTTTGTTTCTGCTGCCGAGTTCGGCCGCACGGACGGCGGCTTTTAGCGTCGGCCGAACGTGATGATGTTTGACTCGGGCGCGGTGTCGAGGGCGTTGGAGATCGTCAGCCACTCGGTGACGCTTTCCGGCTGCTTCAGGTGCAGGCCGCTGCCGTCGATGTAACCCACCAGTTCCAGCGTGCTGGCGTTCATTTTCCCTTTCGAAACTGTTGGCGCTACCATCACCAGACGGTCGTAGGCCTTGCGTACCTTGTTTTCCCACTTGTGCAGGCTGGCTTCATCGAAGCGGTTGGCTTCGAAATACACGGTCAGCGTGCCATCCGGATTGCCGAAGCCGACGATACCGGCGCCCTTGCGGATTGGCCCGCCATCCAAGTCCAGGCAGTCGCTGGGAACGAACACACCCGCGCGACCATCGATGCCCGGGCGCTCGGTGGGGGTGTCCTTGCTATAAGTGGAGAATTCTTTCAGGGCGGGGCTGGCGGACATGTCGTGCCTATTAGTATAAGGGAATACCTATATTGTAGCGGCAAATAAATTCCTTAGTGCAACTTAAGGAAGTATATTTTCTCTATCGTCCCAGTGTGCAACGCTTTGTCCCGACGCCCCGGTCGTAGTTGTCGCTTCGCTACGGGTTCTCAGGACTTTGATACCGCCGCGCTGACTTCCACAGACCAGGAGAAGTCATAGGTGTCATATTGTATTTCCGCGGCATAACCCTGCGCGGTCATTCTCCCGGCCAACTCGACTGCTTCCTGCTCGCTCACACAGAAGATTTCACGGGGCGCAGCCTGTGCCTGACTGGCGTGCACCGATACGGCTGCGTGCGCGGACTGACCAGCCGCCAGGACCGGTTTGCCGGCCAGCCCTTCCCATACGCACTGCCATGCTTTCCCGATGCGCGTGCCGAGAGCCCTTTCATACGCTACTAATTCCATGAAGAACGGCAGAGTGCTGCTTTTTCGCGTAATCATTTTGATATCTCCGGAAGCGGAAGGGATAGACAACTATCTTTAATATTGCTTCAGGAAATGATTATTGATATTGCGCAATAAATCCAGTGTTTGTTCGAGACTGCTACGGAATTTCGTTTGTCGTGTATGAAATACCCCACGGTACGTGCTCAACCTATACGCAAGCCCATTTCCGCCAGCACTTCGGCCGCTTGCCGCGTAGAGATGAGCGCGCCCTGGAACAGCTTGACGTCCGCCAGCTTCAGCCCGCCCAGGTCCGCCTCGCGCAAGTCCGCGTTGTCGAAGCGCGCGCCTTTCAGGTTCGCGTTGCGCAGGCTGCCGCCATGGAAGACCGCGTCACGGAAATCGCAGCCGGCCAGGTCGGCATCGGCGAAATCGAGCTGTTCCAGCGTCGCCTTGCGGAACGACATGCGGCGCAGGTCGGCACCGACCAGCAGGCAATCCTCGAATGCCAGGGCCAAATGCGCCGCTTCCTCGAAATTCGCCCCCGTCAGCTTGCACCCCTTCAATAGCGCCGACGCCAGCCGCGCCCGGCGCCAGCTACTGTTGTTCAGGTCGCAGCCGTGGAACCGCGCATCGGTCAGGTCCGCCGACTCGAAGTCCGCCTGGCGGCCACGGCAGCGTTGCCACGTGGAGTGCATCAGCCTGGCGGCATAGAACGACGTTTCAGCCACGCTGCAATTCACGAAGCTGGCGCCGCGCAGGTCGAGCCGCGACAGGTCGGCGCCATCCAGATCGCATTGTTCGAATCGCTGGGTGCCTTGGGCGAGGGCGCTTTCCACGTCCGCGCGGGTGAGGGTTTGTTCGGTGATCTGCATCGGTGCTCCGGAAAACAAAAAAGGCCACATGCCGGAGCAGGTGACCTTTTTCATTGAATTCGGTGGGGTGGCTGATGGGGCTCGAACCCACGACAACAGGAATCACAATCCTGGACTCTACCAACTGAGCTACAGCCACCACTGAACTACGTTTTCTGTTTCGCCAGTAGCGCAACAGAGGCCGCATTATACAAGGCCGATTGGCATCTGGCAAACCCCTATTTTTGCAAAATTTCCTCAAAACAGGGGTCAGACCCCTGTTTTGCGGAAATTTCTTGGAAACAGGGGTCTGACCCCTGTTTTTCAGGCAACGACGACGGCATCGACCTGCGGCGTGAGCGAGAGAAGGGCGCGGAAGGCTTCGGCGAGGATGGCGGGGTTGGCGGTGGTGTAGCCACGCAGGTGGGCGACACCGGCGGGGCGCAGCAGGCCGGCGCCTTCGAGCAGGCGGGCGAGCTGGCGGGCGACGGCGTCGCCGGTGTCGATCAACGCGACCGGCGCATCGGGATCGTGGCTGGTGTGCTGTGCCACCACGTTGCGGATCGCCTGTTCGACGAACGGATAATGGGTGCACCCCAGCACCAGCGTGTCGGCGCCGCGATCGAGCAGCGGCACCACATATTGTTCCAGCAGCGCCATCGTGCCCGCCGAACCCAGTTGGCCCAGTTCGATCTGGTCGACGAGGCCGATGCAGGGCTGCAGCAGGAACTCGGCCTGCGTGGCGGCGGTGACCTGGTCGCGCAGGGTGAGGAATTTTTCGCTGTGCAGCGTGCGGTCCGTGGCCAGCACGCCGACCTTGCCGGACCTGGTGGCCGCGGCGCCCGGCTTCAGGCCCGGTTCCACGCCCACGATCGGCACGCCCGGCCACTGCGTGCGAATGGCCTTGATGGCGGCAACGGTGGCGGTATTGCAGGCCACCACCAGCGCCTTGACGCCTTGCCCGAACAGGAATGCGGCCACCGCGAGCGAGCGCTCGATGACCCATCCCTCTTCGCGGTCACCATAAGGCGCGTAACCGGAATCGGCGAAATAGATCAGGTGCTCATGCGGCAGCTGCGCGTGCACGTGGCGCAGTACCGAGAGACCGCCCACGCCGGAATCGAAGATGCCGATCGGGGATTCGGCATTGACGGGGAGGGTGGGGTGGGTCATCGCGGGCTCCTGGAATCAGGGAAGGGCGTTGGGAAGGATGATGCAGAGGAGGTGTTCGAGCTGCTGGGGTCTGTCCCCACCAGTTGTTGGCATCGAACGTAGCCATGTGCTTTGATCGAGGGGACTGACCCCGGTTTTTTGCAAGCGTTACTACGGCACCAGCAAAAAACCGGGGTCAGTCCCCTCGGCACGCCGGTAGTAAGCGCCATTGCTAACACTTACCGGGGACAGACCCCTGCAACTCCGGCGCTCTCTCGACATCCGGCATCAATGCAGGTTTCGGAGAGGAAAACCGGTGTCGCACACCTTTTCCGGATGAAGCCCCGGAAAAGGTGTTCGACACCAGGAGGCGTTAGCCAACGATCAGGCCAGCGCGCCTTCCGCCTTCAGGTTCTCGATCTTGACAGCCCACTCCTTCGGCCCGGTCTGGTGCACCGAAGTACCGGTGGAATCGACGGCCACGGTCACCGGCATGTCGACCACGTCGAACTCGTAGATCGCTTCCATGCCCAGGTCCTCGAAGCCCACCACGCGGGCGTTCTTGATCGCCTTCGACACCAGGTAAGCGGCACCGCCCACGGCCATCAGGTAAGCCGACTGGTGGCGCTGGATCGATTCGATGGCGACCGGGCCGCGCTCGGCCTTGCCCACCATCGAGATCAGGCCGGTCTTCTCCAGCATCATGTCGGTGAACTTGTCCATGCGCGTTGCCGTGGTCGGGCCGGCCGGGCCCACGACTTCGTCGCCCACCGGATCCACCGGGCCCACGTAGTAGATCACGCGGTTGGTAAAGTCCACCGGCAGCGGCTCGCCCTTGGCCAGCATGTCCTGGATGCGCTTGTGCGCGGCATCGCGGCCGGTCAGCATCTTGCCGTTCAGGAGCAGGGTCTGGCCCGGCTTCCACGAAGCCACTTCTTCCTTCGTCAGCGTGTTCAAATCCACGCGCTTGGACTTCTCGGTATCCGGTGCCCACGACACGCTCGGCCAGTCGGACAGCTTCGGCGGTTCGATGTAGGCCGGGCCGGAACCATCGAGCACGAAGTGCGCGTGGCGCGTGGCGGCACAGTTCGGGATCATGGCGACAGGCTTCGATGCCGCGTGCGTCGGGTACATGTTGATCTTCACGTCCAGCACGGTCGTCAGGCCGCCCAGGCCCTGCGCGCCGATGCCCAGCGCATTGATCTTGTCGCACAGTTCGATGCGCAGCTCTTCGACCTTGTTCTGCGGGCCGCGCTTCTTCAGCTCGAACATGTCGATGTCTTCCATCAGCGACTCTTTCGCCAGCAGCATGGCCTTCTCGGCGCTGCCGCCGATGCCGATGCCCAGCATGCCCGGCGGGCACCAGCCGGCGCCCATCAGCGGCACGGTTTTCAGTACCCAGTCCACCAGCGAGTCGGAAGGGTTCAGCATCACGAACTTGGTCTTGTTCTCGGAACCGCCGCCTTTGGCAGCCACGCCCACGTCGACGGTATTGCCTTCCACCAGTTCCATGTGCACCACGGCCGGGGTGTTGTCCTTGGTGTTCTTGCGCTCGAAGTGCGGGTCGGCCACGATCGATGCGCGCAGCTTGTTGTCCGCGAAGTTGTACGCGCGGCGCACGCCTTCGTTCACGGCGTCGGTAACGGTACCAGTAAAGCCCTCGAAGCGAACGCCCATGCCGATCTTCAGGAACACGTTGACCATGCCGGTATCCTGGCAGATCGGCCGCTTGCCCTCCGCGCACATGCGCGAGTTGGTCAGGATCTGCGCGATCGCGTCCTTGGCGGCCGGGCTCTGCTCCGACTCGTAGGCGCGGCCCAGGTGCTGGATGTAATCGGCAGGGTGGTAATAGCTGATGTACTGCAGCGCTGCGGCCACGGATTCGATCAGGTCTTCTTGCTTGATGATGGTCATGACTGTTCTCTTGCGGTTGGCTGGATTAGTGATTCTTTGAACCGTTTTGCGTGCCGGTCATCAAGCGGTCGGTATAGGCGATCGCAATGGCGGACAGCAGGAATGCAATGTGGATAAGCGTTTGCGCCATCAGCGTCTTGGCGTCGTACACCTGGGCGTTGATGAAGGTTTTCAGCAGGTGGATCGACGAGATGCCGATGATCGCCGTGGCCAGCTTCGTCTTGAGCACCGAGGCATTCACGTGCGACAGCCATTCCGGCTGGTCCGGGTGATCCTGCAGGCCCATGCGCGAGACGAAGGTTTCATAACCGCCCACGATCACCATGATCAAGAGGTTCGAGATCATGACCACGTCGATCAGGCCCAGCACCACCAGCATGATGGTCGTTTCATTGAGCTTGGTGGGCGGCGGCGCGTTCGGCACGGTCACGGCGGCGATGATGTGCTGCAGCGAGGCTTCGTTGCCCAGCGCGGCACCGATCAGATCCTTCAACTCGACCCAGAAGTGGAACACATAGACGCATTGCGCAAGGATCAGGCCCAAGTACAGCGGCAGCTGCAGCCAGCGGGACATGAAAATGAACGAGGCAATGGGGGAAAGGCGGCGTCCGTTGGAAAGCTTCGGATCGGTCATCGAGTAAAGGCTCCGGTGGGAATAGTGCGGATAAAAACACCCGACATTCTACACCTGCCTGATCCTTGCCGCTGATCAAGCGATAGCCGCTCAAGCCGCATTTTTCGGGCAGTTGTTGCTGCACCGAAACATATCAGCAATAAATGTTTTACTCAGGTAATACAGCCGATTTACAATCGTCCCCCTTCGGCCGCTGCCCATTCCTCGCAGCATCACGGCCATCATGCATTCGCGACCGGCCTCACCCCCGCCACCCGCACAACGATTCTGGAATAACAATAATGTTCAACAGCCTGAAAATCGGCACGCGCATCACGTTGATGCTGGGTGTGCTGTTCGTATTGCTGCTCGTGGTGAGCGGCATGTCCCTGCGGAGCGTGGCGCGCAACAACGACGGCATCCGCGAACTGAAATCCAGCAGCGCCGGCCTGGTGAGCGCGCAAAACGCCATGTGGGAGCTGCGCTTCGGCATCGCCAACTTCATGACGGCCAACGAGCAGGGGCGCGCCAAGATCCTGGGCGACGAGCAGAAATGGGCAAGCCTCATCGCCGACAACCTGAAGCTGTATGAAGCCATGCCGCACACGGCGGAAGAGCAGGCGGGCCTGGCGGAACTGAAGGCATCGTATGCGCAATACTTCGCTTCGCGCCCGCGCTGGTTCGAGCTGTATTCCGCCGGCCAGACGGAAGAAGCGGCCGCATGGCGCGCGGCGAACACGAACAAGCACGGCGCCGCCACCGTGAAGGCCTTCAAGTACCTCATCGAACAGCAGGACCGCATTGCGGACGCAAAGGTGGAGCAGCTGCTGGCCGCCAACGCCGCCTTCCGCAACATCCAGATTGCCGTGGCCGTGCTGGCACTCGTTGCCGCCGCGTTCATGGGCTATCGCGTGGTGCGCTCCGTGACACTGCCGCTGCGCGATGCGCTGACGCTGGCGCAAACGGTCAGCAAGGGCGACCTGACAAGCCGTATCGACGTGCGCCGCAACGACGAGATCGGCCAGCTGATGCACGCGCTGCAGGACATGAACGACAGCCTGGTGGGCATCGTGGCCGAGGTGCGCAGCGGCACCGATACCATCGCCACCGCATCGGGAGAGATCGCCGCGGGCAACCTGAACCTGTCGCAGCGCACGGAGGAGCAGGCCGGCTCGCTACAGCACAGCGCCGCTTCGCTGGGCGAGCTGACCACCACCGTGCGCCAGAACGCGGACAACGCGCGCCAGGCGAACCAGCTGGCGCAGGCGGCGTCCGGCGTGGCGGTGAAGGGCGGCGAAGTGATCGGCGAGGTGGTGGCCACGATGGAAGCGATCAACGAGTCCGCGCGCAAGATCGTGGACATCATCGGCGTGATCGACGGCATCGCGTTCCAGACGAACATCCTGGCGCTGAACGCGGCCGTGGAAGCGGCCCGCGCCGGCGAGCAGGGCCGCGGCTTCGCCGTGGTGGCATCCGAGGTGCGCAACCTTGCGCAGCGTTCGGCCAGCGCCGCGAAGGAAATCAAGGAACTCATCGGCAACTCGGTGGACAAGGTGGACGCGGGCAGCCGCCTCGTGTCGCAGGCCGGCAGCACGATGAACGACGTGGTGGAAGGCGTGAAGCGCGTGACGGACATCATGGCCGACATCACGGCCGCCACGGTGGAGCAGAGCGCCGGCATCGAGCAGGTGAACGTGGCAATCGGCCAGATGGACGACATCACGCAGCAGAACGCCGCGCTGGTGGAACAGGCGTCGGCGGCCGCCGCCTCGCTGCAGGACCAGGCGGCAGGCCTGGCCCAGGCGGTTTCCGTATTCCGGCTGGACGGCGCGGCCACCCCGGGCCGCATGCTGCTGGGGCATCGCGCCTGACATCGGCCCGGCAGTAGCGGGATCGGCAGAAAACGGGAGGGGGACCGCGGGTCGCCCTCCCGTTTTTTGTCATGGTGGTCAGCACGCCGGATTGGGTTTGCCGGGCGTGCGCTCTCATGCCAAGGACGTGCGCCAGCACCTCGCCACGCATTCGCCCTGACTGCACCTGGCGATGAACCCCATCGTCCGGGAATTCCTGGCCGCGTGGCGATCGACCACCTTTACCTGTGCCGCTGGTTCCGCGTGCGCAGCGTGCAAACGGCGTAGCTGATGACGGTGTGCGGCATCGGCTTCGCCGCATGGTTCGTGTTCGGCAGGATCGGCACCTTCCATGGCCCGGCCCAGTGGGGCTGGCCGCGCCTGAAGTGGTGGCAGCAGCAGCACCTGCAGCAGCCAGCTGAGCCGCGGGGTCTCCTCGCGCTTTTTCCAATCTGGTTAGAATGGCAGTATTGCCTTTGCCGGAACCAGGGCACTGTAAGGGCGTTGTAAGCGCCTCGCCTTACTGTCATGGCAAACAACTACCACGATGGAGACAAGCATGACCGCAGCTACCGAACAGCAGGGCCTCGGCGAAACCCGCGTATTCAACCCGCCCGCGGCCTTCACGGCCAGCGCCGCCGTATCCGGCATGGATGCCTACAACGCGCTGTGCGCCGAGGCCGAGCGCGACTACGAAGGCTTCTGGGCCCGTCTGGCGCGCGAAAACGTGGACTGGCAAACGCCGTTCACCCGCACGCTGAACGAAGACGACGCGCCGTTCTACAAATGGTTCGAGGACGGCAAGCTGAACGTGAGCTACAACTGCCTGGACCGCAATCTGCAGAACGGCAATGCCGACAAGACCGCGATCATCTTCGAAGCGGACGACGGCACCGTCACCAACGTCACCTATAAAGACCTGCACGCGAAGGTGTGCAAGTTCGCCAACGGCCTGAAATCGCTCGGCATCAAGAAGGGCGACCGCGTGGTGATCTACATGAGCATGTCGGTGGAAGGCGTGGCCGCGATGCAGGCCTGCGCCCGCATCGGCGCCACGCACTCCGTGGTGTTCGGCGGTTTCTCGGCCAAGAGCCTGCAGGAGCGCATCATCGACGCCGGCGCCGTGGCCGTGATCACCGCCGACGAGCAACTGCGCGGCGGCAAGCAGCTGCCATTGAAAGCCATCGTCGACGAAGCGCTGGCCATGGGCGGCTGCGACACGATCAGGAACGTGGTCGTGTACAAGCGCACCGCCGGCAACATCAATTTCAAGGAAGGGCGCGACATCTGGCTCTCCGACCTGGTCGACAGCCAGCCAAGCGAATGCGAGCCGGAATGGGTGGAAGCGGAACACCCGCTGTTCATTCTGTACACGAGCGGCTCCACCGGCACGCCGAAGGGCGTGCAGCACGCCACCGGCGGCTACCTGCTGTGGGCCGCGCTGACGATGAAGTGGAGCTTCGACATCAAGCCCACCGACGTGTACTGGTGCACCGCCGACATCGGCTGGGTCACCGGCCACACCTACATCACCTACGGCCCCACCGCCGTGGGCGCCACGCAGCTGATCTTCGAAGGCGTGCCCACCTTCCCGCACGCGGGCCGCTTCTGGGAAAACGTGCAGAAGCACAAGGTGACGATCTTCTACACGGCCCCCACGGCGATCCGCTCGCTGATCAAGGCATCGGACGCCGATGACAAGGTGCACCCGAAGAGCTTCGACCTGTCGTCCCTGCGCCTGCTGGGCACTGTGGGCGAACCGATCAACCCGGAAGCCTGGATGTGGTACTACAAGAACGTGGGCCGCGAAGCCTGCCCGATCGTGGACACGTTCTGGCAAACGGAAACCGGCGGCCACATGATCACCCCGCTGCCGGGCGCCACGCCGATGGTGCCAGGCTCCTGCACGCTGCCGCTGCCGGGCATCATGGCCGCCATCGTGGACGAATCCGGCGCCGACGTGCCGAACGGGCAGGGCGGCATCCTCGTCGTCAAACGCCCATGGCCTTCGATGATCCGCACCATCTGGAACAATCCTGAGCGGTTCAAGGCCGGCTACTTCCCCGAGGAGCTGGGTGGGAAGTACTACCTGGCGGGCGATGGGGCGATCCGGAACAAGGAGACGGGGTACTTCACCATCACCGGTCGGATCGACGATGTGCTGAACGTTTCCGGGCACCGGATGGGGACGATGGAGATCGAATCGGCTCTCGTTGCCAATCCTCTCGTCGCCGAGGCTGCCGTGGTTGGAAAGCCGGATGATACGACTGGGGAGTCGATCTGTGCGTTTGTCGTGCTGAAGCAGGCTCGGCCTACGGGGGAGGAGGCCAAGCGGATCGCTGCCGAGCTGCGGACCTGGGTGGGCAGGGAGATTGGGCCGATTGCCAAGCCGAAGGAGATTCGGTTTGGGGATAACCTGCCGAAGACGCGGTCTGGGAAGATCATGCGGCGGTTGCTGCGGGTGCTGGCGAAGGGGGAGTCGATTACCCAAGACGTCTCCACGCTTGAGAATCCGGCTATCTTGGAGCAGCTGAAGGAAACTGCTTAAGTCGTTACTTGGCCGGGCGCGCCGGCTTTGTGTGCGTGCCTGTGGCCCTAGGGACGACCCGCGGCGCGGGGACTGACCCCGGTTTTCTCGCTTGGGGTCTGTCCCCGGTTCTTTAGCCTGCGGCGTTCGTGATCTCGGATTGTCCTGTTCTTGGGCTTGGCGGTTGTGAGTCCGGGCCCAGGTTATCCGGAACGATTGACCGAGCCGTTCCTTTCCGAGAAAAAACTTTGCACTCTACAGGCCACCTGCTATAATCTGCGCCTCTCGCATCGCGGGAGAATGCAGGAGAGATGGATGAGTGGTTTAAGTCGCACGCCTGGAAAGCGTGTTTAGGTTCATAGCCTAACCGGGGTTCGAATCCCCGTCTCTCCGCCAAGGACATAAAACAGAAGAGCCACCGCAAGGTGGCTTTTTTGTTTTGGGCTCCGCAGTCGTAAAAAAGCTGGGCCTCGCAGGCCTGCACGGGCGATTCGAAGGACCCAGCATGCAAGCGCAGCCCAATCTGAATCGTCACTTTGTCGTTAAGGTACTGGTTCGCTTGCGGGGCGGCCTCGCCTCAACAGCGTCATGCCATCCGATTCTCTGCGCTATCTGGCCCCCCAAGGGAAACGTCCGCTAGCCACGCATCCAAGGGCCAAAACGGCACTGCAGCCAGCTCACCGGCATCAACCTATGGCAGTGAAGTTGTCGACATCTGTCAGCATCCTCACGTTAGAATGCATTGATTTACATCATTTTTGCGACTTGCCGTCGCCAAGCCAGCCTCCCTTCTTATGCTAACCGTTGAACTTATCAATGAATTTGATGTCTTTTCCGCACGCCAGCGCGCCTTGCAGGTCGCTGCGATCTGCGGCTTCAGTTCATTGAATCAGGTGAGGCTCGGCACCATCGTTTCCGATATCGTTCGCAGCGTGGTTTCATCCGGCGCCGCTGGTACCCTGCAGTTCAGCCTGGGGGGCGCGATGCCATCGACGCGCCTGGGGATATCCATCGCCACCGGGGCCGCGAACCCTCTCGACCGCAGCGCCTTGACCGAGCCGCTACGACTGGCCAACGATTGGGCCGACACGATCGACTACGACCAGGCTGGCGGCTCCATCGTCATGTGGCGGGAATGTCCCGCCAGCAGTTCGCTGACCAGGGATTCCTTTGCGACCGGACTCGCCAAAGTCGATGCCTCCACGGCCGATATCCGCCGGGGATCCGCCCTTCACCAGGCCCCCCTGCATCAAAAGATCGCTGGTCTTACCGCGGACAACTCGGTCCTGGCGGCACGCGCCGACATGCTCGAACGGCAGGCTCGCCAGTTCGAAGAGCTCCAATTGAGCAATGAGGTGCGCTATGCCGCGGCCGTCAAGGCCGATGCGCAGAAGGGCGAGTTTCTCGCCGTCCTGGCCCACGAACTGAGAAGCCCGCTTTCCGCGGTCAACGGCGCCGCCGACCTGTTGATCAATGCAAGCCACCTCGACGCCGCACGCATCGCCGGGATCGGCAGGCTCGTCAAGCGCCAGGTAGGCTACATGAGCCGCCTTGCCGAAGACCTGCTCGACGTGTCCCGTTTCGAACGCGGGACGATGGCGCTCGGGCGCGAAGTCGTCGACCTGGACCAGGTAACGGAGGCGGCGATCGAGCAGGTGGGGGCGTTGATCGCCGCGAAGGTCCAGGCCGTTCGGATGGTCGCGTGCGCTGACGCGGTCGTCGTCGGCGACCGCACCCGACTGACCCAGGTGATGAGCAATCTGTTGTCGAACGCCAGCCGATACTCGCCTTCCGGCAGCGAAATCCGCATCCGCCTGGCCATTGAGGGGGAGCACGCGGTTGTCGAAATCGCCGACGATGGCGTTGGCATCGATCCGCAGCTGATTCCCACCATGTTCGGCCTGTATGTCCAGGCCGACTTGACGGCGGCCGACCGCGACAGTGGCCTGGGCCTTGGCCTGGCACTTGTCAAACGTCTGGTCGAGGCCCATGCCGGCACGGTGTCCGCGCACAGCGATGGAAAAGATGCCGGTAGCACTTTCTCGGTGCGGCTGCCGCGTCATCGCGGGCAATAGGCCCCGCCCGCCTTACCGCAATCCTTTCATGCACTGAAGTGGTATCCCACGCTTGGGATTTAGCTTGGACGTCAGCCGCCGATCATTCCGTCCGTTCGCGACGATTAATGCATTGATAACTTATTTCTGTGTGATACTGGATAAGCCACTCACGAAGTAGTTCGGCAATAACCCAGGAGAATGCATGAGCATGGCAACGACGGGCCTTTTGGCCAAAACCCTCAACGAACATCAGGCAACCTTGCTGGAAGTGTGGCTGGGCGGAATGCTGTCCCGCATGGTCCGCCGGGACAAGGTGGCCGAGGGGGAGATCCGCCAGCAAGCCACGCGATTCCTGCCGGCGGTTGCGGCCACCTTGGAGCGGAGCCAGAATTATGAATTCGACTCGCCTGCATGGGCGGACGTGCGCCAGACATTGGCCGAGATCTCCATGGGGCGCTTGCGCCAGGGTTATTCATCGACCGATACGGCCTCGTTCATCTTTTCCCTGAAAGAACCGCTGTTCGCGGTGCTGCGCCAGACAATGGCGCATGAGCCGGACACGATCACCACCGTGATGACGGAAGCGGGCACACTGTTCGACCGCATGGGCCTGTACACGATCGAAGAGTACCAGCGCGGCCGCGAAAGCGTGATCATGCGCCAGCAGCAGGAGCTGCTGGAACTGTCCACGCCCGTCGTGCAGCTGTGGAAGGACGTGCTGGCGCTGCCGCTGATCGGCACGCTGGACAGTGCCCGCACCCAGGTGGTGATGGAGAACCTGCTGCAGAAGATCATCGAGACCGGCGCATCGATTGCGATCATCGACATCACCGGCGTGCCGACAGTCGACACGCTGGTGGCGCAGCACCTGCTGAAGACGGTGGCCGCGGCGCGCCTGATGGGCGCGGACTGCATCATCAGCGGCATCCGCCCGCAGATCGCGCAGACCATCGTGCACCTGGGCGTCAACCTGGAAGAAGTGACCACGAAAGCCACGCTGGCCGATGCGTTTCTGGTAGCCCTGAAACGCGTGGGCGCGAACGTGACGCGCGCCGAACAGTCCTTCTGAGGTAGCGATGGAGCATATCCCCATCCTCAAAATGGGCAACCTGCTGCTGGTCACGATCCAGGTCGACATGCACGACCGGCTCGCGATGACGCTGCAGGACGACCTGACCTCGCGCATCGTCAAGGACCACGCGAGCGGGGTGCTGATCGACATCTCGGCGCTGGACATCGTCGATTCCTTCATCGGCAGGATGATCAGCAATACCGCGGCAATGGCGCGTATCCTCGATGCACGCACGGTGCTGGTCGGCATGCAGCCGGCCGTGGCCATTACGCTCGTCGAGCTGGGCCTCACGCTGCACGGCGTGCAGACCGCGCTGAACGTTGAAAAAGGCATCGCGCTGCTGCAGCGGAACGCAACTTGACCCCTTTCGAGACAGGCGATCTTTGAGCTATACGGACGTCGATACGCAACACCTGTCAATCCGTTCCGACGAGGACGTCGTGCGCTTGCGCCAGTGCGTTCGCGAACTGATGATCGCCGCGGGTTTTTCGCTCCTCGAGCAGACCAGGATGATCACCGCCGCCAGCGAACTGGCGCGCAATACGCTGCGCTATGGCGGCGGCGGGGAGGCTCACGTACGGCGGCTCCTCACTGGCTCGCGCAAGGGAATCGGCCTCGCGTTCATCGACCAGGGACCAGGCATCGCCGATATCGGTCTCGCCTTGACCGATGGCTACACCACCGGTGGCGGAGTGGGCGTGGGACTGTCTGGCGCGAAGCGCCTGGCGGACGAATTCGATATCGAATCGGCCCCTGGCCAGGGAACCACGGTGCAGATCAGCAAATCGAAGTCCTTCTAGCGAATCGGTCGACGGCGCCAACGCCGCCGGCGGTTTGCGTGCATTGCATGAAAAGGTCGCGCCGCCCATGTGCGCCGACCGCTACAACGCCAGGCCATTGGCCATCGTGCAGCACTTCCCACATCTCCAATACCTGAAGTTACACAGGGCGCTCGTCCTACGAAGCGTGGTGTCCCTGTCCCACGCCGGACGGCATCCTGCTGCTCGGCCGTTGTCTATACTGGTTAAAAGTGACACAGCCCGGGAATTGCGATGCACCGCGCCGGTGATCGATCGATAACACGGGGGACATATGAACAAACCATGCCACACCGCCGCCATGCTTTCCGCGCTGGTGCGATGGCCGGGCTGCAAGGTAGAGGTGGCCCATGATGGCTTGCAGGCGCTTGCGCGATTGCAGCTTGGTTCAACACTGGTCCATTGTGGACGCTGACCACCACGACGAAACCGAGCGTCTTGCCATACTCGATTCCTACGGCATCCTCGACACGCCTGCGGAGCAGGCCTTCGACGACGTCGTCAAACTCGCCAGCCAGCTGCTCGATGCGCCGATTGCCGCCGTCAACCTGATTGCCAGGAATCGGCAATGGTTCAAGTCGGAAGTCGGCCTTGGCACCCGCGAGATGCCGCTCGGCGATTCGATCTGCAAGTTCGCATTGCTGGAAGACCAGCTGATGATCGTGCCCGATACACGCGAAGATGCGCGGTTCGCCTGCAATCCACTGGTGACCGGAGAGCCGGGCTTGCGGTTCTACGCCGGCCAGCTGTTGAAAACCAAGGCGGGTATCCCGTTGGGAACCTTGTGTGTGCTTGACCTGGAACCGCGGCCGCAAGGCTTGACGCAGCAGCAGCAGTTCGTGCTGGCCACGCTCGCCCAGCAGATCATGAGCCAGATCGAGTTGCGCAAGGTCGTGAAGGACCAGGCAGTGCTGATCGCCCGGCAGGCACAGGTGCAGGGCGAGCTGCGCGAGAGCCAGCTGCGCGCCCTGGAAGTGTCCCGCCAGGCCGAAGCCGAGCGCAGGCGAACCGATGCGCTGCTGGAGGCCGCGCCTGTCGGCATTGTCATCGCCGATGCCAACGGCTTGATCGTCAAGATGAATGTGGAGAATCGCAGGATGCTGGGCGTGCATCCCGAGGCCACCGACCTCGGGCCGGGGCAACCATGGCGGGGATGGTGGGCCGATGGCTCGGCACGGCACGGACAGCCGCTTGCGCCACATGAATGGTCGCTGGCGCGGGCCCTGCTTGGCGAGGAATCGCCGCGCCAGGTGATCGAGATCGCGCCATTCGATGCGGCCGGGCCTCGTCGCACCGTGCTCAATTCCGGCCGCCCGGTGCGTGACGAGACTGGCGCGATCACCGGCGCCGTCATCGCGCAGATGGATATCACGGACCGCGTCGACGCCGAGAGCGCACTGCGCATGGCGGACCAGAAGAAAGATGAGTTCCTTGCCATGCTCGCGCACGAGCTGCGCAACCCGCTGGCGCCAATCATGTCGGCGTCCGCCATCCTGTCCAACTTCCATTTCGACGAGGGCGTCGTGCGGCGTACCGGTGCAATCATCGCCCGGCAGGCAGCGCATATGACCTCGCTGATCAACGACCTGCTCGACGTTTCACGGGTCACGCGCGGAAAGGTGGAACTGGACACCGCGGAACTGAACATCAAGGACGTGATTGCCGACGCGATCGAACAAGTCCGGCCACTCGTTACACGCCACCAGCATCACCTGGATGTGCTGCTCGCACCGGTGCAGGTGATGGTCAAAGGCGACCGCAAGCGCCTGGTGCAAGTGTTCGCGAACCTGCTCGGGAATGCGGCGAAATACACACCGGATGGCGGACGTATCGAACTGCTTCTCGAGGTGCAGGCCAGGACATTGACGATCTCGATCCGGGATAACGGGATAGGGATGTCCGCGGAGTTGATCGATAGTGCTTTTGACCTGTTTTCACAGGGTGCGCAGGGGTTGGATCGCAGCCAGGGTGGGCTGGGGATTGGGCTGGCGCTGGCAAGGAGTCTGGTGCATCTGCATGGTGGGGCGGTCAGCGCGAAAAGCGATGGGGCGGGGATGGGGTGTCAGTTGGAGGTGACGTTGCCGCGGGTTGGGGCGGCAGCTTAGAGTGGCTGAGGTAACGGTGACTAGGTTTGCACAGATACGGTTTTAGTCTTAGCCGGCGCGCAAGATCTGGCGGACACTCTATGAATGGCTGCGTCACAGGCTGAGGGCAACCTAGCTCAAGCACTGGAAGCGAGGAAAAACCATTCATTGAAAACTATAGCATTCGGCGCTACCGCTGAAGTCGCAAGAAAAGTGGCCGCGGACAATCGCTACTCGTGGCGAAATGCCGATCGACTGCTGAAACAGCCCTCAAAATC
Organism: Pseudoduganella sp. jia 12; assembly: GCF_055502675.1. NCBI lineage: Bacteria > Pseudomonadati > Pseudomonadota > Betaproteobacteria > Burkholderiales > Oxalobacteraceae > Pseudoduganella > Pseudoduganella sp. jia 12. The sequence goes on from NZ_JBUXKP010000005.1 coordinate 502,792, forward strand.
GCCTACTTCGAGAGGGGCGGCCTGCCTCGCTTCTTCTGACCTAACTACTCGAACCGCCCGGTGCGGACCCGCGTGCCGCGTAGCTCGGCAGACGCGGCTTGAATATGCTGGCCCTATGCCGACCTGCCGGAGAGAAGTAGGCCCTGCGGACTTTATGTGGTTGATTCGAATGACGAACGCGTGCTCGCCAGCCCTATCTGAATCATCACTTTGTTGTTAAGCGCTGTCGCCTGCGTGCGGGCGACAGCGCCCAAACCGAACCGCGCGTCAAGGGCGTGGGTTGTGCATCCCTACTGGCATTTTCGCCTTGGTGACCGACGGCTTTCCCGTGAGAACCACATTGTGCTCTACTCTTGGGCACACAACCCATAGCCTGCAGCAAACCTGCCAATCCTTCGCTCAGTTCAGAACGCTTCCAAATTCAGACTGATCTCGAAGCCATCTGATATAGACCTCCTTGGACATTCCACATTAGCTCACCTTTTTCGTGAAATAAGTTTCAATCTGCTGTAGAATTTATTTCAAGAAAGAAATTTAAGTTTTGTGCGGCAATGGATGTCCATAGGTCAGCGGCCACATGAGATTGCAAAATTGTTCGGCCCTAAAAATGCCATCAGTCGAGCCTCTATCATTCAGCAGCGCTGATGTCCAAAACGCTTCTACTGGCGCCTAACCACTTCGCTTTATATGCGTCTACTCAATCGTTTTCTGAAAATTGCTGTTCTGGCCGGCGTTGAAAGCGCCCTAAAGATTCACATCGATAGAGGTGACGATCTCAATGCGCGCGATAGTGATGGCCTCACTCTTCTCATGCTCGCTGCTTCGCGAAATAAAGCCGCGATGTGCAAATTGTTACTGAATGCTGGGGTGGATGCGAACCTGCTCACTCCCTCTGGCAAGACCGCATATACAATCGCCGTGGAAGCGGGAGCTCACCAGGCGGTGGTGGAGTTGGAGTCTGCTATTTCAAGCAGCGAAGTGGACTTTGGAACAGAAGAAACAGCTCATTCGCAAGACGCCCTTGAGGCTGCATGGAGTCACGAAAAGACAGGGCTTGAGTCGCCAGTCTCCCTTGATCTCATCGACATGATGAGCGCCTGTTGATTTGCAGCGAAATCTGACCCACTTTACCCAGTAATTTGCAAGTGAATCTGACCCACGTTTAAGACACAATCCTGCTCAACAAGTTGAGTGGGGAACCGGAGTGATCGACGTGGCACTACTAGGCATTATTCGACGCTGGCACATTCGTGACCAGGTCCCCCTTAGAGAGATCGCCAGACGCTTAGGCATCTCAAGAAACACTGTCCGGCGCTACCTGCGCGAGGAAATCACCGAGCCGGCCTACACCGAGCGGCGCTCGCGCAGCGCAATCGACAAATACTCGATTCAACTTTCAGCCATGCTCAAGACCGAGGCAGCACGATCTAGAAAGCAGCGGCGTACGCTAAAGCAGATCCATGAGGACCTGAAGGAATTGGGATTTGAGGGTTCTTACGACAGGGTTGCAGCGTTCGCGCGGGTGTGGAGGGAGGGTCAAACTGAGCGGGTCAATCCATCAAGCAAACGAACA